>JAFRMM010000013.1 GCA_017430675.1 Prevotella sp.
TCGGGCACTTGACGGATCATCCACGGCGCGCGATTTCCCCGACCTGTTAAGAAAAGCATTGGCTTTCCCTAAGGCAACATCCTTTCCCACATACTGTGCCGACAAGGGGAGACAGCATGCCTGTAGGAAATATAATATGCAGATACTACGAAAGAACTTCTTCATCAGGTACTCTGGAAATCATCATCATTTTTCGATTGCAAATATACAACATATTTCTGACACGCCAAAGTATTCCTCCAAAAACTTCCAGACTCGTGTGTTATAATTGTTTTTCTGAAATTCATTTACCTTTCAGCCAGGACCCAACTTATTAATTATCAGCCAGTACGGCTGAAAGGCGTTTCTGACGTATTCACAGGCAGTCACAGAGTGCTGAGGGCCTTTCCTCCAGAGCCATCACCCGGCAATTTGACAGTTGTCAGACAATCGTCCGACAATTGTCAAATGATCGTTTGACAATTGTCAAATTACTACCCGACAGCCTCCTGGGAAAGTACACAACGTACACAACGGGGTCAGGAACCGCTGTGCTCCGTCCATTATGCTAACTTTATCCATTATCCATGTCCATTGAAACTATCCCGTCGTCCCTGTAGAGAATTTGGGGATTCTGGAACATTTGAACCAATAAAATTCGGGGATTTTGGAACATTTGCCACAATAAAATTTGGGGATTTTGGAAATTATGCTTAATTTTGTACCCAAAACATAGGTATAACATGTCGGATATAAGGATTTTCAAACGGAAGATCTACGACCGGATGCTCCAATGGAAGCAGGAACGTGACGGCAAGACCGCACTTCTGGTCAAGGGTGCCCGACGGGTAGGCAAGTCCACCATTGTGGAGGAATTTGCGCGGAAGGAGTATGAAACATATATGCTCATAGATTTTTCAAGAGCCTCGGAAGAGGTTAAATCGCTATTCAACGACCTGATGGATCTTGACTATATTTTCTTGCGTTTGCAGGCTATTTATAACGTAATTCTTCAGGAACGCCGTTCTGTTATCATCTTCGACGAAGTTCAAAAGTGTCCTCTTGCAAGACAAGCCATCAAACAACTTGTGAAAGATCACCGCTATGACTATATAGAGACTGGTTCACTTATCTCCATCCGCAAGAATACCGAGGGAATCATTATTCCCAGCGAAGAAACCCGTATCGACATGTTCCCGATGGATTATGAGGAATTCCGTTGGGCTTTGGGTGACAAGGCAACAGTTCCGCTTCTCCGTCAGTTCTTTGATAAGCAGATGCCACTTGGACAGGCTTTTCGTAAATCCATGCGCGATTTCCGTCTGTATATGCTTGTTGGTGGAATGCCACAGGCTGTAAACGAATATCTTGACACCAACAATCTCAGCAAGGTTGATACAGTCAAACGTGAGATTATAGACCTATACTTCGACGACTTTCTTAAGATTGACCCTTCAGGACGTGCATCCCAACTGTTCCAGGCCATTCCATCCGAACTTAGCAAGAATGCATCACGCTATCAGGTGAGCAGTGTCCTCTCCGACAGTGAGCGCAAGAATCTTTCGGAGGTGCTTAATGCCATGAAGGACAGTATGGTGGTCAACTTCTCCTATCACTCCAATGACCCCAATGTAGGTTTTTCACTCAACAGCGATAAAGACCAATACAAGATGTTCGTGGGCGATACGGGATTGTTCATTACGCTCGCATTCTGGGACAAGGATGTAACGGAGAACATCATCTATCAGAAACTCCTTTCTGACAAACTCTCCGCCAACCTCGGCTATGTCTATGAAAACATCGTAGCCCAGATGCTTACGGCAACAGGGAACAAACTTTTCTACCATACATGGCCAATGGAAAACAGTAACCATAACTATGAGGTTGACTTCCTGCTATCACGGGGCAGTAAGATATGGCCAATTGAGGTAAAATCTTCCGGCTATAAGACTCATGCCTCTCTTGACGCCTTCTGCATAAAATTCTTAGATCGAATCAGCAACCGTTACCTTATTTATACCAAAGACCTTAGGAAAGACGAGGCAACAACACTCTTGCCAGTATTCATGACCATTTTCCTATAGTAGATACGGCAATCCCTGACGAGTCAACGCTCATCAGGGATTGCTGTCTTATTCGCATAACATAGTGCCAGGCGCGCTGTGAGCACTCATCGAATGACGACCTTCTTGCCACTATGGATATAGAGGCCCTTCTTCGTGGGCTTACTAATGCGCTGGCCGCCAAGAGTAAACCACTGGTCGTCACGGTTATTGGTTATTGTTTCACGGTTATTGTCCTTGACTCCCGTCGTCCCCTCGTCATCATATACGACCTCAATGGAGCGCGTGCCAGCAAAGACAGTGGTGGGCAACTGTAAGTAGCACCTGTTGGTACCGATTGTGGCAGTATTCTTAACGCTCACAAACTGGCCATTGCTCATGTAGTAGTTAGTCCACTCGCCATCGGTCTCATTAATAGTGATAGATGAACCGTAGTTACCCTTGAACATGTTTACATAGTAGGCTTTCACTTTAGCGTGAGGAATCTTATACTCGCCAGCATCACCCTTCACCATGATGCCTGTTCCTGCTGGTACTCTCATGACGCGTGACAACCAGATCGTCTTTCCATCATCATCATAACCAGTTGCTGTGTAGGCCTTGATGCCCTCCACGTCTGTAAAGTCAAGATCATATTTACTGCACCATGTGCCCTTACCAGTATCCTTAATAGTGATGACATCCTCATTAGTAATGAGTTTAAATGAACCCGTCACTATCACATCTTCCGCTGGCATCGTCTCAGGAATCTTACTCCAACCAGAGAACTCATAGCCATCCTTCGTGGGCTCTGCCTCTGGTGTAATCACAGCACCTTCCACTAATTTATACATCGTATATACTTCGCCATCCACCTTGTAGGTCAGCGTATATTTAGTATCCGAACCCGAAAGGATCTCCTTGAACTTGTTCCATGGTGACTGATCTAAGTAAGCATCCCTGCAACCCTCTGGCACATATAGCGGAATCTCGTAGTTTGAGAATGAATTATCGTAGAGGAACGGCGGAGTAGCAGCCAACGACTTCACGCTCTTCAGATTGCCACACTCAGCAAAGGCTTGCTGATAGATATATTCTACCTTCGAAGGTATGATTAGACTTTCGAGGTTCTGGCAATAAGAAAAGGCATTGCCCTTGATGGTTGTTACACTTTCTGGTAATGACAGCGATGTTAAACCGTAGCACTCGCTGAATGAGTATTCATTAATATCTGTAATACTATTGGGTATTACCAAAGATGTAAGGGAACTACACCCTAGGAATGCGTACTCACCGATGCTGGTAACGCTGTTGGGGATATTCAGAGATGTCAATGCTGAACACCATCCAAATGCGTTACTCTCGATAGTGGTCAGACTGTTGGGAAGAGAAACTGAAGTTAATCCTGTACAACCCGAAAATGAACTTTGGTTTATCGTTGTGAAACCATCAGGAATAGTCAATGATGTTATCCAACCACAACTTGAGAAAGCATTATTACTAATAGAAGTCACCCCTTCAGGTATAACAAGATCATTAATCTCTTTATCGTTCACATAGACGTGCTGTGTAAGGGCAAGTGGATTAGAATTCGAACCAAGTGATATATTACACCATGCAGCCAAATCGGATAACTTTACCTCCTGAATTTGATAGCATTCATAAAATGCTTCAGATTCTATGGTTTTTAAACTTTGGGGTAATGACAAAGACGACATGTTTTGACAGTCTCTAAAAGCGCTCAATCCGATAATCGTGACCCCTTCTGGAATAACCACTTTAGACATACTTTGACAGTTGTAAAAAGCATTAGAACCGATTTCCTCAACTCCTTCAGGAATCGTGACAGACAAAAGACTCGTGCATCCATCGAATGTTGAACTCTCGATAATCTTTACTCCGTTGGGTATAGTTATAGTTACTAATCCGCTACATCCGCCAAAAGCGCTTTCGCCTATGGAAGTTACGCCACTACCTAATGATACTGTAGTTATGGCTTTACAGTCTAAAAAGGCAGCACCGCCAATCTCTGTCACACTATTGGGAATCTCCACTGTTTTTATATTTGCGCAACCACTGAATGCACTACTTCCAATAGATGTCACTCCCTCTTCGATCTTCACAGATGTCAATTCACCACATCCTGTGAAAAGTCCATCACTAATAGTAGTTACTGTGCTGGGAATAACCAGATCCCTAACTTCTTCACCATTTAAAAAGAGGTGATGAGCCAGTTTAAGAGGATTTTCGTACCCTCCACGACCTTTCTCGTCATCACCAAACGTGATATTGCACCATGCTCCAATATCGGACACATGCACAGCACTTAATGCTTCACACTCTGCGAAAGCACCATACTTGATATTTGTCACACTATTAGGAATCTTTACAGACTTTATACCTTTGCAATAAGCAAAAACATAAGGATTGATAGTAGTTATTCCTTCTGGTATTTCTAAATCTACGACTTCTTCACCGTTCACAAACAGATGCTGAGCAATGCTAAGTGGGTTATTATCAGATCGGTTAAACGTGATATTACACCATGCCCCTATATCAGTTACTTGAACAGCGGTTAAGTCGCATCCATAAAAGGCTCTATATCCGATAGAAGTTACACTACTCGGAATAGAAACTGACGTTATAGCGGAACAACCAAAAAAGGCATAGTCTTTTATTTCGGTTACGCCGTCAGGAATAACCAGGTCTTTTATCTCCTTGTCATTTAGATACAAATGATTTGCAAAGGCGAGGGGATTTGATGAAAAAGTCGAGCTCCAACCATTAAAATAAAAGGTTATTTTACACCATGCTTCCAAATCTGAAATATAAACTGCACTTAAGGCATTACAATCCAAAAACGCATCACTATCAATGTAAGTCACACCGTTACCTATAGTCACAGATGTAAGAGCACTGCAACCAGAGAAAGCATATTCGCCAATGCTCGTCACACCGTCCGGAATAGTCACAGACGTGAGTTCTGTACATTCAAAGAACGCCTGGTATTCAATACCTACAACGCTATACGTTACATCATTATAGGTTACAGATTTGGGAATTACGACATCACCAGAATACTTGCTGGGATTTGACGTCACACACGCAGTTGATGCATCGCCTCCATCATAAAGATAATAGTAAATACCAGAAATTGCCGTCTGGCTACTCGCCATCATTGGTAACAGCATCAATAAGAGTAATAGAATTTGCTTTTTCATTGTTTATATAGTTTAGGAGTTAATAATTCTAGTTATAAAGACACAAAAAAGAAACGTGAGCAATTACTTCGCTTACGTTATCTGGGTATCGCCAAACACCTCGCACACCTAAACGAGTAAAGGCCCACGCCATCAGGCGCGAACCGTCAACTTTACTCTTGTGTGCTATTGAAATTGGCGATTTCAGATAACAAGATTCAGCGGACGCTTCAACGTATATGTTCTTTTGTCTTTGCTATGTTACCATACGCAGTTTGTTTTAGGGTTCTACATTATTTTAGATTAAAAAATCGACGCAATGGTCTTATCTACAATTTCATTGAAATATTTCTCTTTTATTGATCCAAACCGACGGTAAATATCACGTTCAACATAACCAGCAATGATCTGACACTTAACAAGGCTTGGCTTAGCAAACGAGTGACCTATCAACATGTCGTCGGATAAAGGATAAGAATATTGTGGATTAATCTTGTCGTTCGATGTAATCAGAACCAAATACAATAATCCGTCCTCATCTTCTTGAAGCACGTCATTGGAAACAATGATGGCAGGATGAGGCTTGTATGTGCCGTCAGGAAACAGGAAATTAACCTCTACAAGGTCTCTCTGATGGTATTTCATAGATAGCGTGCAATGATATTTGACATACTCTTCTTGGAGTTCTCCAAGAACACCTCCATCTCCTGACGGTGGGCCTGAACTTCCTCTGGTGTAGGCTCTATGTAGTCAGTAGCCTGCTGAGAGAACAGACCTGTAGCGAGCAAAGCGGCCAACTTGCGACGGGCAAGGGCATTGTTCTGATCGTATGACAATGTTACTGTACACATATTTTGTTATATTACTGCAATTCGATTGCAAATATATGGAATATATCTGATATTTCCAAACTTTATGCAACTTTTTTGGGTTTTGACACGTCTAACAGACAAAGTAAAACCAATAAAAAGAAATGAGTATGAGAAAAGCAGTATTACTGATGGCATGCACAGTGATTGTACTGACATCATGCAGAATGAACTTAAAGGGATGGAGTACCGACCTGATTGAAGCCAGTGACAAAGTTGTGACCAAAGAGTACAAGCTGACCCCGTTTGAGGAAGTGAAGATGAACGGCGTGGGACAAGTGGAACTGGTACAGAGCGAAACGAGAAACGGCGTGGTAGAGTTGACCGCTCCTGACAACTATATTGAACTATATAAGTTTGATAGCGACGGCAAGGAACTGGATATCAGCTTCGCCAAGAAAGGCATCAACATACACACCAAGAATGTGAAGATCAAGGTTTATACCAGTGACCTGGTAAGGATCGAAAACCGAGGGGCTGCAAGCATCTCGATGGACAGTCTGGACACAGACCAGATTGAGATTGTGAATAGTGGAGTTGGCGACATCAAGATAAGCGGCATTACCGACGATGCCTACCTGACTTGCAGCGGCGTGGGCAGCATTCGCGCAGAAGGACTGAAAGCACTGAACGTAAAAGCCAGTGTTTCAGGCGTGGGCAGCATAGAGTGCAACGCCAGCGAGGAGATAGAGGGCAGGGTTTCTGGCGTGGGATCACTCCGATACAGCGGCAATCCCAAGCATCAGGATAACAAGAGAACTGGTATTGGAAGCATCAGCAAGATGTAAAACAATCAAAGGTAAGACAATCAAAGAAGGGCGATCGAGGATGACCGCCCTTTTTCTTATACCTTGAATTCTTATGCCTTGAACTTCAGGATGACAGCACCTAAAGGTTCGAGATCGACAGAGACGTAACAGTCGCGCGTCAGCGTGCGCTTGATCTCCTTGCCCGTGAACAGATCGACAGCCGTCACGCTCTTGCGCTCCCTGAGTTTCAGGTAGTCGAAAGCGTGGGCAGGAATGGTGACATCCATCGTGGTGGGAAGATCATCGAAGTTAGCCACTACCAGCAGCACCTCTGATCCGGCCTTGCGCATGAAGGCATACTGACGTTGATACTGCCCATTCACGTACATGAGGTCGAAGGAGATGCCTTCGGCGACAGCCTTCTCCGTACAGGCAATGTTCATCACCTTATTATATATATCCTTCAAGGCTTTCTCGTCCTTCGTGAGTCTGCGCCCAGCAGCCCGCACGAGGGTATCCACGCTCCAGTAGTCGAAGATCGTGGTACGCCCGTCGTTACCGCTGAAGCCTTCCTTGTCCATCCCCCGCTCGCCATACTCCTGACCGAAGTAGATCATCAGCGGGTTCTGCTGCAGCAGGGCTGAGACGACGAGTCCTGGGATGCCCCGGCGAGCATTACCAGCGAAGAAACTGCTGGCTATGCGCTGTTCATCGTGGTTCTCGAGGAAGTAGAGCATGTGGTCGCGGATATCATCCGTCTGCTGCCAGGCGGCGGTGATGGTCTGGGTGGAGAGATTGCCACGCATCACTTCGCGCAGCGTATCGTACATGCCCACCTTGTCATAGAGATAGTCGAAGCCAGCGCCCAGATAATTGCGGTACTCCGCAGGATTATAGACCTCGCCGATGAAGATGAGGTTAGGATGGACGAACTTCACCTTGTCCGTGGCCCAGTGCCAAAACTCAGCCGGCACCATCTCGGCCATATCGCAACGGAAGCCATCGACACCCTTACGAGCCCAGAAGAGCAGGATATCCGTCATCTTACCCCATGTGTCGGGGATGGGCTTGAAGTGCCCTACCCTGCCAGCATAGTAGTCGAGACCGTAGTTCAACTTCACCGTCTCGTACCAGTCGTTCATGCCTGGGGCATTGTGGAAACAATCGTTGCCAGTGGCCTTGGCAGGTTCCTCGATATACGGCTCCGCCTCACCATGATAGAGGTCGAAGTAAGGCGTGAAGCGCTCTCCCGGACAATAGTAGAAATTGTTCTTGGGGTCAAACCCATGATCAGGATGATCCTCCTCGCCCAGATCCTTCACGCCCTCGGGCTTGCAGATAGAGTGATACTGACGCGCCACGTGGTTGGGCACGAAGTCGATGATCACTTTCATGCCAGCCTTGTGGGTACGCTCCACCAATGCCTCGAACTCCTGCATACGCTTCTCCACATCGACTGCGAGGTCAGGATCCACGTCATAATAGTCCGTAATGGCGTAGGGAGAGCCAGCCTTACCTTTGACGATGGCAGGATGGTTCTTGGGGATGCCGTAGGTGGAATAGTCCGTCTGCGTGGCGTGGCGGATGATGCCTGTAAACCAGATATGGCTCACGCCCATCTCCCTGATTTTCTTCAGGGCGCTGGGCGTGAAGTCGTTCATCTTTCCACATCCGTTCTCTTCTATCGAACCATTCTCCTTGCGGGTGGTATTGCGATTGCCGTAGAGACGGGTGAAAATCTGATAGATAATAATCTTACTCGATGCCATGAGCAGAAACTTCCTTATTGATCTTGACAATCATTCCCTGAAGGGCCTTACCAGGTCCACACTCTGTGAAGTCATCTGCACCATCGGCAATCATATTCTGTACGCTCTGCGTCCAACGGACACTGCTTGTCAACTGGGCAATGAGGTTAGCCTTGATCTCTGCAGGATCAGTGTGGGGCTTGGCGTCCACATTCTGATAGACAGGACACTTCGGCGTCTTGATCTCCGTCTGCTCGATGGCAGCCTGGAGTTCGTCCTTGGCGGGCTGCATCAGCGGAGAGTGGAAAGCACCACCCACCTTCAGCACCAGTGCACGCTTGGCACCAGCAGCCTTCAGTTGCTCGCAAGCCTCCTCGATGGCCTCCACATTACCAGAGATCACCAGTTGTCCAGGACAGTTATAGTTGGCAGGAACGACGACGCCCTTACCCTGCTTGCTCACCTCAGCGCAGACCTCCTCGACCTTCTCGTCGGGCAGGGCGATGATGGCAGCCATCGTGGAGGGCTGGGCCTCACAGGCCTTCTGCATGGCCATGGCACGGGCATAGACCAGTTTCAGTCCATCCTCAAAACTCAGGGCACCAGCAGCAGTCAGGGCAGAGAACTCACCCAGAGAGTGACCAGCCGTCATCTTAGGATCGAAGGCCTCACCCATGCAGAGGGCAGAGATCACACTGTGAAGGAATACGGCAGGCTGAGTCACCTTCGTCTGCTTCAACTCCTCGTCAGTTCCCTCAAACATGATGTCCGTGATGCGATAGCCGAGAATGTCGTTGGCCTTCTCGAAAAGTTCCTTTGCAAGAGGGTTGTTATCATACAGATCCTTACCCATTCCTACAAACTGTGCTCCCTGTCCGGGAAAAACAAATGCTTTCATCTTTTTACTTTTTTACCTTTTTACTTTTTTACCTATTCCCCTCCTTTCGGGCTGCAAAATTACGACATTTTTCTTAAAAAAGCACCTCTACCGCCATTTTTTTATTGAAAGTCATGCGAATATCGAAAATTTTGTGTAAGTTTGCACATTAGAAAGAGAAAAGAGATAAGGAATGAAGTTAATTGTCATTACCAAACCGACGTTTTTCGTTGAGGAAGACAAGATTCTTGTCAACCTTTTCGAAGAGGGTCTTGAGAATCTCCACCTGTGCAAGCCAGGATCGTCACCCATGTACTCCGAGCGTCTGCTGACACTGTTGGGCGAGAATCTGGCCAGCAAGATTACGGTGCACGGGCATTTCTACCTGAAAGAGGAATACCGTCTTCGCGGCATTCATATCGACGACGCCCGCACGGAGCCCCCCGTCGGCTATCGTGGAAATATCACCCGTACCTGTCATGCTATTAGTGAACTTAAGGAGGCAAAGAAACATTCCAACTACGTGTTCCTACAGTCTATCTTCGACAGTCAGACCGTGGATAGCGAGAAGCAGTCGTTTACTGAGGCAGAATTGAAGGATGCCTCCCGTCAGGGGCTCATCGACAAGAAGGTATATGCCCTGGGCGGTATGAATATCGACAATATCAAATATGCCAAGGATCTTGGCTTCGGCGGTGTGGTGATCTGCGGCGACCTGTGGAACCGCTTCAACATCCATCACGAGATCGACTACAAGGAACTGCTGAGTCATTTCGAGAAACTGCGCAAGACAATAGAGTAGAACAAATTAAATACATAAGGACATGAGTGAGAAAAGCACTTATATGGTATTCTCCGGTACAGCAACGAGATACCTGGCTGAGAAAATCTGCCAAAGTCTGGACTGCCCGTTAGGACAGTTACAAATCACCAAATTTTCTGATGGTGAGTTTGCCGTCTCTTATGAAGAGAGTATTCGCGGTCGTGACATCTTCCTCGTCCAGAGCACATTCCCAAACTCAGACAATCTGATGGAACTCCTGCTGATGATTGATGCCGCCAAGCGTGCCTCTGCACGTACCATCAATGCTGTCATCCCTTACTTCGGATGGGCCCGTCAGGATCGTAAGGACAAACCGCGTGTCAGCATCGGCGCCAAGTTGGTGGCTGATCTGCTGAGTGCGGCTGGTGTGAACCGCGTGATCACAATGGATCTGCATGCTGACCAGATTCAGGGTTTCTTTGATGTGCCTGTTGACCATCTGTATGCTTCGAATGTGATCATCCCGTACCTGGAGTCGCTGAATCTCGACGATCTGGTCATCGCCTCTCCTGACGTTGGCGGTTCGAAGCGCGCCAACACATACGCCAAGTATTTCGGGTGTCCGCTCGTGCTCTGCAACAAAACCCGCGCCCGTGCCAATGTGGTGGCCACCATGCAGATCATCGGTGAGGTGGAAGGCAAGAATGTAGTGATTATCGATGATATGGTGGATACAGCAGGAACCATCACCAAGGCTGCCGACCTGATGAAGGAGCATGGTGCCAAGACAGTGCGTGCCTGTGCCAGTCACTGCGTGATGAGCGGTCCTGCCAGTGACCGCGTACAGGAGTCAGCCCTTGAAGAGATCGTTTTCACCGATTCCATCCCCTACACCCAGCGCTGCGCCAAGGTGAAGCAACTGTCAGTAGCCGACATGTTCGCCGAGGCTATCCGTCGCGTCATCGACAACAAGAGCATCAGCGATCTGTATATTATTTAAGCAGATGAAATTCAGGTTATTATATGGACTGGCCGCAGTAAGTCTTTTGCTGGCGTGCCAGTCCAATTCTTATCAGATCAATGGTTTTGCTCGGGCTTTTCAGGAAGGCGATACCGTTTGCCTGGCAACGGAGTCTCCAGAGCCGTCCCTTCTGGCCCAGACTGTGATCAGAGATGGGAAATTCCTATTTACAGGTGAGACGGATTCCATCATGCTATGTCGTACTTACGTGAAACATGAACCAGACTGTGATGTGGTGTTCTTCCTGGAATCTGGAAATATTACTATAGAAATCAACCCTCAGCCCGACTTTTCCAGAGTTTCCGGAACGATCATCAACAACGAATGGCAGCGACTCGCAGACTCTGTCCAACTGTTGGCAAATGACATTTTCCTGATACTGAAGAAACCCGCAAAAGACAGTCAGACACAGGTTCTACAAACGCATTCCGTAGATAGTCTTCACCGGCGCATGTCAGACTGCATTCTCCATACGGCACAGCGCAACAGCAACAATCCATTAGGACGATATATCATGAGGCATTATAAAAAGCCCGAGTTCAAATGAACCCGGGCTTTTTATAATTTAGTAGTTCAGTGCAGGCAACTCCAACCACTTGATGTAGCAGAAGTCCTGACGGTGAGGCAGGTTCTTGTTCTTCGGATACATACGCAAAGCGCTCTTGTACTGTCCGAACTGCTTGGGCTTCAACTCAGCCTCGAAGGTATAGTTGTTACCCTCGTGACCAGTCACCTTCAGCGGTTCCACGCTGAACACCTTCTCTTCGCCATCCTTGTTGATCAGTACATTCACTTTCTCAAGGCCGATGGCATCGTCGAGTCCCTGCTCGTTGATCACCACCTTCAGGGTGTACTTCTGACCAGCCTCAGCACCTGTAGCGGGGAAGTCCCACTCGGCAGACACCACATTGATGGCATCCCAACGCTCAGCCACAGCCTCCTTCCATTGGGCAATCTCCTTAGCCAGACGGTAGCCGTCCTTGGAGATCTCCTTGAAGCGCTTGGCCTCTTTGTTATAGAACTTCTCATAGTAGTCATCGAGTTGACGCTTCATCGTATAGTGAGGAGCAATCTGGGCGATAGAGTTCTTGATGACCTTAATCCAGCCCTTGGAGATACCCTTCTTATCCTTATTATAATAGAGGGGAACAATCTCATTCTCCAGCAGGTTATAGATGGTAGCAGCGTCGAGTTGATCCTGATAACCCTGGTTCTGATAGGTACGCTTCTCTGTCAGTGCCCATCCTGCACCCTCGCGATAGCCATCCAGCCACCAACCGTCCTTCACGGAGAGGTTCACAACACCGTTCATCTCTGCCTTCTCACCAGAGGTACCTGATGCCTCAAGCGGACGAGTCGGCGTGTTCATCCAGATATCAACACCTGATACCAGACGACGAGCCAGCAGGAAGTCGTAGTCCTCAAGGAAAATAACCTTACCCAAGAACTCAGGACGCTGCGAGATTTCAAAGATCTTTTTGATGAGGCCCTGTCCTGCGCCATCAGCGGGGTGTGCCTTACCAGCAAAGAGGAACACAACGGGATGCTCTGGATCGTTCACGATCTTGCTGAGACGATCGAGATCTGTAAACAGCAGGTGAGCACGCTTATAGGTGGCAAAACGGCGGCAGAAACCAATCACCAGTGCATCGGGATTGAACTTTCCAAGGAGATTGACCACACGTGAAGGATCACCCTGATTCTTCAACCATGTCTCACGGAACTGTTCCTTGATATACTCGAAGAGTTTGTTTTTCAGAGCCTTGCGGGTAGCCCAAATCTCCTCATCAGGGCACTCGTAGATACCATGCCAGATTTCCTCGTTAGACTGGTCGCTCAGGTGCTTCTCGTCAAAATACTTGGCATAGACCTTACGCCACTCCGTAGCACACCAAGTGGGGAAGTGCACACCATTGGTAACGTAGCCCACGTGGTTCTCCTCAGGATAGTAGCCGTTCCAGATGGGAGCGAACATCTTCTGAGAAACCCAGCCGTGAAGCATCGATACGCCATTGACCTCCTGACAGGTGTTGCAGGCGAAGGTGGACATACAGAACTTCTCACCGTGGTCATCAGGATTTGTACGACCCATGCCTATAAACTCGTCCCAAGTGATGCCAAGTTTCTGGGGATAGCCGCCCATGTACTTTCCAAAGAGACCTTCCTCGAAATAGTCATGACCAGCAGGTACTGGTGTGTGTACGGTATAGAGACCAGATGCACGAACCAACTCCAATGCCTGGTTGAATGACAGGCCCTCGTCAATATAATCACACAGGCGCTGCAGGTTACAAAGAGCAGCATGGCCCTCGTTGCAGTGGTAGATGTCCTTCTTGATACCGAGTTTCTTCAACAACAGCATACCACCGATACCGAGCAGGATCTCCTGCTTCAGACGGTTCTCCCAGTCACCACCATACAGAGCGTGGGTGATGGGCTTGTCGAAGTCGGAGTTCATCTCGTTGTCGGTATCCAACAGATAGAGTTTCACACGACCCACGTTTACACGCCAGACGTATGCATGCACCATATAATTAGTGTAAGGCACATCAACCACCAGCGGGTTACCGTCCTTATCAAGTTGACGTTCGATAGGCAGTGAACCGAAGTTCTGGCTCTCGTAGTTGGCAATCTGTTGTCCGTCCATCGACAGGCTCTGTGTGAAATAGCCGAAACGATAGAGGAAGCCTACGGCACACATATCTACATTAGAGTCAGATGCCTCTTTCACATAGTCACCTGCCAGCATCCCCAGACCACCGCTATAGATCTTCAGCGCAGAGTGGATACCATACTCCATACAGAAGTAGGCCACCGACGGACGCTTGGAATCGGGTTTCACATCCATATACTTGCGGAACAAGTCATAGACACTCTTCACACGCTTCATCAGCGCCTTATCCTTGACAATCTCTTCTTTACGCTCATAACTCAACCGCTCAAGAAGCATCACAGGATTGTGCTTCACATCATGGTAAAGTTCAGGGTCGAGGTCGCGAAACAAGTCACGTGCCTCGTAGTTCCATACCCACCACATGTTGTGGGCAACCTCGTCCAAACACTTCAGTTCCTCGGGAAGACTCGGCTTCACAATCAGTTCCTTCCACTGAGGAGCATTTGCATAATCTGCTTTAATTTTCATATTCTATCAAATTTTGTATCTGAATTTGCTTATATTATAACTTATCACTTCTTTCTGGCTTCTGCCTTGCGCAAGGCCATGTCGTATGCCTTATAATAATACTGGATAAACTCACTCCAGAGAGCCTTCTTCGACAGGGCATCGGCATTCTTGCGACATGCATCCACCTGTTTCTTCGTCATACCAGAGTACTCTGCAACTGTGTCTTTAATGATGTCAGCCACCTCAGAGTAGTTATAGTCTGTACGATGAATCACCTTCACACCGTCATCGATTGTTCCTGGATGTCCAAACACCGTATTGGCCCAAAGGCCGAAACCTGCCAGATCTGTTGTGATACAGGGCACCTTGAAAGCCACGGCTTCCAACGGGGTATAACCCCACGGCTCATAGTACGATGGATAGATGCAGAGATCATTGCCCAGCACGATGTCGTAATACGTCAAGTTTACAATACCGTCATTACCATCAAGATAACAGGGCAGGAAGATCACTTTCACCTTCTCATCCTTACGGTTATGCATATCGTAGTATTTCATCATGCCAAGCACGTTGTCATGGCTCATGTTATGGAGCCAATGCGTCACTTGAGGCACATCCAGCGGCGTGTCGTATTTCTTGCCACTCTTCAAGCGCTCTGACAAATCCTTGCGGGGCTCCCCTACCCATCCGGGCACTTCAATGAATGCCACCACCTTCTTCTTCAGGTCGCGATCTCTCAGCAGACGGTTCATGGCCTCCACGAACACATCAATACCTTTGTTGCGGAACTCATAGCGTCCCGAAGTAGAGATGAGCAGTGTGTCGTCATCCAAATCCTCACCCAACAGGGCGTTGGCGATATCCAACATCTTACGACGGGCAAGTTTGCGTTTACGGGTAAACGTGGCGGCACTCGGTACGAAACTGTTGTCAAAACCATTCGGCAGGACTACATCTACAGGTTTATCAAGCAGTTCTACGCACTCTTTGGCCGTAATGTCGCTCACAGTAGTGAAGCAATCCACATAATGAGCGGTCTGTTTCTCAATAGAGTGCTTGCTCTGCATATTGAGTTCACCAGCCATCTGGTCACCGTTATAAGCAAAGAGATAATCATAGAGCGGTTTCATATTACCAGCAATGCTTCGACCAATACTCGTGGCATGGGTTGTGAAGATAGTACCAATCTGCGGCAGTTTGTTATTGATATACAGTGCACCCAAACCGCACATCCACTCATTGGCATGATAAATCACCTTCTTCGAACTGTCCAGATAGAAATTATAATAACTCTCCACCACCAGAGCAGCAGCGTATGAAAACATCGAGGCTTCGTCATAGTCGCCATAGGCATGGAGCGAATCTACGCCATAGTGCTCCCACAGCCAACCATATATCTCATTCTTCTTTTCAAAGAACTGATTGAAATCCACCAGAATGGCAATGGGTTCTCCAGGAACAGTCCAACGGCCAACCCTAACCTTAAGTCCCTGCTCTTTCGCCTCACCTTGCCAATCGGCAAAGAGAGACCTGTCCTCTTTGAAATAAGGGCTCTCCTGTTCTTTCCAAAAATCAGGACCGATGAAAACAATCTTATCCTGAAGTGCCTCCTGTAGGGTCTTGGCACGTGTCGAAAGGACTGTATAGATTCCCCCTACTTTATTGCAGACTTCCCAACTTGACTCAAAGATGTAGTCTGGCATCAAATACTCTTTTGACATCATTTTACTACTAATTGGCCGCAAAGTTACTTAAAAATTTCTAAAATCAACAACCTTTTAGCCAATATTTTTAGTTAATTCTCAGAAATAATGATATAGATTAGTAACTTTGTCAGCAAAAAGGAAATTGCATGAATATGAAGAGGTTATTAGCCATATTGTTACTCTTGATTCCAAACCTTACCCTTAGGGCACAGGATGAGAGCAAGCCCTTTCGCGCGTATGTGTATAATAATGAATATGAAGTCTATCTCCGTATAGACTTCTACGATGAGTCTATTACCGTACCTGGACAAGATCTATATGGCCAGTTGCCAGGCTATCTCGGCAAGAAGAACAACTCCTTCTGCTGGTTAATCACCTCTGCCAAGGTTAAGGACCACACAGCCGAAATATCCATGATCAATGACTACGGCAGTGAAGACCTCACCGCTACATTGACGGTGAAAGACGACTCTCTTTACGTACTTAAACAAGTAGAAGGAAGTACGCTCAAGGTTCCGAAGAACAGCAAATGGCAAAAACTGCCAAAGACCCTTGAGTTCAAGCGTCGTTAAAGAAGAGAAAGAATCCATTTATCAATTTGCCGACAAATGAAAAGAGTAGAACGATATAAGATGATTTTGGCACACTTCCGCGAGCAGATGCCGAATGTAAACACAGAACTGGAGTTCGGTAGCGTATTCCAACTACTGGTTGCCGTAATCCTCAGTGCGCAGTGTACAGATAAGCGCATCAATCAGGTAACACCAGAACTGTTCCGTCATTTCCCTGATGCGAAGACTATGGCCAAGGCAGAGCCCGAAGATATTTTTGAGTATATCCGTAGTGTATCATATCCGAACAGTAAGGCTTCCCATCTTGTTGAGATGGCCCGTGTACTGGTTGAGAGGCACAACGGCGAAGTACCTTCCGACATGAATGCCTTGCTGGATCTGCCAGGTGTAGGGCGGAAGACATCGAATGTCATCCTTAGTGTGGCTTTCGGTAAATCGGCGCTCGCAGTAGATACACATGTCTATCGCGTTGCACACCGTTTAGGTCTGGTTGACAGGCAGGACAATACTCCCCTGAAGGTGGAACATACCTTGACAAAGCACATTCCTCCACAAGACATCCCCAATGCTCACCACTGGTTACTATTACATGGCAGATATGTATGCACATCACGGAAGCCGCATTGTGAAAAATGTGAGATTGAGCATCTTTGCCCAAAACTCATCGAAGGATCAAAACTCGGGTAAATTGGCTCCTAACGTTTGGGCGTCTGTCTCCTGAAACCGCTCCAATTCCTAAACGCACGGCGGTGGAAACGGTCTTCCGCCATGATAGCCTCAAAAACCTTTGAAGGTTGAAGAACCTTGAAGAATTTATTGTGGTAGGTCTGCTGAATCGTCTTCAATTCCAATTCATAGATATCACGCTTCTGTACCATTTTCTTACATTCTTCCTCGTTTGACGGTCTTTTACTACACTCATTTTTGATCTTATCATAGACCACCCGCTGTTTTGTATGCATTTCGCGCAGGAGAGGAAAGAACTTCAAAGCCTCATCATTTGTCAGTTTTGCTTCCTGTGTTATAAACTGCTCCATCTCAGCCTGAAACTTCTCAGGAGAGAACTTCTCAGGGGTATCAGATAAGATAGGAGTTACAAACCCCACCAGCAGCGCACAAACAAACAATAACTTCTTCATCTTCACTTCTTTTTTATTTAATAATCTGCCAGATAAGTATAGATGTCATGATTATCAAGCATCATATAGTCTGCAGCCTCATCAAAGGCCTCATCGACAGATTCCTGCTGGGCAGTCATCTGGACAGGAGACTTCTGTGAATCTGGCATCGCCAACCACACGCCAGCACATATCATCAATGCACAGATACTAGCGGCTGCATAAAAGACCGGACGCAACCATATCGACTTCGCCCGTGATCTGCGCTCTGGCAGTGTTGCCATCAACTGATCTGCAAATTGGTCGAAATAACCATCAGGAACAAGGAAAGGATTCCGCTTCCCGACCCGCTCTTCTATAAACTTTTCTTCATTCATCGCATATATGACGTATAATTTTCCAAAAGGTTTAATCACGTGCTCTAAAAAACTCTGAGATTTTTTTTACCGCAATATGGTAGGAGGCTTTCAGCGCTCCTTCAGAGGTATTAAGCAACTGACTGATCTCACTATATTTCTTCTCATCGAAATAGCGCAAGAGAAATACTGTGCGCTGCACGTCAGGCAGAGAGGCAATTGCCTCCTGCAGCATAGCCTCCGCCTCAGAACCGTCAAAATAGTTATCTGCCATGAGACTATTGGCAATGGGAATTTCCTCCATGCTTACAGACTGGTGTTTATTGCGACGCAGGAAATCAAGGCTCTCATTGATGGCTATACGGGAAAGCCAAGTACTGATCTTCGAATCACCATGGAAGAAATCTATACCGTTCCATGCCTTCAGGAACGTATTCTGCAACACATCGTTAGCATCTTCATGCGTCAGAACGATACGACGGATTAACCAATACAGTTGCTCAGAATACTGACGTACCATGAGTTCGAAACCCTTACGCTGAGTCGCCCTATCAGAAAGCAACTGACTGATTTTCTGTTCATCACGCTCATCCATAGACACCCAAATTAGACTTCACTTAAGCAGGAAATGCCCACCCGCACGACTGATGACCTTGTCGTACCCATAGAGGTCAGGCCAAGTCTCAACAACACCTGTCGTAGGATTAGGATAAGCAGTATAATATATAATATATAAAGGTACGTGTGGGGATATTTGCTGATAAGTCATAAGCCTATATGGCTTCGGATCGTCAGCATGTTGGTTCAGATAGTTCCATCCACGCTCTGTCTCAGGTTTGATGTCCATGGAGATACGAAGACGGTCTTTCGTCCATTCATCTGCATCAGGCATCAGGAAACAGGCCAGATCAAAGGGTTTCTGCACACGGACACATCCATGGGAAAGTGTACGTCGATCCTTATTGAATGCACCTCGATTACTGGTGTCATGCAGATAGACATCAAAATCGTTGGGAAAACGGAATACGATACGGCCAAGCGAATTTCCAACCCCACCTTTCTGTCCGACACGCAGACGACCAGACCTCAGTTCTGATGGCGTGACCTTGGAGGGGTGAAGGGTATCACCTGAACTGCGGTCGATGATGTAATAGCGATTGCGTGCAAAATAGGCAGAGTCACCACCACGATGAGACACTTCATTGACAATGATGTTCTTGGGGATGTTCCATTCTGGGTTGACTTGCATATAACGGATCTCACTATGCAGCAAGGGTGTCTTCGTTGTTGTGGCACCGCAGACAATGCGCATGTTCAGGACGGAGTCTCCACCCATAGCCCATAACTGCAGAGCAGGGATGTTGACCAACACCATGCGTCCTTTTTCCTCTGGCTGTTTCATCTGCCATCTGCACCGCTCCATATTGACAGCCAACCTATGACGGGCCTCTTTGTCACTGGTCTTTCCTAATTGTTCCTGAAAGATCTGGAACAAATGCCCTGTAGGATGGGATTCCCACAGATATTCCATCCTATCCTTAGAGATAAGTTTCTGAAGGGACTCCTGGTAATCAGGCGCTTTCACCTCGTAATCCAAAAGTCGTGCATAGCCACTCTGGTTTGTTTTGTAATCCAGTTTGTTCAGCAGTATGTCTGGACGTACAAACCCATAGCGCTGTCCTGCCGTATAACGAATGTAGGCTTTAGAAAGATGATAGTCAAGACGGGGTAACACTTCATTGATACTCACCCCGACAGAATCAAAGGCAAGACTGTGGACAACACGAAGGTCTTCCTCTATCTGGGGGATAAAGAAGGCTGCTGTATCAAGACCATTTCGTGTCAATTCACGACGCAGGACTGACAACAGCGAGTCCGCCTCAGGCACTACACCCATTCGCGTGAACCATAATGGCTTATCACCAAAAGGTCCACTGGCAGCATAGCGCTGTCTCACTACCTTATCACCTTCCCATAAAACAGAATCAGACTTCAACAAACTATCCAATTGCTGTTCCAACTGAAGCGTGTCTAAAGAATTGACATATATTCCGAAAGCAGAAAGTTCAGCCTCAGACGGCTCACGGTTTCCGATAATACAGGAATCCAAGAGCAGACAGGCACCGAATATTAGAACGACTAACGGATGGAAACCTTTCTCACGACTTTGCCAACCTTTACGATATAGCAACCTTTGGGAATATTCAGTTCAAACTTCTGAGCAGGACTGTCAACTTGCTGCTCCAACACTTTATTGCCGGTTAGTGAGACAATTTCAAGTTTCATACCTTCACCACCCGTCACATAAAGGGTACCTTGCGTAAATGATATGGTCACTTCTTCCTCCTGGGATTCCATAATGCCAACATGATAGTTCCAAAGGACATTGCAACTGGCCTTTGACGGAGTCAGCAAGACGAAAAACAAAATGGCCGAGGGTATAAGTAAATTTCTCTTCATACGCATAATATCCTGTGCAAAAGTATGAAAAAAAACTGAATCCACCAAACTTTTCAGTAAAAAATATACGTTTTGGGGGCAATTATATATCAAAAACGTCCATTTCATTTGTCAGAAACGTGTTTTCAAACACTTCTTTTGCCTCAATAAGCAACAATCGTTCATCTTCATACCGAGAACTGTAATGGCCAAGGAGCAACCTCCCCACCCCGGCATCATGAGCCACCTTTGCAGCCTGACGCGCTGTGGAATGGTAATACTTCTCAGACTGGGGAAGATGATCATCACCATAGGTGCTCTCATGATAAAGGGTGTCTATGCCTTTCAGTTTCTCGCAAAGATGCGGCATATAACGGGTGTCACTGATGTAGGCATAAGCACGTGGTCTGTCAGCAGGAATGACAAGACTGCTGTTTGGGATTACTTCTCCATCAACGGTCGTCCAGTCTGCTCCATTCTTGATATTTCCCACCTGACTGACGGGGATACCATATACCTCCATCATCTCCCGTCGGATATGTGGCAGTGTTGGTTTCTCCTTCACCAGATATCCGCAACAGGAAACACGATGTTCCAAGGGAATACTTTCTACCGTAATACTCTTGTCCTCGTAAACCACCTGTTGCATTGTCGTATCTACAGGATGGAACACCACATCAAAGCCCAGATCATGGGTAAAGAACGCTATCTGCCGATCCAATTCTGGCCCCAAGGCTTCTGGTGCATGGATATGCAGACGGGCTGTACGCCCCAGCAACCCGAAAGTTGAAATCATACCGATAAGTCCAAAACAATGGTCGCCATGAAGATGGGTAATAAAGACATGACTGAGTTTCGTAAAACGCACCCGACTCTTACGCAGTTGCATCTGGGTTCCCTCAGAGCAATCAAGCATCAACACTTTGTCACGCACCT
This sequence comes from Prevotella sp., assembly GCA_017430675.1. Next base: position 21,500 of record JAFRMM010000013.1, read on the forward strand.
CAACAACCTGTGATGAGGCGTAATGACGAAGGGTGGGAAGCGCACTTCCACACCCTAAGATATGTACCTTAAACGGTTCCACTTATTTTATTTAGATCTTATTGAACTCGTCGTTGGTATCTTCCAGTTGCAAACCGTGCAGATCCACTTTGGGTTTTTCTTTCCAACGATTATATTCAAACGTCTCAATCTCATCCTTTGGCTTATTGAGGGTACGATATGCTAAGGTATCCGGACCAAGAGTCAAAATCTCATAACAGTTGTTCTCTTCCTCGTCACCTCCGCCTTCACGAACCAGAAAGATTTCCAGATCACCATTGAATATCTTCCACGTACGATAGATGATCGTACTTTGATCGATGCTCTCAGCAACACCACCTTCCTTGATGCGGATACCAATCTCATCACTGCCATCCAATGGATCGGGCATCACCCAGTCACCCATCAGGGTGTTGAGATTGATGACAATCTGTGCTTCCTTGAGGTCTTTATCAGCAACGACTGCCACACGGTCTGCCACTTGCAATCCCCCGAACACCTTGCCGTTTTCCGAAGCCTTGTCAATGCTTAGTGTCAGAGTGTCACCACTGTCAGTAATCATCTCCAGAGTGTTCATTGCCGTACCTTCTGTACAGATTCCATAGATAGTTTTGTCGCGTGGGACCAGATCCTCGACAGATACAGAATCTGGCTCTTCAGAAGTCTGCTGCTGTTGCTTACCACCACAACTGCCGAGCACTGTCAAACTGACAATTGTCAATACTAAAATAGAGATTTTTTTCATATCACCTTATTTATTAATATCTATTATCTTTCAATTCATCCTTAGCCTTATTCCACAGGGCATCCATCTCCTGAAGGGTCATATCCTTCAAGGGTTTACCTATCTTAATGCTATGATCCTCAATATAATTGAAGCGATCGATAAACTTTCGGTTTGTCTTCTCCAACGCATTATCCGGATTCAGTTTATAAAGTCTGGCAGCATTAATGACGGAGAACAGGAAATCTCCCAATTCTTCCGTAGAATGCTCCTTGTCATCTCTAGAGAGTTCAACTTCCAACTCATCCAGTTCTTCTCGCACCTTTTTCCATACATCCTGACGGTCTTCCCAATCGAAGCCGACATTGCGTGCCTTGTCCTGAATTCGATAGGCCTTAATAAGACTAGGCAGTGCCTCCGGCACGCCAGAAAGAACCCGCTCGTTGCCATCCTTCTCCTTCAGTTTGATCTGCTCCCAATTTTCCAAGACCTGCGAGACCGTGGTGATATCCTTAGGAGTCTTAGAATCCCTAAGATGTCCTGGATTTTCAGCCTCCTCTGGCACATAAGGCAATGGCTTGGGATCCTCAGCATCAATCTGCGAGGGATGATAGACATGCGGATGGCGGGTAATCATCTTCCGCGTCAGCGCATTACAGACATCGGCCATATCAAACTGTTCCTTCTCTTCGGCTATCTTTGCATAGAAGCAGATATGCAGGAGCACATCGCCCAGTTCTTTGCAGATGTCATGGATATCATTCTTGATGAGGGCATCGCAGAGTTCGTATGTCTCCTCGATGGTATTGGGTCTCAGACTCTCGTTCGTCTGCTTTTTGTCCCACGGACAATTAGCCCTCAACGCATCCAGTACGTCGAGGAAGCGCCCGAAAGCCTGCATTTTTTCTTCTTTTGTGTGCATATTTTATTAAATATTGTGGCAAAGATACAACTTTTCGCTGGATTTTTACTAATTTTGCAGCGATTTTTGAAAATAATTAAACAAAATATGGAACTTGCAAGCAAATATGACCCAAAAGAGGTCGAATCGAAATGGTATCAATACTGGCTTGACCACAAACTTTTCGCCAGCAAACCCGACGGACGCCAACCCTACACCATCGTTATCCCACCGCCCAACGTGACAGGTGTGCTCCACATGGGACACATGCTCAACAATACGATTCAGGATATCCTGGTGCGTCGTGCCCGTATGGAGGGCAAGAACGCCTGTTGGGTGCCTGGTACAGACCATGCCTCGATTGCTACGGAGGCCAAGGTGGTGAAGAAACTCGCCGAACAAGGCATCAAGAAGCACGACCTGACGCGTGACCAGTTCCTCGAGCATGCCTGGGACTGGACACACGAGCATGGCGGTATCATCCTGAAGCAGTTACGCCGTCTTGGTGCCAGTTGCGACTGGGACCGCACTGCCTTCACCATGGACGAGACACGTTCTCAAAGCGTCATCAAGGTGTTTGTCGATCTCTATAACAAAGGCTTGATCTATCGCGGTCTGCGTATGGTGAACTGGGATCCCAAGGCATTGACAGCCCTCTCTACCGAGGAGGTGGTCTATAAGGAGGAGCAGAGTCATCTGTTCCACCTGAAATATTACGTAGATGGTCTGACACAACTCGACAACGAAGAGGCTCTGAAGGCCGATGGCAACATCATCCACAAGGATGCCAAAGGTTACTACGCCGTCGTAGCCACCACCCGTCCTGAGACCATCATGGGTGATACCGCCATGTGTATCAACCCCAAGGATCCCAAGAACCAGTGGCTGAAAGGTCGCAAGGTCATCGTTCCGCTGGTGAACCGTGTGATCCCTGTCATCGAAGACCGCTATGTGGATATCGAGTTTGGTACGGGTTGCTTGAAGGTGACACCTGCCCACGATACCAACGACTACATGTTGGGTAAGACCCATAACCTCGAGACCATCGACA
>JAFRMM010000102.1 GCA_017430675.1 Prevotella sp.
AAGGACTACTGGGACTACTACAGCACCATGACGACTTCCTACAACAAGGGTAAGGCTAAGGGGCTGGCCGAGGGACAAGCCAAAGGACGTGCAGAAGGCATGGCTAAAGCCAACCGCGAAAATGCCCGCAGGATGAAAGCGCTCGGCATGTCTGCCGATACCATCTCCCAAGTGACAGGCCTGACACAAGAAGAAATCGACAGTTTGTGAATAGGATTCTACAGTGCTGTGTAATAAAATAATTCCTGAAATGCTTGGTCGTTTCGGGAATTATGCTTATCTTTGCCGACGGAGCGGGAAGGACCCGCTCGGCAGAAGAAGCGTAATGCTCCAAACTTGCGAGATGAAAACCTAGGAAATTTTCATGCAAGGCTGAATAAAGCGGGAGGGCAGAACGGCTTCCACGTATAGCGTGGGGCTGTGCTCCATTTTCTTTATTCAGGTTTTCCTAGGACCTTCATCTCGGAACTGGCGAAAGCAGTCCCGCGCTTCTGCTGTGCAAACAAATAATTATACTAAAACTATAAGGATTATGAAACAGGGAAGACATTATTTACTGATTTTTGCAATGTTGTTATGTTCTACAACAGGACATTGTGATGAGATTATCACGTTTGCAGACGACCTGGTTAGGTTAATATGTGTAACTCAGTGGGACACAAATACAGATGGAGATCTCAGTAAGGATGAGGCTGCAGTAGTAACCTCTCTAGGCACAGTTTTTAAAGAAACGGCCATCGTTAGTTTTGATGAATTACAATACTTCACAGGACTAAGCAGTATAGCAACGAATGCCTTCCAAATGTGCACTTCATTAGAGTCAATTGTCATTCCCGCTAATGTTACCCAAATCGGGGATGGTGCATTTAAAGATTGTACAAGTTTAGAATCTGTTCTATTGCCCGATAGCCTGACTTCTATAGGATCTTCTGCTTTTGAGGAATGTATTGGATTAAAGGCCATTTATGAATATTCCCCTGTTCCTGTACAATTGGTAACAGGAATACATACAAGAGCAGAGTCCGTGGTCTCGCAGTTTGCCGAAGTTGACATGGAGACATGTGTTCTCTATATCCCTGTTGGTTCAAAAACTGCTTATATGCAAGCAGAAGGATGGAAGGAATTCAAGAATATCGTGGAAATGGGCGAGACCTGTGATATCACCATCGGCAAGAACGGTAAGACCACGTTCTGCGGCGATAAGGCCCTGGACTTCAGTTACTCCGACGAGGTGAAGGCCTTCACGGCCACGGGCTACGATGCCAGCACGAAGACCATCTGGCTGAACTCGAGACGGAGTCCATGCCAATCGTCTTCGGCAGCATCGGCGGCGACGATGAAACCACGGGCATCAAGGACAATAACCGTGAAACAATAACCAATAACCGTGACGGCCAGTGGTTTACGATTAGCGGCCAGCGCATCGATAAGCCCACGAAGAAGGGGCTCTATATCCACAACGGAAAGAAGGTCGTGGTAAAGTGAATCCTCAATAAGTGAATTGCGATAAGAAAGAACGCCGAAGTTACTGGACTTCGGCGTTCTTTGTTTTCTCTTTCAGTTGGAGGCGTATCTCACGCTTCTTTCGGAGTACCCCAAGGCGTTCCTTGGCATGGCGATAGGTACGGCGCTTCTCAACACCATAGACGATACAGGCAAAACCGAAATAGGCAGCAGCCTGAATCCACAGACAACGGATCTCCGGCACCACATCACTCAGCACACCACCCATCGTGTTCATCCGCACGAAGGCTCTGACACCAAAGGTGCTGGGGAAGAGCCAGGATACACCCTGCCAGACACCCGGGATGCTGGACTGCGGCCACGACACCCCACTGAGGAACAGCAACGGCAGGGATATAAACACAATGAGCAGCATCACGTTCTCGCGGTAGTGCACCAGACAGGACACCGTCATACCAAAGAAGGTGCATGCCAATAGATAAGGCACCATCAGCGCCAACAGATCCTGCCACTGGACCAGTGCGATAAACGAGAAGAGGCGCGGCACGACCATTGTCAGCCAGACAGACATCACGGCATAGACCATCAGATAACAGAGAGCCTTACCACAGATAATCCGATAGATACCACTATAGCAGCGGTTGATAGGCACCAGGTCACTGTAACGGTTACGCTCACGGGCCGTACCTGCAGCCAGTCCGATGCCCAGCACCAGTGTCTGCTGGAGGATCAGCATCAGCACACCTGGGATGATGAAGTTGCCATAGCCCGCACCTGGGTTAAAGACAGGCACATCCTCAAAATCCAGCGGACGCGTCGTAATGGCATCCTCACGATCGGTATAGTTGCCTGACACCTTCTTCTGTATCTCCGCCCCCATCGCCTGGGTGACCTGCACCGAGGTCATATAGATAGCCTTATAGGTGAGCATCAGTGACATATCACAATAGACACTGATGACGGTCTGTTCCATACGGTTGATCTTCGTCGCGAAGTCTGAAGGAATCAGATAGATACCCTTCACAACCTGACGGCTGACAAGCGACTGGGCATCGTCGAGGTCCTCGGCGTATGAGATAATCTTCACGTCAGGTGAGGCGTCACACATACGGACGAACTGGCGGGAGAGTTGACTGTGCGACTGATCCACGACCACCACAGGCACCTCATGCACCACCTCATTATTATATATCCACGAATAGAGCAAGGGATAGGCCAAAGGTACGATGATGCAGAAGATCAGCACGCCCTCATCGCGGAACACCTGCTTGATCTCCTGTCGCCAGACGTAGGCGGCATCCTCAAACCAACTGGATATCTTATGGAATATAGACATAGTGAAGCATCGCGTTTTTGATTTTCATGACCACGAACCACGGCAGGAGCACGAACCCCACAAGCGCCACGAAGTGGAACCAGGCGTCGATGAGTGGGAAGCCGTTGAACACCGTAATCTGGTAGAGCATATAGTAATGCCGCAGGGGAAAGAGCCACGTCAGTGCCTGTATCGGCGTGTCCATACCCATCACAGGGAAGGCGGAACCTGCCAGCGAGAAACTCAGCACGGCCCAGAGGGAGCAGACACTCATCGACATACGGAGCGAAGGCATCAGTCCGAAGACGAAGATGCCAAAGCCGATGGAGGCGAACACCTCGAGCAATGACAGCAGGAAGATATCCCATAGACCGCCCTGATGGGGGAAATGCATGATGCCGTAGCAATAGAACTCATAGAAGAAGATCAGCGACAGGAACACTGCACCCTGGGGCAAGAACTTCCCCAGAAGAGCCACCACGATACGGTTGTCTGCCTTGGCGAGCCACTCCTTACCGCGCCCGAACTTCAGTTCCATGCCCAACGAATAGGCGGAGATCAGGAACATGAACAGCATCATAACTCCAGGCACGAGCACCGTGGAGAGATAAGCATTGTAGTTCGTCCAGGGATTAGCCACCTGATGGAGATCGATGCGGATGGGCTGCAGGAAAGCCATGGTCTGCTCCTGGGTATAACCCTTGGCACGCATCGTTGCCTGTCCCACGGCGGCGGAGCCGAGATTGGAGATCGTCTTCAGATCCCTCATCAACAGGGAGCCCGACATCACCGAGGCCATGTTGTAATAAAAGGAGATCTTCGGCTGACGGCTGGCCAACAGGTCATCCGTCGTACCCTTGGGGATATAGAGGAAGGCGTATATCTCGTTCTCCTGGATGGCACGGCGGGCCTCGGCGACACTCGGATAATGCGCCACCACCTCCGAACTCTGGAAGGCATCCAATCGACGGATGAGCGAGCGCGACGTCGTGGTATTGTCGAGATCGACGATGCCCACGGGCATATCCTCCGGCAGTCCCTCGTCCATCAGCGAGGTGAAGAACACCATCGCCAACAGGGGAAAGACCACCATGCTCCAGAAGTATATGCGATTCACCGTGAGAATCTTGCACTCACGCATCGCAACCTGCCATATCAGCCTCAGCGTCTTCACTTCTTAATGATGAGTGACATACCAGGACGGAGACCATCAAGTTTCTCCACAGGACGGGCCTTCACCTCGAAGGTCTTCAGGTCGTACTGACCATTGGCCTTTGTGGCCTTCCATACGGCATACGAGCCCTGGTCCTTCAGGTAATAGACCTTCATCTTGATATCCTTATTGAAGGCGGGGACGAAGGCGGTAAACTCCGTGCCCACCTGCATGCCGTTGAGTTGGTCCTCGCGGACATTGAAGGTGCCCCACATGTCCTGCATGATAGAGATTGACATAATCGGGGAACCAGTGCCCACGAGTTCGCCCACCTTCGGATAGATGTCACTCACCTCACCCTCCATCTGGGCTATCTGTACGGTCTCATGGATATAGGAGTTCACCTCATTGACAGCGCCCTTGGCACGTCCTACCTGAGCAGCGGCGGCCAGTTTATCCTCCATACGGGCACCGTTGACAGCCATGTCGTACTGACTCTGGGCTGCTTTCACCTGGGCTTCCATGGCCTTGTAGTTGGCGTAGGCCTCATCACGTTTCTGGGCACTCATCACACCCTCGTCATAGAGACGCTGCACACGGTTGTACGACTTCTCGGCGATCTCGAAGCCGGCCTTCGCCTGCTGGAGCACGGAGAAGGCACCTTGGATCTGTTCCTTACGGGCACCGTTCTGGGCTTTCAACTCCAAGGCGGCAGCAGCACTCTCGGCACTCTGGGCCTGTTCCATCTTGGCACGCACCTCTGGGGCATCAAGAATGGCGAGGGTATCGCCCACCTTTACATAGTCGCCCTCCTTCACACGGAGTTCGAGGATTCGTCCAGGCACCTTGCTGGACACACGATACTCGGATACCTCCACCTGTCCCTGAATGATATCGGGATCACGGTCAAGCACCAGGAAACCGATGATGGCTACGATAATCACTACTCCCACAAATCCCGCAATAGCGAGCAGGATGTTGTTATGTTGACTCTTTGCTGACATGATTATATTTGACTATTTGACGATTATACTATTTGACGATTTATTCCAAGGTGCCAAGGGCTTTCTGCAGATCTACCTGCGAGAGTTTCACATCGATCTCGGCATCGATCTTCTGCGACTGGGCCTGCAGCCAGGCCGTCTGTGCCTCCATCACCGTCGAAGGAGTGATCACTCCCTCACTGAAACCAAGGTTGGCCATACGGAGGTTCTCGTCGGCACGCTGGATATTGGCCTGTGCCATGGTGAGTTTCTTATTGGCCTCATCCACCTTGAAGGTTGATTGGTTCACCTGCAACTCCACGAGCTCACGGGCCTCAGCCAGTTCGAGGTTGGCAATCGAAGTGGCACCCTTCGAGGCACGTACCTTATACATCACGTCGCCCCAGTTCCAGAGCGGCACGCGCACCAGCACACCCACGTTCCAGAACCCACCGAACTTCTTCTCGAAGCCGTTGAGCAGATTGGGATTGCTCACGGAGTAGCCCCCCATCAGGGCCACCTGTGGCAGATTGCCCGCCTTGAGGATATTAGTGGTCTGCTTCGACATATCCACCGAGTTCTGAAGCATCTTCAACTCAGGACGGTTATCGACGGCAGCCTCCACATTCAGTTCTGGTGTCAGTTCCACCACGGCGATATTCTCCGTCAACTCGTCGGCCAGCGTCACCTCTTCATCAAGAGGCAGTCCGCAGAGTTGGTTCAACAGCATCCGCGAGAGCACCAGACCGTCGTTCACCTTCGTCAGCGTCATCTCCGCCTCGTTCACCTTCACATCGACGCTCAGGCCGTCGCTCTTCGTGGCCACACCCTCATCGATCATCTTGTGGACATCAGTGTCGAGTTTCTGCACCAGGTCGAGGTAACTCTCAGCGAGTTTCTTCTTATGGTGGAGCGAGACGACCTGCCAGTAGGCCTGGTCTATCTTATATAACGTGGCCTGACGACGGGCGTTCATCGAGTTCTCCGCCATATCCTCACTGAGATCGGCCATCTTGTTCATGGCGATGATGCTTCCACCCATGAAGATGGGCTGTGTCAGCATGATCGAGCCTGCGAAGAGGTTGCGGGTGTCTGTGTCGAAGGCATCGACGATCTGCTGACCCAGGGCGTTGAGCGAGGCCTGGATACCCTCCATGGTGCCATTCATATTCGTCTGCAGACCAGCCATCATCTGCTGGACCTCAGAGGCTGGCACACCCAGTTTCACGAAAGCCGTACCCAACTGTGTCATCGAGGTCTCGAAACCAGCCAAACTGGGCTGCATGCCGCTCACCATGGCAGTGCCAATCTGCGGCAGACTCTCCTTCTGGGCGTCACTCAGCAGTGAAACGGGCTTGCTGGTGTACTGGTAGGTACCGACGGCACTCACATGAGGCAGGTATTTCGTGCGTGCCGACTTCCTGAGGTTGGCGGCCACGTCCTGCTTCAGTTTGGAGACACCCAACTGTTTGTTATTGCGCAGGGCCATCTGTCGGCAACTGTCAAGTGAGAGTACCCTCTGTGCCCCCACTGGCAATACCAAGCCCACCAATAACAACATTCCAAAGATTCTGTTCATCCTATTATATGTATTTGTCTAAATGTCTAATTGTCTAAATGTCTTATCGTCTAAATGTCTAATCGTCTAAATGTCTAATCGTCTAAATGTCTATTTAAAACTAAATGTCCTGGATCCGATCATATTCCCATCGGCGAAGATGCTCACGCGATAGTCGCCAGCCTCCAGCATCTGCGAGACGTTCCAATAGACCGTCACAGGTGTTTCCTCACCCGTATATTCGATGGTCTTCTTGGCGGAGCACTCCAACTGGCGGTTCTCGTAGGCGAAGGTGCCCCCACCCTTCAGCGTATTGCCGCCAGGGTTCTGGATGCGCACATAGACAGTGCGGTTGCCATTGGAGGCCGTCACGTTCTTCGTGATCACGAAGTTCACCTTCATCTGCGTGCAGTCCTTCAGTTTCTTGGCATCCTTACCGCGCTTGTTGAGGGCTGTCATCTGGATGTTCGTCGCATCGAGTTGGGCAGCGATGGCCACCTTCTCCGAGAGCGAGGCTTTCTCATGGCTCAGTCCTGCCACCTGTGCATTACGCTGCTCCAGTTCTGCATTCACACGGGTGTTCTCGGCTTTCAGGTTCTCGTTCAGGCGGTTCAACGAGTCAATCTGCATCACGTAGTCACGCAGCACGGCCCTCACTGTGGCGAGTTCCTTCTTCAGACGGGCGATCTCACGGGCATCCGAGGCCTTCACGCGCTTCAGTTCCTCCAGCAACTGCTGGGTCTTCATCTGCTCCTGCGTCAGTTGCTCCACGATGGAGTCGTTGTTGATCTGCGTCTTCATCTCACTGTACTGCAGGGCGAAGCGCTCATACTCGTTCTCCATCTCCTGCTTGTCGAGTTCAGCCAGTTCCTGCATGTCCTGGTTGATCTGCTTCTGCTCCTGCAGATTCCAGAACAGCCAAGCCACACCGCCCAGCAAAGCCAGGATCACAATGACGAGTGCCACTATATAACCTTTCTTCATAATCTTTTCATCGATAAAACCGAGTGCAAAATTACTCATTTTAAGCGAACTACCAAAAATTTTATGGATTTCTGCATCCTATCCTGTTCTTTTTTAAGATTATTACCGAAAAATAGAACAATTTAAGTATAAGCCTTTTGGTTTTCAGGAGATTCGTCTGAAAAGAGTTTTGGAGCGTCCATCATCTGTAATAGATATGCGATATTTCCCTTTAGAGCGACACCCCATCAATTTGACAGTTGTCAAACAAACGTCTGACAGTTGTCAAACGATCGTTTGACAACTGTCAAATTGCCATCCAATAGCCTCCGAGGAATGAGGATCAGGCTCCAAGGAATACGTTTTAACTGTTCAATAATAATCCGGTTTGCTCTTTACAACGGATATGCTTACTTTCATAGGGTTGTCTGACTCCCCCAATGCAAAAAACAACCCTCGAAAGTAAAATATCTCTCGAAATAATTGGAAGTTTAAGGAAAAGTGCGTATATTTGCAGAATCAATGACTACGCCTATGAACAAAAACGGGTTTCTCTATAGGGCCTTTGACCTTTATTACGACGGCTTCAGGCACATGCGTCTGGGCAAGACGCTGTGGGCGATCATCCTGATCAAACTGTTCATTATCTTCGTGGTACTGAAGATTTTTTTCTTCCCCAACTTCCTCAAGCAGCACGCCAATGGTGATGAGGCAGGATTCGTGGCGACAGAACTGACAGACAGAGCAAAATAACTTAAAACCAAATAATTTATGTTCAACAACCTATTCTTAGACATTGATGCCGGGACCATCGACTGGTCGAGAGCGCAGTTCGCCCTCACGGCAATCTACCACTGGCTCTTCGTGCCCCTGACGCTGGGATTAGCGGTTATCATGGGCATCGTCGAGACCAAGTTCTATCGCACGAAGGATCCCTTCTGGCGCGACGCTGCCAAATTCTGGCAGAAACTCTTCGGTGTGAACTTCGCCATGGGCGTCGCCACGGGTATCATCCTCGAGTTCGAATTCGGCACCAACTGGAGCAACTACTCCTGGTTCGTGGGCGACATCTTCGGAGCCCCCTTGGCTGTGGAGGGTATTGTGGCCTTCTTCATGGAATCGACCTTCGTGGCCGTGATGTACTTCGGCTGGAAGAAGGTATCGCCAGGCTTCCACCTCGCCTCCACATGGCTCACAGGCTTAGGCGCGACGATCTCTGCCTGGTGGATCCTCGTGGCCAATGCCTGGATGCAGTATCCCGTGGGCTGTGAGTTCAATCCTGACACCATGCGCAACGAGATGGTATCGTTCGCAGAGGTGGCCCTCTCGCCCTTCGCCGTCTCGAAGTTCTGCCACACCGTCACCTCTGCCTGGATCATCGGCGCCGTGTTCTGCGTGGCCGTCTGCTCCTGGTATCTGCTGAAGAAGCGCGAGACGAAACTCGCCACGGAGAGTATGAAGATCGGCGTAACGGTAGGTCTCGTGGCCTCACTGCTCGCTGCCATCACTGGCCATAAGTCAGGTATGGACGTGGCTGAGGTGCAGCCGATGAAACTCGCCGCCATGGAGGCGCTCTATAACGGTGGTGTGGATCAGGGTCTGACAGCCGTGGCGCTGGTGAATCCCTTCGCCCAGCCCGACTACACCAACGAGGAGTCGGCCCCGCTGAAACTCGAGATGCCCTATGCCCTCTCGGTGATGGCGACAAACGATCCTCACGGCTTCGTGCCTGGCGTGAATGACATTCTGAACGGCTACACCACGCCTGACGGCAAGGTGGAGCCCTCTGCTGACGAGAAGATCGAGCGAGGCAAAATGGCCATTGCCGCCCTCGCCAACTATCGTACTGCCAAGAAGGCTGGCAACGAGCAGACGGCTGCTGCGGAACTGACGACGCTGAAGGACAATATGCAGTATTTCGGTTACGGATATATTCGTGACAAGTCGGAACTCGTGCCCTTCATCCCCGTGAACTTCTGGTCGTTCCGCATCATGGTGGGAGCAGGTTGTCTGTTCATCCTGTTCTTCGGCGGACTGTTCCTGCTGGCCTACGACATCCCGTTCCTCTCCATCGTGACACGCAGACTGTTGGCTGCCTTCGGCATCATCCCAGAGACGGCCTCCGACGAGAAGCGTCTCACAGGTCTGCCCGCCTGGCACTACTGGCTCGCCATCATTCTCGTGCCAGTGGCCTACATCGCCTCTGAGTGCGGCTGGCTCGTGGCAGAATTCGGCCGTCAGCCCTGGACCATCCAGGACATGCTCCCCACGTGGGCAGCCGTCAGCGACCTCCAGTCGTCGAGCGTGATGATCACCTTCTTCCTGTTCCTCATCCTCTTCACCACCATGCTGGCCGTTGAGATCAGCATCTTACTCAAACAAATCAAGAAAGGACCCGAATTATGACATACGAATTTTTGCAGCATTACTGGTGCTTTATCGTGGCACTGTTAGGTGCTCTGTTAGTGTTCCTGCTCTTCGTGCAGGGAGCCAACTCCGTGGCCAGTAGCCTCGGCCAGACGGAAGAGGGCAAGCGACTGGTATATAACTCGACAGGCCGCAAGTGGGAGTTCACCTTCACCACCCTCGTCACCTTCGGCGGTGCCTTCTTCGCCTCCTATCCGCTGTTCTACTCGACGAGTTTCGGAGGGGCCTACTGGCTCTGGATGATCATCCTCTTCACGTTCGTGCTCCAGGCCGTCAGTTACGAGTTCCAGAACAAGATCGGCAACATCCTCGGCCCCAAGACCTTCCAGTTCTTCCTGACGCTGAACGGCATCGTGGGTCCGCTGCTCTTAGGCGGTGCCGTGGCCACGTTCTTTGAGGGTTCGAACTTCATCGTCGAAAAGAACAACCTGATTGATGCCACGGCCCTCACCCCCGTCATCTCGCACTGGGCGAATGCCTCCCACGGCCTCGACGCCCTGCTGAACCCCTGGGTACTCATCTTCGGCTTCGCCGTGGTGTTCCTGGCCCGTGTGCTGGGCATCCTCTATGTGATGAACAATGTGAACGATGAGGATATCCGCTCTCGTGGTTCCGCGCGTCTGATAGGTGCTGCCGTACCTTTCCTGGTATTGTTCGTGGCCTATCTCGTGCACCTGCTGCTGAAGGAGGGTTTTGCCTACAACGACGAGGGTGTCATCTACATGGAGCCCTACAAGTACTTCAACAACTTCATCGAGATGTGGTACCTGCTCGTGATATTATTAATAGGTGTGGTGCTGGTGCTCTATGGCATTGGCAAGACCATCTTCTCGAAAGGATACATCGGCGGCATCTGGCCCGCTGGCATCGGAACGGTACTCACCGTACTCGCCCTGCTGCTCTGCAGCGCCTGGAACCATACGGCCTACTACCCCTCGACAGCCGACCTGCAGTCATCGCTGACGATGGCCAACTCCTGTTCGAGTGAGTTCACGCTGACCACGATGTTCTATGTATCACTGCTCGTGCCCTTCGTGCTGGCCTACATCATCTACTGCTGGCGCGCCATCGACGCAAAGAAACTCGACAAGGAAGAGATCAAGACAGACCACGCCTATTAGTCTTCTTAGGCATGACACGTTCCTCGATGCTCTGGAAGATGGTAAAGAGCACGGGGACGATAAACAACAAGGCAATGGTGCCAATGAGCATACCGCCGATTGCTCCCACGCCGAGCGAGCGGTTGCCATTGGCACCAACGCCTGTAGCAAGGGCTAATGGCAACAGACCGAACACCATCGTCATCGACGTCATGAGGATGGGGCGCAGTCGTACACTGGCGGCATCGAGGGCTGCCTCCACGATACCCATGCCCTGACGTCTGCGTGTGGAAGCATACTCCGTCAGCAGGATGGCCGTCTTCGACAGCAATCCAATCAGCATGATCAGTCCCGTCTGCATGTAGATATTGTTCTCCAATCCCCACAAGTGGGCGAAGATGAATGATCCCAGCAGTCCGAAGGGTACGCTCAGGATCACGGCCAAGGGGATGAAGAGGCTCTCGTAGAGGGCGCAGAGTATCAGATAGATAAAGACGATACAGATGACGAAGACCAGGGCCGTGGTGTTCTGTGCAGAAGCCTCCTCACGCGACATGCCACCAAACTCATAACCGTAACCTTCTGGCAACACCTCGGCAGCCGTCTCACGGATGGCCTCGATGGCCTGACCACTGCTATAGCCGTCTGCAGCAGTGCCGCCTACCTGAATCGACGGGAAGAGGTTAAAGCGCGAGAGGGTCTCTGAGCCGTAGATACGAGTGAGTTTCACGTATTGTCCGATGGGCGACATCTCCCCACTGTTCGTTTTGACAAAGATATTATTCAGCGACTCCGTGTCCAGACGATACTCTGGCGAAGCCTGTACCATCACACGGTAGAGTTTGGTGAAGCGCACGAAGTTGGAGGCATACGAGCCACCGATATAGCCACTGAGGGCTGAGAGCACATCACTGGGCGACACCCCACGGCGCTTACAGAGGGCGGCATCCACCTCAAGGCGATACTGCGGATACTTCAGCGAGAAGTTCGTGAAGGCACGACTGATCTCTGGCCGTTGGTTCAGGGCCGCGATGAGACGGTTGGTATAGTCGAACAACTCGTCGATGGTACCACCATGCTTATCCTGGATATGGAGTTCGAAGCCGTTGATTCGTCCAAAGCCTGGCAACATATTCTGCGTGTTCACCTGGATCTTGGCATTGGCGATGTCAGCCGTACGACGGTAGATCTCATCGACGATGCTCTGCACATCGTCGCCCTTGCCCTTGCGCTCGCCCCACTTCTTCAGTTTCAGCGTGAAGTTACCGTTCGACGACGACTGTTCGAAGTTATTGCTGTTGCCAGCGATGAGCGAATAGATGCGCAACTGTGGCAGATCCTCGATACGCTCCTCCACCTCTTTTAATATATGGTAGGTCTGTTGCAGACTGCTGCCTGGCGAGGCCTGTACATTGATAAAGACGGTACCCATGTCCTCGTTGGGCACCAGACCGGTCTTCGTGGTCCGCATCATCCAGCCCAAGCCGACAATCGCCACTACCACAAGGGCGACAGCCAGCCAGCGACGAGGCACCACATTGGTCACTGCCCCCTTGTAGCGATTGAGGAGGGCATCAAAGCCAGTATTGAAGCGCGCCTTGAAACCTTTTCCGCCTTCCCTTTCCTGAGGTTTCATGATCAGGGCACAGAGGGCTGGTGAGAGCGTGAGGGCATTGAAGAGCGAGATACCCACGGCGATAGCCATCGTCAGACCAAACTGCGTATAGAACGTGCCAGTTACACCACCGATAAAGCAGACAGGCACAAAGACAGCCATAAACACCAACGTCGTGGTGACCAGTGCCGACGTGATGCCATGCATGGCCTCGATAGTGGCCTGATAAGTGGTCTCGCTGCTATTATCGAGTTTCGCCTGTACCGCTTCGACCACGACGATGGCATCATCCACCACCGTACCGATCACCAGCACTAAGGCGAAGAGCGTCAGCATGTTAAGCGAGAAGCCGATGGCATAGATGACAGCCAACGTGGCGATGAGCGACACCATGATCGCCACAGCAGGGATGATGGTGGCGCGCCAACTCTGCAGGAAGAGCCACACCACGAAAATCACCAGTAACAGGGCTTCGAACAGCGTCTCCAGCACACTGGCGATAGAGGCGTCGAGGAAGTCCTTTTTGCTTTCCAAGTCCTCGATCTTAATGCCTGGTGGCAACGATCTTCGTATCTCCTCTACCTCACGATCTATCTGCTTGATAATCTCATTGGCATTAGAGCCCGCCACCTGGTTGATGGAGATATTCACGCCAGGACGACCATTGGTCTCACCAATGATATTATAGTTCTGCGAGCCGAGTTCCACTTTGGCGATATCACCAATGCGCAGCACATCACCATCAGGCAACGAACGGATGACGAGGTTCTCGTAGCCCTGTTCGTCTTCATAGCGGCCACGGTATTTCAGCACATACTGGAACGTGTTCTGACTCTCGGCACCCAACGTACCTGTAGCCACCTCGACGTTCTGTTCATTCAGCACCTGCGTGATGTCACTGGGTGTCAGTCCATAACGCGCCATCTTCAGCGGATCGAGCCAGATGCGCATGGAGTAGTCGGCACCCATCACATTCACCTCGCCCACACCAGGGATACGGCTCAGGCGCGGTTCGATATTGATCTTCGTATAGTTGGCGAGGAACGCACGATCGAAGGTACTGTCAGGACTATAGACGGCAATTTGCTTGATGTTCGACGTCTGGCGCTTGCGCACGGTCAATCCGCTCTTCACCACGTCGCTGGGCAGACGGCCCTGCACGGTGGCGGCACGGTTCTGCACGTTCACCATCGCCATATCGGGATCAGTGCCCTGACGGAAGAAGATACCGATAGAGGCCGTACCGTTGTTCGAGGCCGACGAGGTCATATACATCATGCCCTCCACACCGTTGATGGCTTCTTCGAGAGGCACCACCACACTCTTCTGCACCGTCTCGGCATTGGCACCCGTATAACTGGCCATGATACGCACGGTAGGAGGCGCTATCTCTGGAAACTGCTCAAGCGCGAGTTGACTCAGTCCGATGATGCCCACAAGCACCATCAGCACCGAGATCACTCCTGACAGAATCGGCCTGTCTATAAATGTCCGTACGTTCATTTCTTTATCTCTATGCCATCCTTCAACAATCCTGCGCCCTCGGCAATAATGACATCACCCTCATTAAGTCCCTGTTCGACAATATACTCCTTGCCGTTGTTCAGGCGGAACACCTCAATGGGCGTGGCCTTCGTCTTGCCGTCGATGACGCGATAGACGAACACGCGGTTCTGCAGTTCGTAGGTAGCCTCCTGGGGGATGACGATGCAATTGTTACGATGGGTGGAGACCATCACACTACCACTGCCGCCATTATGCAACAGGTGGTTCGCATTGGGGAAGGTGGCTCGCAGACTCACGGCACCCGTCGCTGCATCCACCGTACCACTGACGGCGTTGATATGTCCCTTCTGGGGATAGGTGCTGCCGTTGCTCAGGCGCAGTTCCACCTCCGGGGCCTGCTTGATGAACTGTTCGATGCTGCCATATTGCTGGATGAGGTCGATGGTCTGGTTCTCAGTCACGGAGAAGTAGGCATACATCTCGTGGTCGTCGGCCACCGTGACTAACGGCTCACTGATATTACTGCTCACAAGGGCACCCACATGGTAAGGAATCATCGAGGCCGAACCACTCACAGGACTCTTCACCACCGTATAACTGAGGTTATTACGGGCGTTCAGTTCCTGTGCCTTAGCCTGAGCCAAGGCGGCCTTCGCCTCGTTCAGCGTGTTCAGCATCGTCCGCACGGTATAGTCACTCACCACCTGTTCGTTTTTCAGCGTCTGACTGCTCTCATACTCCATCTGTGCCGTCTCCAACTTGGCCTGTGCAGTAGCCACACTGGCCTTGGCCACCTCCAAAGCAGCCTGGTAGGGCACTTGGTCGATGACAAATAAGGTTTGTCCCTTGGTCACCATCTGACCCTCGTTGATGCAGATACGAGTGATGTTGCCAGACACCTGTGGACGGATCTCCACAATCTGACGGCCCGTCAGTCGTGCAGAGTATTCCGATGTCAGTATCTGGTCGCTACGCTGTACGGTCAGCGTCTTGTATTGGGCCTGGTCGCCACGACCTTTCTTCCCGCCTCCAGAACTACAGGCCGTCAGCAGCAGACTGGCAGAAAACAGTATCCAAATGAGTCCTTTAGTTTTCATATCGTCTTGTTTTGGCTACAAAGATACGATTTTTCCACTAAAGACCACGATTAATATTCATAAAAAGATAAAAAAGAAGGAAACAATCTATCGAATTCCAATTTTCATTTACCTTTCAGCCGATGGTTTATCGTCTGATTATCAAGCACTTCGACTGAAAGGTGTTACTTCGGACATTCTTCGGTGCTCCTGAAGACTGCTGCGTATCTAAAAGTTTGTGCCGTATGTTTTTATGGGGTTGTCCCAAGCCCTGGGACAAGAATTAAGTGGCTCCGTAGGAAAATTTGGTGGCTCCGTAGGAAAATTTGGAGCCACTTTACTGATGAATTCTCTCGAGAATTCAATCAAGGGTAACTACTTCATATCACCCAGAGACCATCCCATTTTTGTCCTTCAGCCGAACAGACTGAATTTCAACCCATTATGTCTCGGCTGAAAGGTAAACGAACATACTCTCAAAGGATTGCGACGGACACCCGCTTGCCTAATCCTGCAAATATACGGAAGAGCGTGGAGAGTTGTATATCAGCATGACCATTCTCAAGTTTGGAGATATAACTCTTTTTGGTACCTATCTTGTCAGCCAACTCCTGCTGGGTAAGACCAGCAAGGCGGCGCTGTTCCTTCAAAGTCTCAGCCAGACAGAAGGCTTCTGCCTCTGCCTCAAACTTCATACGCTCAGGACTCCCCATTGGACCGTATTCTTCATCCAACAAGTCTTCTAAAGGAGTCAAATTGAGTCGCTTCATCTCTTCTCTTGTCATTTCAGCCATTTTGTTCTCTGTTTTTATTTTCAAAATATTCTTTCATTAATCGTTTCGCTTTTTCTATTTCATTCTGTGGGGTCTTCTGGGTCTTCTTTTGGAATGCATTGAATAGAACTACCAAATTTCCCTCATCGAAACAGCAAAAGATGCGATAGATATTCCCTTCATCTTCAATACGGATCTCAAATAATCCAGCCACTCCAGTAATTGACTTTAAATAGGTTGTTGGTATTATCTCCAACGTCATGATAAACAGAAAAACCTGATAAATCTTTCGTAGTGCCCCGACTGGCAAAGACCTTTTGAAATCTTTAAAGTATTCCTTATAGACAGTTATTCGTCTTAAGTATTTTTTCTTTGTCATTTCTCAATTCCTCCGCAAAGTTAATCAATTAATGAACAACTTCCAAATGTTTTTGGAAGAATTTGATAATCACACACTACTTTTTGCATTTTGTTCTTCATAAGCGTACTATTTTTAAGTAAAACAATCAGTTATCGACTGCAAAAATAATAAGAATATCTCATACCTCCAAACTTTTGGCATGTTTTCTTTGATTCTTGCGTAGGACTGACCCTTCATCCTCAAATGCCCATGTCTCTTCATCACGGTTGGCATATTCCTTCATCCAAAAATAGATCGCTGGCATCAGTTCCCCGTTCTCCTCCTCATCCTTGCTGAACATCACATGGGGAAGTAAATACAACACATAAAGGGTTCAATGATACTTTTTCTTCAAAAAACTTGGAAGTTTCAAAAATAATTCCTATCTTTGCAGCAGAACAATGGACGTGTTCCATTATTTGGGAATGGGGTGTCCCCGTTCGGAAGAGTTGTCAGGTTCATGACGACTCTTTTTTTATGGGAACACTTTTAGTCCCACAATCTTTCCATCCTGCTGGAAGATGTTTGGTTCTATAACATCAAATGCAGGGTTCACCTGATTAGGGTTGAGCACGTGTCTTGTTAATGGATATGCCACTAGATCTGCTATCTGCAACCCAATGATATCATCCGTTTTCCATTTAAACTCAAAAGATTCCATCCTATTTTTCATCCTAATGGAATCCACCCAATACGTTCCTTTCTCTAATAGTTGCATATAATAACCAAGCAGTGCCTTGTCCTCTCGTTTGCCTCGCCGTTCTACTATCGAATGAATGCGTCCGTTCCCCTCTGGGATTTTGTTATCAACACAGAAGATAGCCCTTTCTATAACAAATGACAATGACTGTCCATATACATCATTCAATTTTCCATATTTGCGAATATATGGCTCTTTCATGATAGAGCAACTAACAATCACATATACATCATTTCGAGCAAGGATTCGATTAATCGCTTCGTAGAATTGCTGTTTGACATTGAGGTCAAATAGTATTTCAAACCCTTTTTGGCATTTGCGGATATCTCTTGAATGAAGAAGAATACTCTTCTCTCCCCAAAACCGCTTTTTGAGTACTCTCACTTGTTGGTTAAGCAACTCCACTTTGTCCTCGGCGACAAGGATACCACATAAAGTGAAGATTGGAAATGTTGGGCTGAAACTCTCCAGATTTTGGTCACCACATTCATCAATGTAAAGATAATAATGTTTTGTCATAATCTTAATAATTTAAAGTTATTGTAATTTCGACTGCAAAAATAATAAGAATATCCCATACCGCCAAACTTTTGGCATGTTTTCTTCTGGTGTTGATTCTTGCTATTCGTATTTTCGCTGTTTTCACAAGCGCTTTTAACTGATAGAGAAATAAAAATGGGGGGAACGGAGGAAAATGTGGTTATAAATTTGGGGGAAACGGAAATAAGTTGTTTTTCTGAACTTCGCAAATAATTCATCAAAAAAAGCAGGGATGACTCCCTGCCAATTGATTATGAGACTCTTAGGGCACGCATGGCGTTGAGGACGGCCAAAACGGTGACACCCACATCAGCAAAGACAGCCATCCACATGGTAGCGATACCTAAGGCAGCGAGGATAAGAACGGTGACCTTGACACCAATGGCAAACCAGACGTTCTGACGGGCAATGGCAAGTGTACGACGGGCAATACGGATGGCGAGGGCAATCTTCGAGGGCTTGTCGTCCATCAGCACCACATCAGCAGCCTCGATGGCAGCATCAGAACCCAAACCTCCCATGGCGATACCTACATCAGCACGAGCCAGCACAGGGGCATCGTTGATACCATCACCCACAAAGGCTATTTTAGAGGTAAGGGGTGAGGGGTGAGAGGTGAGAG
This sequence comes from Prevotella sp., assembly GCA_017430675.1. The sequence goes on from JAFRMM010000102.1 coordinate 18,196, forward strand.
AATTGTCAGTTCCCATGAGTTTTTCGATGAATTTGACCTTGTCTGTTGGGAGGAGTTCAGCGTGGTATTCAGAGAGACCGAGGGTTTGGGCAACCTGTTCGCCCACCTCCTTGCGGTCACCAGTGAGCATCACCGTCTTAGCGACACCAAGGGCCGTCAGACTGGCAATAGCCTCAGCACTGTCGTCCTTGATCTTGTCGTTGATGACGATATGACCCGCATATTCTCCATTGATAGCCACATGGATAATCGTGCCTGTAACAGATTGATGGACATGTCCACAACGTGGGCAGTCATGCCACTTGGCACCCACTGCGTCCATCATCTTCGTATTGCCCACACAGACGATATCTTCGCCCACCTTAGCACGAATGCCATGACCTGCAATTTCCTCGACATCACTAATCGTACAACCATCCGTCGCCTCATCAGGGAAGGCATCGCGTAGGGCTGCGCCAATGGGATGAGTGGAGAAGTGCTCGACATGGGCAGCAAGGTGGAGCAACTGATGTTCGCTGCAAGTATCTGGATGGACAGCGGTGACAGCAAACTGGCCATGCGTCAATGTGCCCGTCTTGTCGAAAACCACCGTACCCACCTTTGCCAGCACGTCCATATAGTTGGAGCCCTTCACCAAGATGCCCTTTCGCGAGGCACCACCAATACCACCAAAGAAGGTAAGCGGTACACTGATGACCAGGGCACAGGGACAAGAAACGACAAGGAACATCAGGGCACGATAGAGCCATGTTGAGAAAGAGGTGAGGGGTGAGAGGTGAGAGGTGAGAGATATGTACAAAGGCGGAAGGATGGCGAGAGCAAGAGCCAGGAATACCACCACGGGCGTATAGATTCTGGCGAAACGCGTGATGAAGGCCTCGCTCTTCGACTTGTTCTCACCAGCATTCTCCACCAGATGGATAATCTTGGAAACGGTGCTCTCACCAAAGGGTTTGGTGGTACGCACCCTGACGACACCAGAGAGGTTGACACAACCAGAGATGATCTCGTCGCCCTCTTTCACATCGCGAGGCAGGGTCTCACCTGTCAGGGCTACTGTATTCAGCGAGGTAGAGCCCTCGATGACCACACCATCCAAAGGCACCTTTTCACCTGGACGGATGACTATAACCTCACCTACCCTCACCTCTTCAGGACTGACATCGAGGATCACGGGGACAGGTCCATGATTCTGTTTAGAATCACGCGACCTGTCCCCGTGATCCTCGACATGTGCCACGTCAGGACGGATATTCATCAGATGGGCAATGCTCGCACGGCTCTTCCCTTCGGCATAACCCTCGAAGAGTTCACCCACCTGAAAGAAGAGCATCACGAAGACGGCCTCTGGAAACTCCGTCTCTGCCCCAGGCAGAAAACCAATACAGAGCGCCCCAATCGTAGCCACAGACATCAGGAAATGCTCGTTGAAGGCATCACCATGAAGGATTCCCTCCAAAGCCTCATGCAAGGTGTCATGGCCTATTAATAAATAAGGTACGAGATAGATGATGAGCAGTTGCCACGTCGTCAGATTCAGATTCTTCTCAATTAAGACTGCCGCTATCAGCAACACAACGGTGATGCCGATGAGCCAGAGTTGTTTTTTCAGACTATGCTCGTGGTGATGCTCATGCGAGCAATTCTCGCAATGATGATCGTGTTCATGTAAATGTGCCATATCTTTGCTAATTTTGGTGCAAAGATACGGCACATTCCGTGCAACTTGGTTGCAAAGGGACTTATTTCGCGAAAAGTTCGTCGAGGAAGGTGTAGAATGCAGGATCCTCACCCACGATGACCTTCACGATCCTGCCTTCAGGATCGATAACCACCTTCGTGGGGAAGCCTTCGATGTTATACTGCGAAGCCAGTGTCTGCAACTGCTCATCAGGACAGCGCACCTGCAGCCAAGGCAACTGATGCTCATCGACGGCAGCCTTCCATTTCGCCTCCGTATCACGACAGTCGATACCCAGGATCTCCATCTTGTCCTTGTGCTTCGCATAAGCCTCCTTCATGTTGGGAATACCACGGATACACCAGATGCACCAGGAACCCCAGAAGTCGAGCACCACATACTTACCACGCAGGGAGGAAAGTTTCATGGGATTACCCTGAAGATCAGGCAGTTCGAAATCAGGTGCCAGATCAGCGGCTTCTGTCTGCTGAACCTCAGTGGTCTCAACTGGCATGGTCCCTGTAGCCTTGGGACGATTAGCACAGGATGCTACCAGTGAGAGCGTCACTGTCAGTAGCACGATAGTTAAAATCATTTTCTTCATAAACATAGTCTTTATTTGTAACATTCGAAAATACTATCTACAGTCTGTTGGGGGAGTTTCTTCGTAACGAGACTGACAATCCAAACCACCGGGAAACCACCCACCATGGCGATGGCACCACAGTTGATGGGATTAATCGGATTACCTGCCAACATATTGATAACCGTCAGGCCCACACCCCAGATGAAGCAAGCCCAGACAGAGGCCGTCGTCACTTTCTTGGAATAGAGACCCAGCATGAACGGGGCCAGGAAGGCACCAGCCAGGGCACCCCAGGAGATACCCATCAACTGGGCAATGAACGTTGGCGGATTCAGGGCAATCAACAGGGAGATCACGATGAAGAACATGATGAGCACACGCATCACCACCACCTTTCTCTTCTCTATCTTCTCAGCAACGATATCGTCGATAGTACCGTCTTCCACCTCACCAGGCAGCGATTTCTTGTCGCGATAGATGAGGTCGAGGGTCATCGTGCTCGAAGAGGTGAGCACCAGTGAGGCCAACGTGGACATCGAAGCACTCAGCACCAACAGCACCACGAGGGCAATCAACACATCAGGCAGAGTCACCAGCATGGCGGGCACGATCGAGTCGAAGGCGATCTTACCGTTGGCACCGATCACAGGCTCATAGAGGCGTCCGAAACCACCTAAGAAATAACAGCCACCAGCCACGATAAACGCGAAGATGGTAGAGATAATCGTACCACGCTTGATGGCACTCTCATCCGTGATCGAATAGAACTTACCCACCATCTGGGGCAGTCCCATCGTACCTAATGAGGTCAGGATCACCACACCAAGGAGTCCCCAGGGATCAGGTCCGAACCAGGAGGCAAAGCCGCCATTCACCGTTGGGTCAGCATCAGAAGGGATAGTGGCGAGTTTCTCGACAGCCGTGGTCAGTCCTCCCTGCGCATTCAACACAGCCAAGATGACTGCCACAATGCCAAAGAGCATGATGATGCCCTGGATAAAGTCGTTCATCGCCGTGGCCTTATAACCACCGATGATCACATAGACAGCCGTGAGGATCGACATGATCACTACACAGTACTCGTAGGGAATATCGAAACCCATCTCAAAAAGACGGGAGATACCACTATAGACACCAGCAGTGTAGGGAATCAGGAAC
>JAFRMM010000103.1 GCA_017430675.1 Prevotella sp.
CCTGCACGTGGAGGACCCATCGTGAGGATTCCTACTGTTGAGCCTGGGTTCTGCTCTTTCAGGCGAAGGGCCTGTTCCAAGGCGTTCAAATCTTCGGGGTTGAAGATAGCGGGTAGGGCAGCACGGTTCACCGTTCCTTCGGCAGTCATGGCATCCTTACCCACGTTACGGGTGTCTGGCACTTGCTTGGCCAGAACAACAATCTTTAAAGCCATATTATTAATAATGTGTAAAAGTGATATCCTTTTAAAAACGGGTGCAAAGGTACTACTTTTTGCGCACACAGCCAAATAAATTGCACAAAATCGACCAATTTGTGCACAGATTGGCCGTTTTGTGCAATAAAACTAATGCCCTGAATAATATCACATCTCTTTAATCTTATGGCAGTTCTTCGTCAATGACCCTGAACGGGTGCCAGGTGATTTGATCTCCTATATAGATTTCTGTTCCCAGTTGGTCGAGAATATCGGTGGTCTCGTCAGGGCCTCCGTAGCCTTCTTCCACTGAGACGACGCGTGTGTTCTCGTCGATGGCATTGGAGAAGTTGGGCAGGTCGCTCAGGGTGAACTGTACGTAGCAGCCCGTCAGGATGGTGTACCAGTAGCCGCCAGGCTGGTCGCGGTATTGTACGGCCACGCGCTTGTTGTCGCCCTTAGGTGGCAGGGAATAGACGGAGATGGCCCCAAACTCGGCACTCGATTCTGCAATCTGACAGATGTCGCCTTTGAACTGTGCCAGCATGACGCGCTCTAACACCTTTCCGCCTTCTAACTTTGCCAGCAGGAACACGGGATTGCCCTCACCCGTCAGATCTACCAGGGCATAGTGTGTCCATTCGCCAGGTCTGAGCATGGCATAATGGGTAGAGCCTACTGAGGGGAAATACTCGAACCTATTGATCTGGGCAACATCGGCCTTGAACTGTTTCCTGTCCCACTTGTAGATATGTGTGATGGGGTTGGACAGCACGTTATAATATTCATGAATCTGGAAGTCCGTGCCCTTCCTCGGCAAGGTCCATGAGAGGGCTTCGTATTTATCCCAGGAGGGCTTGAAGTCGTCAAGCGGACTATGTGCAGGTGTCATGGTCTGAGTGGCAGGGTCGTAGTCGTACCAGCAGAGCATGTTCTGCACAGGGTCGTGCTGTTCGTAGAGGGTCACGGCGAAGATCCTGTGACCGTTGTTCTTACGCCAGACACAGGCTGCCATCTGGTCAATGTCCGTCTCCGACTCCAGATCGACATAGCCGTTCCTGCGGTCAATGAGGATACGGTAGTCATCCTCTGCATCAAAGATGGACGCTGTGCCATCGACGCGTGTGCCTGGGGCTGGGTTGTCTGCCTGTTTGAGCACTTCGCCCACCACCCATGTGGGCAGTGCCTGATGAAAGGCGCGTAGCAGGGCTACGACGTGAGGTGCCTGTCCGCCGTCCTTTACCGTGATGGTCTTCTGGCGCCACTGGTTGCTCACCTCCGAATTACTCATGGCTGCTGCGCTGATGGCGCAGGCCAGCATCGTGAGGGCTAAGATCGTCTTTTTCATATCTTTTTTCTTATTCTTCATCTCCATTTATCAGATCAAAAATCGCCTGTAGGTCCTTGGCTGCCCGTTTGTCGTAGAAGCCGTCGTCCATCTCGTCGGTATTTGTTGTCTTGGTCTCAATGCAGTTGCCGTTCTCATCGAAGTAATAGCGCCATTCATACACTTCACCCTCCTCAGCGCCTCGTGAATAAGAGAATACCAGATCCTTGGTCTTCGGTTCGAAGAGATACTCGTCATAACCATTAAGTTGCATCGACTTGCTGGTACGATTAATGAAGTAGATGCCGTCTTTGTCGAAGTAGATCCTGGTTTCTGTCGTCCTGGGTGGCTGGTCGTCGCCCAGGTCGTGGATAGTGATGTGCAGATCGTTGGGCATCTCCGCCTTATCGTTGGCAGCAGACTTCTCCTTGGCCTGTGCATAGAGGGTACGGATATACTTCAGGCGCTCAGCCTTAGGAGTGGTGGGCTTCTTGGTACTGTCGGGGTCCAGTGGGGTGAAGTAGCCGTTGTAGGTTACCATGTTGAAGAGTCTCAGGTAGTACTCTGCATTCTCCTTCTCCGTCTCTGGCATCGTCCAACTGTTGTGTGTGTTGTGCTTCTGTTCGATGCATTGTCCTTCTGCATCGTAGTAGTAGCGCGACTCCACCACGAAGCCGCCATCCGTCTCACCTCGCATGTAGCAGAAGATCACCTGATGGTCCTTGGGGTCGAGCAGCACCTCGCGGTATCTGATATGTCCATGGAGACCCCAGTTCTCAATAATAAGGTAAGGTGGCTGTTTCGTCGCCAGACCATCTACATTCTTCTCGTCGAAGAAGAAGTCCAACTGTTCCGTGTCGTAGAGGGGAACATCCTCATCCTCAAGTTTGTTGATGATGAGTCGCATGTCCTTAGGCGACTTGCCGTTCTTGCCGTTGGCATCCACCTTTTTCTTGGCATCGGCATAGCACTTGCGGATATACTTCATCCGTTCTTCCTTCGTATTCTGTGCCAGGGCGATGCTTCCGCACGCCAGCACCACGATCATGCTTAATAGAATCCTTTTCATTTTCGGTTCTGGTTTTTAATTGACGGGGCAAAGGTACGAATTTTTGTTGACAGTATGTAGTGAAACGGACTATTTTGTCTATATTCGAAAAAAAAATTGAGAAAAATTTGCAGAATTTCAAAAAAGTGTTTACCTTTGCATTCGATAAATAAGTTTAAACCTGCCGCAGGAGGGAAAAGAGGCTCTGCCCGCCCGTTGCAGAAACAATAATGAGCCTAACCAATGACTATGACAAAAAAGAGTATTTTTGCAATTGCGTTATGCGGTCTGCTTTTCGCATCTTGTACCCTCGACAACACGGTTAGCGATAAGCCAATCAGTAAGCCCGATAGTGGTGGCAGTGCAACTCCTAGTGTAAAGGAAACGACAATTTGGGAAGGTAGTGTAGTTGTAACCGGTTGGGGTGATCAGCCATTCTTCGGAAGTGACGGCGGTGCAGAGTTGCAGGCTGCTAATGCTAAACCTGGTGACAAGATTCGCATTTACGCTTCTGCTCCTACAAATGATTGGGAGTGCGAGATTTGGGGAGGCCACTGGAATGGCAATCTTGAACTTTGCTCTGCTTATCTGCATGATGGCCGTGAAACTGCTAGTATCTATAACCTTGCTTTGCTTGGTTATTTTGAGTACAAGGTCACACAGCAACTCTTGGATTGGGCGTATGAAACTCAGGGCTGGGGCGGTTCGTTCTTGCTCAATGGCGATGGCGACATCACTGTAACAAAGGTTACTCTTGTTCAGTAATTGAAGACGCAGTTGTAACTGCATATCAACAAGTGCCACTTATTTCCTAATAAGTGGCACTTCTTTTTCCTCAAGTGCCACTTATTTAATAAGGTACGTTATGATGAATGGTGTATATACGATTCTGTTGCTCATTCTGAGCAATGTGTTCATGACTTTCGCCTGGTACGGGCATCTGCGGCTCCAGCAGTCAGGTATTTCGGCTAACTGGCCGCTGTATCTGGTGATCGCCTTCTCGTGGATGATCGCCTTTTTCGAGTACTGCTGCCAGGTACCAGCCAACCGTATCGGTTTTGTGGATAACGGCGGACCCTTCAACCTCGTGCAGTTGAAGGTGATCCAGGAATGTATCTCGCTGGTGGTGTTCGCCGTGATTGCGAACCTGATCTTCCAGCACGAGCACCTGCACTGGAACCATGCGGCTGCGGCCCTCTGTCTGGTGGCTGCGGTGTATTTCGTATTTATGAAGCCGTAAATGTTTGCAGGATTCAGATTTTATTTGTATTTTTGCAGTCGAGAATGATAGACAGGGCGACGATAGACAAGATCATGGACGCCACGAACATCGTGGATGTGGTGGGCGAGTTCGTCACACTCCGTAGGGCGGGTGTGAACTATAAGGGACTGTGCCCGTTCCACGACGACAAGACACCGTCGTTCATGGTGTCACCCGCCAAGCAGATCTGCCACTGTTTCGCCTGTGGGGAGGGTGGCAATGCCGTGAACTTCCTCATGAAGCACGAGCAGATTACCTATCCCGAGGCCCTGCGGTGGTTGGCCAAGAAATACAACATCGAGATCGAGGAGCGCGAACTGACTGACGAGGAGAAGAAGGAGCAGAACGACCGCGAGTCGATGTTCATCGTCAATGAGTGGGCGATGAAGTATTTCCAGGACGTGCTGAAGAATGACCCTGACGGCATCGCCATCGGCAAGCAGTATTTCCGCAGCCGTGGCATCCGCGATGATATCATCGAGAAGTTCAGCCTCGGCTATGCGTTGCAGAAGCGTGATGCCCTGGCCATGGCCGCCCAGAAGGCGGGTTATCAGGTAGAGTATCTGGAGAAGACAGGACTCTGCATCCGTAACGAACGGGGTGTGTATGACCGTTATGCGGGGCGTGTGATCTTCCCTTGGCTGAACGTCAGTGGCAGGGTGGTGGCCTTCGGAGGTCGTCTGCTCGATGCCCGTACAAAGGGCGTGCAGCAGAAATACGTGAACTCGCCCGACTCGGAGATCTACCACAAGGAGCGCGAACTCTACGGACTCTTCCAGGCCAAGAAGGCTATTGCCAAGGAAGACCGTGTGTATATGGTGGAGGGCTATACCGACGTGATCGCCATGCACCAGTGCGGACTGGAGAACGTGGTGGCCAATAGCGGTACAGCGCTCTCGAACTACCAGATACGACTGCTCAGGCGCTTCACGCAGAACATCACCTTATTATATGATGGCGACGAGGCGGGCATCCATGCCGCCATGCGGGGTACGGACATGCTTCTTGCTGAGGGCATGAACATCAAGGTGCTCCTGTTGCCTGACGGCGACGACCCCGACTCCTTCTCGCGCAAGCACTCCGCACAGGAGTTCAAGGACTATATCGAGCAGAACGCGACGGACTTCATCACCTTCAAGACGCGCCTGACGGTGGAGAACGTCACGGATCCCGTGAAGCGTTCCGAGGCTATTGGCGGCATCGTGAAGAGTATCTCCGTCATCCCGGACCAGATCCTGCGCTCCACCTATCTCAGCGAACTCTCCCAGCGCATGGGCATCAAGGAACAGACGCTCCTCAACTCGATGAACAACATGATCCGCAAGGATATCGAGGAGAAGGAGAAGAACTCACAGGGGACGGTTCTCAGTGAGTCCACTGCTACGGAGGACTCACTGAGAACC
>JAFRMM010000104.1 GCA_017430675.1 Prevotella sp.
CGTACCTGCATAACGAAAAGCCCATGAAGCCACACTGCGCTCAGGGGCATGGCTCTTCAGTTCAGTAGCCAGATACTGCGGCAGATTAGCCAGACGACCACCTAACAGAGGTTCCATGATGACAGCAGGGATACCACGTTTCTGTAACTCTGCATAGAGGTAACTCGCATCGACATTACGGTCATTGATCTCGTTGGCATAGTCCCAGTCGAGGTAATTCAACTCTATCTGCACAAAGTCCCAGTGATACTTGTCATGCATAGCCAGCACCTCATCAAACACCTCCTGTTTACCGTGGAACGAGAAGCCGAGGTTACGGATACGACCCGCCTCACGCTCTTTCAGCAGGTAGTCCATAATGCCGTTGTCAACATAGCGACTATTAAACTCATCCATACTGCCACCCACGGCGTGGAGCAGATAGTAGTCGAGATAGTCAACCTGTAACTCCTTCATGGAGTTATGATACATCTCCTTTGCCTTGTCGAAAGCCCAGTAGTCGCGATTGAAGTTCGAGAGTTTCGTTGCCACGAAGTACTCACTACGTTGATGACGACTCAAGGCAATACCCGTACAATGTTCCGACTTGCCCTGACAATAGACAGGAGAGGTGTCGAAGTAGTTCATGCCATGCTCAATGGCATAGTCAATCTGCTTGTTGATCATATCCTGATCAAACTCATCGCTGTTATCAACTTTCGTCGGCAGGCGCATCATGCCATAGCCTAAGATAGAAACCTTCTCCTTGGTCTTAGGATTCTCACGATAGGTCATCTTGCCCACAGGGGGCTCCACCTGATTCTTATACTCCTCAGCAGCCTGACTCTCTGCCTTATTACCTTTCTTACAACCAGCAAGTGTGGCAGCAGTGGCTACAGTACCAGCCCCAAAAAGTTTCAGGAACGAACGGCGTGATATATTCTTCTTTTCCATGATGTATCCTCCTTATTAAATATGTTTATGTACTTCATGTCCCTCAACGTAGATGGCCGAGAACGGACGCGACGGACAGACATACTCACAGGCACCACAACCGATACAGGCAGCCTCATTAATGGCAGGAACCATCGGAGACTCCTCGTTATCCGGATCGAGCGGCACCATCTCTATAGCACCAGAAGGACAATGGCGGGCACAGTTACCGCACTCCACCTCATCCGTCAGAACCACACAGTTCTTCTTAATCCAGACAGCATGACCAATCTGAATCGATGATTTCTCTGGCTTATCGACCTTCTTAATGGCTCCAGCAGGACAAACTTCAGAACAACGTGTACACTCCGGACGGCAATAACCGTGCTCGTACGACATCAAAGGCAACATCAGATTCATCAGATCTGTGGACGGACGAAGTACCTGGTTAGGACATTCCGAGACACAGAGTTGACAACCCGTACAGTGTGTCGCAAGGTTCCGCAATGAAAGCGATCCCGGAGGTGCCAGCGGTATCTGACGCTCAGGAGCCACCTTATCCTCGATATCAGCCAATCCACCATCCATCAGTTTCTCCTTCTTCTGAGCCATCGCCGCTGTTGTCACCAGAGCAGAGGCCAGAAGGAATGAGCGCTTAGAAGTATCGATATTACCAGCCTCACCAATCTTTGGGGTCTGTCCAGCCCGACCAGTATATTTCAGCGCACCAAACTTACAACTGTCGATACAGTTACCACAAACCACGCAACGGCTGTAATCCACCGTGTGAGTCTTGAAGTCGATACAAGCAGCCTTACAGTTCTTCGAACAGAGGGAGCAGTTCTTGCACTTATCCTCATCAAAACGGATCTTCAACCATGAGAAACGGGCAAAGAACGAGAGGATGGTTCCCACAGGGCAGATCGTATTACAATAAGTACGTCCACCTCGCCATGCCAATACAAAGAGCACCACTAAGGTTACGGCAGCGATGATAAATACAGGTAAGGAGCGCATCCAGGTATCCACACTATAGAAGGCATAGCTCTCATAATGTTCTGCCACCATCGCCAACAGGTTATTGCCGAATTTCCAGATAGGCTGGAAGACCATCGTGGCTATACGTCCATAGGCGCTATATGGTGCCAGTAACTGGAACAGTGAACCCACACCAGACACACCGGCAATGACAAACACCATCAGCATCGGATAGCGCAGCCATTTCAATTCTGCGGAGTAACTGTACTTGTTCTTCTTCCGATGGAATCGGGCCAAGACATCCTGAAAGATGCCTAACGGACAGATAACGGAGCAGTAGATACGTCCGAAGACGAGCGTCAGTAGGACAAGTGCCACAACGACAATGACATTGAGTGCCATCACGGCGGGCAGGAACTGGATCTTAGCAAGCCAGCCCAGCCAACAATGCAGCGTCCCCGTGAAGTCGAGGAAGAGCAAGGTTATCAGTACGAGAACCACTGCTGCAAGGATTGTTCTGATTTTACGTAACATAGTTCTATATTTGTTTAGTTTTACTTTTTTATCCGTTTAGTTTCACGATCAGGATGCTCAGTTCATAAAGCAACCAGATCGGCAGAGCAACAACGAACAGCGTGAAGGCATCTGTCGTCGGCGTAATGATCGCTGCCACCATCAGAATGACGACGATAGCGTGGCGTCGCCACTGCCCCATCATCCGAGCATTCAACAGTCCCATCTTCCCTAACAACCAGCTGACTACTGGCAACTCGAACACGATGCCCATCACAAAACTCATCGTCATCAGGGTATCCATGTAAGACTGCAGGGTCAGCATATTCGCAACGTCGGGACTCACCTGATAGGTTCCCAGAAACTTCACCGTCAAAGGGAAGATGAGTAGGTAGTTCAGTAGCGTTCCCAACATAAACATCAGGTAGCCGCTGCCTACTAAGACGGTCGCATAACGCCTTTCGTTGTCATAGAGCGCTGGTGAGACAAATCGGAACAGCAGATAGAGGATATAAGGCAGTGCCACCAAGAGTCCGGCATATACCGAGGTCTTCAGGTGAATCATAAACTGCTCCGTCAGCCCCGTGTTCATCAGATGAATACTGAACGGCTCCACGCCCATCAGTCTATAAGTGATGAATTCGCTGGAACGCGGTGCCAGCACAATGGCAAACAACTCGTCCTTCAGACAGAAAGCAGCCACTGCCACCAACAGCGTCACGACGAGCATCCTGATGATCACCCCTCGCAGTTCGTCAAGATGATCCCAGAACGTCATGGGCTGAGAATCACTCATCCTTCTTTTCTTCCTTCTTATCTTCTTTGAGATCCGTCACCTCGTTCATTCCATCCTTAAAACTCTTCACACCTTTTCCGAGTCCCTTCATCAGTTCAGGGATCTTCTTGCCGCCAAAGAGCAACAGGATGATAAGGGCGATGACCAGTATCTCTTGAAATCCTAATCCAAACATTACTTTATCCAGTTATTAGTTCTGCTTGCAAATATACGAATTATTTCCGTTATCACAAACATTTTCTATGATTTATTAACATATCAATATGTCACATAGGGCAAAAGTCGCTCTATTGCCGCCTGTGGGAAGTCTTTTAGCAGTCTTAAATCCTGCAAACTTTTGATCGGTCCGTGCAGGCGGCGATAATCGGTAATATCCTTCGCCTGATAAAAGTTAATGTAAGGGTGACGTTTCAGTTCATTCAAGGTTAGTTTGTTGACATTCAACTTCTGCGGGGTGGCTCCCTCAACAACAAGAAAGCGCTTAGCCTCAGTAGGGAAATCCTCAATCTCATCGAGTTGATCAACGTTTACATATCCTCCCAGACGTTGTCCATACTGTACGATCTTTCTGGCAAAATATGGACCGATGCCAGGTACTGTCATCAGTTCTGTGGTGTCAGCCGTATTCAGGACCACATGCGCCGTCTCTGCAATCTTCTGAGGATAATGATGCACAAACGTGGTGTCATGCTTAGCTGTGGCTGTTGCGCTTTCCTTTACCAACGTCGCAGCAGGCAGGTAATCCGATGAGATACGGATATAAGGTTCCAATTCACGATACTCCTTCACTGTCAAGCCATAGAGGCGGGCAAAGTCAGTCTTCTCACGATAGATACCACCAGCTGCACGGTATTTATAAATATTCCTAATCTGCCAAGTCTGAAGCCCCAACCGTCGTAATTGGGCACTGTCTGCCGTATTGGGGTCAAAAAAGAAACGTTCGACCTGCCGAGTGGGAAGAGAAGAGTTGCTGACATTTCTAACATGGCTAGAATCTCTAGAAGTTCCAGAAATACTAGAAGTACTGGGACTACCAGTGAATAAGATTATTCCTAATGCTATCACAATCACAGTCAGTAAGGCGAGTATCACCTTACGATCGGATTTCTGAAGATAAAAGAATTCCCGCATCATAGAATGCCGAACTGATGGAGGAAAATCAAGAGGATGCAGATGGGCACAATAAAACGAATGGTAAAGCGCCATACATAGAAAAAGGAGTGGCCGATCGTTCCGCCATTTGTAAACTCATCCCTTAACAGTTTCTCACTCACAAACCATCCCAGCATAATACTCGTCAGGAATGCGCCTGTCGGCAGCATCAGTTGGGCTGTCAGGAAATCACAGAAATCCATCAGTGACATTCCGAAGAGTTGTAATCCGCTATAGGCACCAACAGAGAACGAGCAGAATATAGCCAACAATGCACAGACGGATGTCAATATCCAAGCAGCATGCTGGCGCGAGATCTTCAATTCCTCATGGAAGAAGGCCGTACCTATCTCATGCATAGAAACCGTGGAGGTCAGCGCTGCAAACACCAACAAGGCATAGAACATAATAGAGATGACATAACCCACCACAGGCATCCCACTGAATGCCTGTTGGAACACATTAGGTAATGTGATAAATATCAACGACGGTCCACTATCTGGCTGTACACCCACGGAAAAGGCTGCAGGAAAGATCATCAGACCAGCCAGGATGGCAATACCTGAGTCGAGTAATGCAATCTGAGTGGCAGAACCCAACAGATAAGTATCGCGTTTGAAATAGGAGCCATAAGTACACAGGCAGGCTGTTCCCAGACTCAGGGAGAAGAACGCCTGTCCTAAAGCCTCCAGAAATACATTCGTACTCACCTTCGAGAAGTCGGGCTTCAGCAAAAAAGAGATTCCCTTCTCTGCACCAGGCAACAGACAAGAGGCCACCACAATGATGATCAACAACAGCAGGAGCAGTGGCATTAACAGTTTGGCAACCCGTTCAATCCCTTTATTCACACCACGTGCCACCACGAAATGCGTGATCAATACGAAGACCACAGCCCACAGACAAGGCCAAAACGGATCACTGGAGAAAGTCTTGAAGTAGTTGACGACATAGGCTGCATCGCCATTCAACTGACCAACAATCGATGCATACAGATACTGCAGGCACCAGCCAGCCACTACTGCATAGAAACCCAGGATGATCGTAGATGTCAGAATACCCAGATAACCGATAAAGCGCCACCTCCGATGCCCCATACTTGCATAGGCACGGGCTGCATTTGACTGGGCATATCGGCCAATTAGAAACTCGCTGACCATTCCAGGAATACCCAGCAGCAACACGCATCCGAAATAAACCAGGATAAAGGCTGCTCCCCCATTTTGACCTGTCATAAAGGGGAAACGCCACACATTTCCTAAGCCTACAGCCGACCCCGCCGTAGCAAGGACGATGGCTATCTTACTACCGAATACACCTCTTCCCTCCATTTAGAGCAGACCAAACTGATGCAGGAAAATGAACATGATACAGATGGGGCATACGTACTTCACCAGGAAGAGGTAGATATGGAACAGGCCGCCATTATCGAGTGTTCCCCTGTTGGTGAATTCGTCGCGCACAATCTTATGTGGTACAAACCAACCAATCAGGATACAGGTCAGGAAGCCCACGATAGGCAAGAACAACTGACCCGTGACAAAGTCGAAGAGGCTGAA
>JAFRMM010000105.1 GCA_017430675.1 Prevotella sp.
ACCTAGCGACACAATGCTCTCGCCCTCCACGGCCACAATCTCTAGCGAAACTACAAAATTGTTGCCGCATGAACTAAATTTATACGATGTTTAACATCGGACATTTAGAACATTATCTATAATCCGATGCAAAGGTAAGAGGTACCTGAGTCATAGCAGTCATCATACCCAAGTACCTGTCCCAGTGACTACATTTTTGTCAAAAAAGAAGGAGAAGAATTTGGCAGTCTTGCAGAAAAAGCGTTTTTTTGCAGCCAAAAAGAAACAAACGTCACACTAACAGTAACAATTATGAAAAAGCATTTTATGAAACTTGCAAGTGCGCTGATCTGCACAATGACGACAGTGCTATTCGCGTCGTGCTCATCCGAAGACCGCCCGTCGGCAACGCCAGATGCGGAGCCCTCCTCACTGGCCGACGTCACCATCATGTATTATGGTCATGGCGGCGGCAACCTCGACACCCACTACATGGGCAACATTCGCGGCATGTACAAGGCTGCGGCATCGAGTTACAAGAATGTGAAAATAGCCGTGGAATACAAGTTCTCCAAGGAAGACAACCTTCCTGACATGGCCTCCGAGTCGGAGATGAAGGAAATGGACGAACTCGTGAGGACTGGCGGAAAAGATGCCGAGGCACAACTCTCGAACTTAAACTACCTGAAATGGATGAATCCCGTAGGCAGCAGCACTCTGCGCTTTGTCGTCGACCCGGCACAGACACTGAAAGAGCAGGCCCAGGGGCATTATCTCCCGGGCAAGAATGCCGAAATCAGCAACCCCGACTCCCTGGCCAACTTCATCAGATGGGCCGCCAAGGCCTGTCCTGCCAAGAAATATGTGCTGGTATTAAATGACCACGGCGGAGGCTACTCGCCCGATGCTGAGATCTACCAGGACAAGGCCGCTGCCACCCGAGGCGTCATCTTCGACGATGCATACAGTGGCAATCATTTTTCCGCACCCTCTCTGAATCATGCCATCAAGGCTTCTGGCATCCGGCCCGACGTGGTATACTTCGATGCCTGTCTGATGAACACGATGGAATATGCGTTTGAACTGAAAGACGTCGCCGACTACCTGGTAGCCTCTACCTACGTCACACTGGCCGGAGCACCGTATGCAACGCTGATAGACGTCCTTTCGGCAGCCCACGACGATATGAGATACGCCTTGGAGAAATACACGGAATACTATGTCAAGTCATTTGACCCGGAAGATAAGGATGAGGTCAACTATTACGACATGACGGTGACGGAGACGGCCAGGCTCGACCAACTGGGCAAGTCGATGCGCGAGTTTACCGACCGTCTCTGCAACACTTACAAGAACGGTACCGCCGAGCAGAAACAGAAGATTGACAATGTGACCCGAGATGCCGTTAGGGTCACCGATTCAGGTGCCTTGTACGATGCGGGCAGATATATGGAGGCGATGAGGAAGGCACTGCCCGAGGTGTTCGACGACGCGTTCTGGGCCGAACTGAAGGAGTCGTTTAACAACTGTATTGCCGCTCAGTACACCAGCAAGTATCTGCTCAATCACGACTATCAGGTAGACTACAGCGTGCTGCTTGCCACACGGGGCACCTATCTGCAGTCAGCATGGAAGGATGTCGAATCTGATCCTGACTCGAAAATCCTTACCAGCCTAGGCTTCTTTGATCCTGACGGGAAATTCACCATTTACGTCGTAAAAGACGGCTTGTTTAAGAAGGATGTCACGCCCGCTTATACCCTGGAGTTGGCTGACCAAGGCCAATGGGGAGGCACACTCGAGGCGGTCTATGGCGCCCTGGCCTTCGACAAGGCCACTGGCTGGAGCCGCTGGCTGCTTCTTAACGAGCAACAGCCCTCGCTCTGGTGCAACAACGATTTCTATACGCCTCTTCCCAAGATTAGCGACTGACGCCAACTGGTGACGGGCTTCAGTACGAGATATTCGTGCC
>JAFRMM010000106.1 GCA_017430675.1 Prevotella sp.
GCAGGTAAGACAACGCTCTTCCGACTCATTATGGGACTTGATACCCCAGATGCCGGTACCTTCGATGTGGGAGAGACGGTGAAACTCTCGTATGTGGATCAGCAGCATAAGGACATCGATCCTGAGAAGAGTGTCTATCAGGTGGTGAGTGGCGGCAACGAGACGATCCGCATGGGTGGTAAGGATGTGAACGTACGTGCTTATCTCTCACGATTCAACTTCAGCGGTGCCGATCAGGAAAAGAAATGCGGGGTACTCTCAGGTGGTGAACGCAACCGTCTGCATCTGGCTATCGCCTTGAAACAAGAGGGTAATGTCTTACTTTTAGATGAGCCTACTAACGATATAGACGTCAACACGTTACGTGCATTGGAAGAAGGCCTTGAGGCCTTTGCGGGATGTGCCGTAATTATCAGTCACGACCGTTGGTTCCTGGATCGTATCTGTACCCATATCCTCGCCTTCGAGGGTGAAGGAAATGTGTTCTATTTCGAGGGCAACTACTCCGAATATGAGGCGAACAAAGCCCAGCGCTTGGGTCTGGAAGAACCCAAACGAGCCCGTTATCGTAAACTCATGGAAGAGTAATCGGTTAACGACATAACATCTGATAGGGACAGGTGCGACAGCGATCCTGATCCTCTGTCGGCGAGAAAGCGAGGTCTTGACAGAAGATCTCGCTCATCTTTTCTCTGAGCAATTGCATGAATTCCTCTGAGGCAGTGGCAATGTCCCGTACGGGATCCTTACCCAGTTTCAGGGTAGGGTCGTAGCCGTCGCTGCCTGCATACTGGATAAAGAGCAGGACAGGGGAGACGGGCAGGTTTGTATTCTGACGCACGATATGACTGTAGAGGAAGGTCTGCAGGTAATAGTCGCTATGATCCTTCACATTCGCAGGATCAAAGATAGCAGCCACATCTGGCAGATCCTTCTGTTTCTTAGCCCCTGTCTTATAGTCGATCACACGGATCCTTTCCTCACCGGTCTCGGGATCTGTAATCTGGTCTAAGCGGTCTATATATCCTCTGACCATCGTCCATTCTAACGGCATCTTCACCGGTTTCTCCAAGCCTAAGATACTGAAAGGCGTGAATCTCCTATCTGTCTCCAACAGTTGTCTTACATACCTGATGATCACTTCCCGGTTGATGAGTTGCAACCCGTCGTAGGCTGGTACCTTTCGGTGAGGGTCGGTGATCTGGAAGAGTTCGGTACGGAAGGCGTCATCCACCGTCTGTTCGATCTCGATGGCACTCTTCAGGAGATCGTCGATGGCTAAGGCGGTGATATGGTTGCCAGTCAACGTCTTTAGGCGTTCATAGACCATCTGTGCCGCCTTGTGGAAGATGTTGCCGAAGATGCGGTTATCGACGATGTCTTCTTCGTTATCCTCCGGTTCAATCAGGTTGCCCACATAATGGTAGAAGAACCGCAACTGACAGCGCAGATAGGTACTGATGGCAGTAGGACTGATGCCGCCGTTCTCCTTGGCAAAAAGGTGCTTCATGATACCCATCACCTCGTCGGTCTTGAGGATAGCCTTCGGATGTCTGGGTGCCGTGAGTTGTCCTGCCTGCAGCGTACGGTACAGGATGGGCTTCTCGCGCTTCACCATCTGCTGTAGCATGAATCGTGACATCTCACCCGTCTGTCCGTCGTTGGTGGCGTTGTTATATACCAGCGTCACATCCTTTGCCCGTTGCAGCAACCGATGGAAATAGTGTTCGTAGATGGCTACCTTGTGATCCACCGTTGTCAGACCGTAGGCTTTTCTGATACTATAGGGAATAAAAGAGGTGTCGCTTACACCACGGGGCATGTTACCTTCGTTACACGAGAGCATCAGCACGTGGTCGAAATCGAGGTTTCGGGTCTCGAGTACTCCCATGATCTGAATGCCCTCTGCTGGTTCACCGTGGAAGGGGATCGTGGTGGATTGTATCACCTGAGTCACAAGTCGTTGCAGGGTGATGATATCCACCTTCAACACACCGCTATCCACCAGATCCGTCAGACGGTTCAACACCGTATAGACCCTGAACAGACTCTCTGTCGCCAACTGATCCTTCGGACTGGGATCCTTCGCCACATGACGGATGATGCCCAACAGGGCGTGTAGCAAGGCGCTGTTGTCGGTATAGTGGGTATTGGCATAGTCCGCTGGCATCATCTTCGCATAGGGATGACGGTTCATCAGATCGAGCCAATGTCGTCTGAACGTGTTAGTCTTCAGCGAGAAACCGTTGATCTGCAGATTAAAGAACTGACTCACGAGGGTGGCAGCAGCCGCCTGACTCAGGGGATAGCCTGTGGTGACGTTTACTTTCTCCACAGCCTTTGGCAGACAGTGGATCACCGTCTGCAACAGTTTCTCGTCGCAGAGCACAATCGCCGTTTTCCGTCCTGCGGCAATGCGTTCCGGTGTGAGCCACTGACTCACGAAGCGAGCCTGAATATTTTCCGTAGGGGCAGAGATATAGGTGAGTTCCTCAGGTGGCAGTTCCTCCGTATCCTGATAGAAGATAGCCTTCCCTTCCTGTTCCAATCGCTTGAAGAGCATCTTCTCCACCTCCTGCAGATGGTTGAAGCCCACGAAGGCGTAGGTGTCGTAACGGAAATCGATTTGCGGATTCTCCACCACCTGACGATAGAGGGAACCCTCGTAACAGATCTGCTGACTGGCAAGTCGTTCGTTGAAGAGATGATAGATGGTGCCGATACGGCTCCATAGTCTCAAGAACCGCTGTTTCAGTTCACTGTTATGATCCTCGGAGAAGTTGCTGAAGAAGCGTCTGATCATCTCCCGTTGTTCGTCGGTGAGGTAGGAGATATCATCGAGTTCATGGATGTCCCTCAGGTTCTTGAACACCTGGTCTGCAGGTCCCATGTTCTTGTCCAGATCGTCGAAGTCGGCCAGGAGCAGTTGTCCCCAGCCGTAGAAGTGATCCAAGGTCTCATCCATCCCTGTGGCCTCGATAAAGACCTTGTGCAGTTCACAGACGAGTAGGATAGGGTCTGCCACCTTCAACGCCGAGTGACTGCGGAAAAGGTCGCTGATGGTGATATAGGCAGGACTCCAGAGCGGCTTGCCTGCCAGACGAGCCAGATGCTCATTGAGGAAGAGCGATGCACGTTTGTTGGGGAACACCACGGCGACTCGGGAGAGATCGTTATCAAACCTCTTCAACAAATCCGCTGCGACCTTTTCGAGAAAACTCTTCATACCACTTCTTCGATTTTGTTACTATACACAAACCATAAATAGCCGTTTACCTCTGCTTCAGGCTGCATCGTCTTGATCAACGCCATATACTCCCGCACCTGATCATCGTATTCTGGTTTTGGGGAACCGAACTTGAAATCTACCACCACCCAATGCTGCCCGTCTGTCATCACACGGTCTGGGCGTCTTTCTTTTACTTCACCGTCTTCCATCGTGAGGATGGTACACTCGTTGAAGAGAGTCCAACGGGGCGAGAACCAGTCTGCTACACGGGGATCCTGCAACCGCTTTCTCAACATCGCCGTGATACGCTCTGGGGTGATCTGCTCGTCGTAGAGCACACCCTCGAACTGCAATTGTTTCAGGGCATCTTCGATATCATCCGTGGTGCGGATCATCGAGAAGATCTGATGCAGTACGCTACCCGTCTGGATATAGTTCAGACGCTCTATCTCATCACTCTCATCTGCCTCGATAAACGCCTGACTACGGTTACTCTGACGAAAGTTCACCTGACTCTCCATATAATGGAAATCAACTGCCACAGGCTCTGCGGGCTGCAGGAAGGGGTTTTGACTAGCAGGGCTAGCATGACTAGCAGAACTAGCATTTCTAGCAGGACTAGCAAGGGAGAATTGCAGTATTCCTTTTTCATCCTCTAAGCCTGAGAGGATAGCCTCTGGCATCTCCTGTGCCACGAGGGGCAGGCATTGTTCGATGAGTCCGGAGCGCGACGCCTTCGCACCTCGTTTACCAAAGACATAGAGTCCCTTCTTCGCACGGGTGAAGGCAACATAGAGCAGATTCAGGTTGTCCACCGTATTCTGTAAGTGTTCATGCAGATAGTCTTTCTCATAGATGGTGCCCAACATCTGATTCTTACTGTAGTCCACTGGTGCGATGGGCAGGTCATTGAAGGGCTCTTCCTTTGGCTGGCACCACAGGAAGTTACCACTCTGCTTCTCCAACTGCCAGTCACAGAACGGACAGATCACATAGTTGTATTCCAGTCCTTTCGACTTATGGATCGAGAGGATCCTCACACCGTTGGTCTCCTCACTCTGGATCGTCTTGCCACAGAGACTCTCATCCCATGCTGCCAGGAAGGAGTCGATATCGGCGGTGTTCTCACTCACATAACTTGCTAACTGATCATAGAACGCAAACACGTAGGCACTCTGTTCGTTCAGTCGCTCCAGTTCGAAGATGGCATACAGCCGTTCTGCCAGTTCGTAGAGCGGCATCGTGATCAGTACCTCGCGCTGGGATCGGAACGCCTCTGGCAACAAC
>JAFRMM010000107.1 GCA_017430675.1 Prevotella sp.
CACTTTCATAAGCGTATGATTTTGGAGTTTGAAAAGGACTGCCGGCTCTGTGCGTCCAGCAGTCCTCTACTAAACTAATTTCTAACTAACCTAAGTATGAATCAAACTGCCGTAATGGTCGCGGTGTTATTATTCGCATCGAGTACGATTTTATAGGTTCCGGCATTGATGTGGATATTCGGGCCGTCCTGCGTCAAGGCATTCAGGTCACCGCCGAGGTTAATCGTCCACGAGGCATCCCAACGGAACTTGATGTCACCATCGCTGACGGTAATCATGGTCGACCATGTGTCAGTGTCCGGGTCGTAGTCCATTACCTGGCCTTTGTCCCAGCCGCCAGCCGTAGCGTCGCCGATTACCTCCCAGCCAGTCTTTGCCAGCGAGGCCACCATCTTCTTCGTGTCAGCCGTAATCTTGTAGTAGGCCCCCTCGGTAATGACGATGTTCGCACCGTCGCCAATCACGAAGTCGCCCTTTGTGCGGGTCTCGTTCCAACTGATGTCGCCCACGATGCCAATCCACGAGCCACTGTCATAGAACTTGAATTCCGTACCCGCAGCGAAGTAGTAAGCCCCCGAATACTTGAAGTCGCGGGCCTCAGACACCACCTTGTATGCACTCTCAGCCTCAGGACTCCAGCCCTGGTAACTGCCCGGCAGGGTCATGAAGGCACTGCTCATTTCGATGGTCGTCTCTTCCATCGCGTAGGTATAGCGTCCAGCATTGGTCAGGTCAAGCGTGATGATGTAGGCGCTCTCCTTCGGCACCTTGATGTTATCGCCACTCGGAGCCAGTCCGTTCTCCGTCACGCCGTCACCACCGTAGTTAATCGTCCAGTCGCTGTTGGCGCGGAACTTAAACTCCTTGTCGGTCATTGAGGTAATCACCGTCCAGAGGCGCGTGCTCTTGTCGTATTCCATCTTCGTATCGTCGCTCCAGCCGCCAGAGGTGGCATCGCCGATGACGCCCCATGTGTTGCAAGCCCACGACTGGCTCAGTGTTCCGTCGGCCTCCATCTTCACCTCCACGAAACCCTTGCCATCATCGGTCACTTCGCCCTGTGCCAGCACCTTCGTCACGTCCTTGCCGTCGAGGATGGCGTAGGTCGTGGCATCGTCGAACTGTACCCAGCCATGATAAACACCGTCGCCGTCGGGATCACCAATCAGATAGGCCGTCGTATAATCCCAGTTTGGATAGCCAACGGCCACGTAGGCGTATGGCCAGTCAATATCATCCACGTTCGGGTCGTAGGGCGTAGCCTTGAACGCCACGGTGTTCGTAGCCTCGTTCTGATACACGTCGAAAGCCGTTGACTTCAGCGATACGGTGAAGTCGTAAGCCTGTCTGGGATAGGCACCGATGCTGGCCAGAATCTTGTTCATCTCAGCATTGGTAAACGAGAGTTTCGTGTCGCCAGTCTCGCCGATGACGACGCTCTTCTGGTTACTGTTGTTGGTCAGCGTCACTTCATAGTTGACCACTGCCCCATTGCCATAGTTGGCTTTCTCCCAAGTAATCTCAGGGAACTGTGCCGTGCTGTTGTCCTTAGTGATGGTGATGTCGGCAGGGCTGACAGCATTCAGCGTAGCCGCCTGTCGCAACTGTAGCACGGGCTCCGTGGTGTCATCTGCACAAGCGACCATACCGCAGATAGCACAGAAGACACCGATTGATTTCATTATATTCTTGGTAATCATAATTATCAATTTTCAATTATCAATTCTCAATTATTTAATACCCTTCATTCTGTTTCAGATTCTCATTAGAGCCAATATCGTCGGAGGGAATGGGATAGACGGCATAGAAATTGCTGACAGCCTTTCCTCCAGCCACGCCACCCTTCCACGGCCAGACGTATTCATCACCCGTGTACTTGCCGAAACGCACGAGGTCTGTACGGCGCTGGGCTTCATAGAACATCTCACGTCCACGCTCATCAAGCATAAAGTCAAGCGTAAACTCACTGTCAGAGATCGGTGCTGCCAACTTATCCGTATAGGCACGTTTGCGCAGGTCGTTCAGATAGCCAAGAGCCTCGGCCTTCGTAGCACCCTGACCACCACGCAGCACAGCCTCGGCTAAGTTCAGGTATATCTCACCCAAACGGAACAGCGGGAAGTCCGTCCATGCCTCCGAGGAAGCGGGCTTTGAGCCATCCTTATAGACATTGTAGAACTTAGTCACGGGGATGCCGTTGTTCACGAAATTGGCCTCGTTGGTAATCTCGAAACTCGTCGTGGCATCAGTACGGAGC
>JAFRMM010000108.1 GCA_017430675.1 Prevotella sp.
ACCTGGCTTTATCTTCTGCCTTTGTTACGGGCTTCTGATTCGCCTTAACTCTCTTTTCCCACGGGAAAGGCAAAAGTTTCTGAGGTGTCAGTTTGCCTTTGACGTGCGGCTGAACTACGATAGTGGCTAATAGCCTCATGCGTTCCCATTCAGCCTTATCGTCGGCTTCGCGTTGCTCCTGGAATACCTTACAGACTGCGCGAAACTCTTTCAATTCCAGACGGCAAAAATCATCGTATCTCAGCCCTACCACTCCAATAGCAAATGCCAGGGCCTCAGTAACGCTTACTGACTTTTTTTTTCACCGCCTGCTGCACCGCTACCGTCTGCACCTTTGCCCTGGTCGGCAATCTGATCACCCATCACCTTACTATTCCAGGATAATGCAACCTCTGGCGTAACGCTGTCTGCAAACTCCATCAGGGATAGGTTAAAATCCTTGCCGTCATGCTTGGATGCCGACGCAATGCAGCACCACATCAAAGTGCAAATGTCTGTCAGTCCTACGGGCTTTCCTTCCACAAACACCTCTGATATGTCCTTTCCTGTTTCCTTCTCAAAACGAAGCAGTGCCCCCATAGTTGGCCTACAGGGGTATGCCTCGTTATTGATGATCACTTTTACATCTTTCATTCTCTCGGAATTAAAAGATTACTCGTTACCTGATTCCTTGCCGGGATAGGTAGAGGGCTCACCGTCGCTCTCCAGGCTGATAGAATAGGTTGCATCGTCCTGGGCGGGGCTTGTTTCCTCCAAAGAGGCGATCACGAAGTTACCCACCACATAAGGGGATGCGTCACCCTCACGCTGGAACGCCTTAACCTCAACGGCCTGGCCCTTGCCCCACTTGTCGGCAATTTCATCATAGCCGTTTTCACTCTCGCCGTAGAAGCGCAAACCCTCAGCACTGATTGAGATACTAAGTCCCGTAACACCCTTGCCCTTCCACAAGCCACTTGAATAGCCTGCGGATGCAGCGGGCTTTACGGCACGATCCTTGGTCTCGCTGTTGAAAGTAAGCGTGTGACTTGTGCAATGGCCAACGGCCTTGCCGCCTACGCTTAACAAAAGATCGCTACCATTAATGTAGCCAGTCTGTGGTAATGCCATAATTCTTACTTTTTATTGGTTACTAAATCTGTACTTTGAAAGTCAATCCCTGGACGTAGGCATCATCCTGCCAAAATTCCTCTGCGTCTGCCATCGTGCAACTGCGCATAGCCAGGCCGCCTTTCTCTCCCTGTTGGTAGTCCAGAGCTGCCCGGACTGCCTCAGCTAACTCAATGCTCTTTTCGTATGTCTTTGCAAAGCAATCCACCTCAATGAGTACACTATCAGCACCGGGATTCTGGCCCTTCACTGCATTGTGCTCAAAGCGTGTGCGCCTGTACGCCACATAGGGCAATTCGGCCTTGTCCGTAACTACGGGGAAAACCTTTCTTGCTATGCTCATCACGGCGGCATCCTTTGTGAGAATGTCACGGATTATAATACCTGCGCTTAAAGATGTTTTTGCCATGTCCTAAATCAGTTGATAAAACCACATTTCTTTGCCACCTTCTCAACGGCTACATTCAGATCGTTGGCCAGATCGTTTTCTACAATTCTGTACATTTCCGGCGTTGCCTTATTCAGGAAACCGTAACGTCTCAGTCGGCCCGTTGATAATCCTGTAGTCTTTACATAGTGCCTGGCCCCGGATTTCTTCAAACCTACCTTTTCTTTACGGGCTTCGGGTGTATAGCCTTTCCTCTTGTATCTCTGAGTTCTCGGCTGTGTACCATCCTCTGCCCACATCAAAACAGGCTTGTACCATCCCCGGCGGTTCTTGTGCATACTCAATCCTGGATGCCCTTGGCTCATCTGTTTAAGACTTGCCCGGTGTGCCTTGACCGTAACCAGGAAACCGCCACCACGGCTGTAGATGTGGCCTCTAATACCTTTCTCCCAATCTGAGCGATCACCCCTTACGGTCATTCCCGTCTGCCTCAGATAGCGTTGGGCAATGCCCACCACCGTCTTTGTCTCTGATCGGTACGATCTTTTCAGGGCGTTACGCATTTGCTTGGGGCTTAATTCCCTCACTAACTGCGTCCAATCGCCTGTGTATTGGGTTGTATTCATGTGGCCTATTCGTTCACTCTCTCGCAAATCAGGGTTTTATACCCTCTGTCAATATTGGGCAGAACGGCTACGACGTTGTAGAGATAACCGCCCAACTGCTCCACTCGCCAATTCTCGGCTACGGGGTGCGCGTCCCTGACGTTAAACTCTACTTGATAGTCCGGGAAATGCTCACCCACCTCTTCACTGCGTTTGCCCGTATTCTTCACGCGCTCGGCGTGTACGATTCGCAATTCCGTATAGGTTGTTTCCTCTTCACCGAAATCATTCTGGGCTGTTGACGGCTCCAGAAGTTTCAGTTTGTACTTCATTCGTCCCGCTATCATCTGCTACCAATTTTCTAAAGGGCTTGATTAGGGCCTGTAGCGAATCTGGAACTTGGTACATCTGGCCGATGCTGTCAGGTTCACGTTGGTTGTACCAATGAGCACCGATCATCATAATGGCGTGTTTCAGTTCAATGGGAAAACTCCCACCTCCCATCTGCGCCAATTCTGCCTGGGTTCGGTGCGTCGAACGGATAACGTGTGCCTCTGCCGTATCTAAAAGATGCTGCAAATACACATCATCGGACGTGAAATCATCAGCGTTGACGTGCTTTTTGAAAAGTTCCAAACTCACTACTGCCATAATCTCAACCTAAAACACTATGACTTACGAAAATCCACTCACTCAATTACTCTGCGGCCTCAACGGTCACGGTGCAAGTATCGGTGTAAGACTTACCGTCCACGGTGATGCTTGCGGTGATCACCGAAGAGCCTACGGCCTTACCCTCAACCAAACCTGCGGCTGTAACGGTGGCCTTGGCGGTTGTGCCAGAGGTGTAGGTTACTGCGGCGGTCTTAGGCAGAACGGCGGCTGCAAGTTGCAGGGTCTCACCTACCTTGATCGTCTTGGCGTGAACATTCAGGTTGATACCTACCTCACCGTCGGGGGCCTTGATCAGCTTATAGCAAGCAAATGCCTGCTCACGGAGAGTTGTGAGGCTCCAACGGGTGCGAAGGGTCAGTTTCATCATGCCCTTGTCGGCCAGAGTAAACGGATCGACGGTCATGTGAATCTTGCCGTGCTGATTGGCGGCGAAGTATGACCATACACCCAGGCCGATGAACATATCATCAAGCATACCTGTTGCGGTGGCGTTCTCACGGATATAGTGGCTTACGAAGTACGGATCACCGTCCAACTTGCCATTCTCAATGATAAAGCCACCCTGGCCCTTGGCCTTTGGTGTAGCCTTCAAAAGTGCCTCTGCCTTGGCATCGAGCACCCAACAGAAACCGCTCATGTTGACACCTGCATTGATCAACTCGGCCTTTGCCTCTAACAAGCTCAGGTAGTTACCAACCAGGACGGAGGTCTTAGTCTTTCCGCTGTACGGGCCTTTGATACCTGAGAAGGTAGCCTGCGAGAAAGTCTTGTGGTTCAAGAAATCCTGCATTGCCAGACGGAAACTCTCCTGCACGAAGGTGAGCACGTCAAAGGTGGCATCCTCAATAGAGGCAAACGATACCTTGACAGTTGCGCCAACCTCGGCGGGGGTGGCCTTCACGTTGTCGAAATTGATGTCCTGATCCTGGAGTTGGACGGTCTCACCAACCTCTACAACCTTCACGTTATCGGTGGCATACGGCCAAACCAGGTTGCCCGTTACACCCGTCTGCACCTTCATGCCGACCTTATCCCAGATCAGGCCCTCAGACAAACGGGGCATCAGGTCGAACACCATAGTTTCCATTGCCTCGGCACTGGCTACGTTGTTCTTGTCACCGTCGTTAATGACACCCAGGGTAATTTCGCGCTCCTGACGCTTACCCGTGCGAATGTCCTGGAGCAATTCGCGGAACTGAGCGTTACGGCTCATAGTCACCTCACGGCCCTGCTTCTCTGCTGCCTCGTTGGCCAATGCTGCGGCGATACGCATATTGGTTGCCTCCAACTCGGTTTTGAGTTCGCGGGCTTCGGTATTGATGGCCTCGCGCTGCTGCTCGGTCAACTGCTCCTTACTTTCGAGTTTCTCAGCCAACTCGTTCAGGCGGTTGCCAATCTCGCGCTTACGCTCGTTGGCCTTCTTGTAATCAAACTTTGGCTTGCTCATAATTTTTTTAGTTTGATGGGTTAATACTTTTATTCCAAATCTCTTGCGATAGTGCGCAACTCTTCGGCCTGCTTGTGGCGGGCCTGGCGATCTGCCTGCTCTCGCTGCTGTGCTTCGATCTCTTCCTGGGTCGGCCCGGTTTTGGGCTTATGTGCCTCTGCAAACTCTCTCACCTGCTGCTCACGGGCTTTAACCTCCGTGTCCTCATAGGCGGGCTGTGCTGCAATGGTCACGTCACAAATGCCCTCGATCTTCTTTACATGGCGCAAATAGATGGTGGCTCCCCAATCCGTCTTTTCCTCAGTCTCTTCGTAACTCACACAATTCTCTGAATCGTCCTCGTTAGTCCAATAGATAAATGACATTTCTGTGAGATCACCACGCTTGGCCAATTCCAGGGCCTTGTCACCGTCAACGGTATGCGGCATTTCACACTCGACTTTCAGACCTATTTCGTCCAAAGTCAGTTTCAACGTACCCGTTCCCTTATCCCAACGGCCTAAGATGGCCTGGCGATTGTGGAACATCGTAAAGTAGATGCGCTGCTCCCGTAGCATTTCATCGGTAATACACCCCTTTTCCAGAATCTCGTAGAAAGGGAAGTAATAGCCGATGAGCACAGAGCGCACACCGAATTTCAGGGCGTAGCCCTCCAAAACGCGGCTTTCGGCCTCGCCCTCTCCGGCCTCACGCAAATGCAGTGAGACGGGTAAAATCAGGGTTCTTTTCTGAATCTCTTTCATACGGCTCTCTTATTTGGTTTCACCATTGTTAATACTCTCGTTTTCACCTGTGAACTTCTTACTGCCTAACTCTCCCAGGTTCATACTCAGGTAGATTTTATCGCCACCTTCGACGGCAGGCTGATTTTCCTTAGTGCGTACCGTGTTAATGCTGTACGTGCCATTGCCGATCATGTTGCTGTAATACTTGGCCTTGGTGATCAAGTCCATAGAGAACAGGCTTTCGCGGTCAAACTTGAATATGCGTTTGCAGCACATAGAACGGCCAACCAACTTTCTCTGGAACTCATCTTCAATGGCTGTAAGTATGCAGTCCAATGTCTGTGTCAGGTACGCCACATCTGCCTGCTCCGGCATCTTGTAGTTACTGCCTGTCATATCGTAGAGGTAGATAGGCGGTACACCTGTTAGGCGGCTGATCTCCGGGATGGAGAATTTGCGGCTTTCAAGAAACTGCATATCCGTTGAGGTCAACGAAAGCTGCTTGAAATCAACGTCGCCTGGCAGGGACACAATGCGCTTGCCGTCCTGAAATAAACTCTCAGTGGAATTGGCCACCTTTTCAAGTTGTTCATCCTGGTACTCTCCCATACCCCGGATGCCGGACTTGTCGTTTGTGATCAGGCCACGGATCGCTCCACCCTTGCCGAAACGCTCCAGGGTCTCTTTGTCACCCGTCGCCACAATAGACAATGCGCGGTTGCCCATTCTCCAAAGGGGCACACCACAACGCCCGTTGAGGGTGTTGAAATAGATGTGTATTACCTGGTTCTCATCGAAGGTGCCATAAACGCCATTGTAAACGTCACTGATGTAGTATTGGCCTGCTGCATCATCGTATGAGCAACAAAAACGGCTAATCAATACCAACTCCATAACCTCACCGTCAATGATGCGGGGCCAGATATATGCGTCGCCATCATGGAAAGCCTGCCAAACCATCTGACGCTTCCAATCGAAAGCGGATTTTCTCGCCTGCGGCTGTGTGGTTAACAGGTAGTGGAAATCTGATGCCTCAAAATCTACATAAATATCATCTTTCTTTTTCATGTAGTGGAAGGGCAGACGTGCCACACTTCCAGAAAGTACGTCCAATGCTCGTTTGTAGGCAGTAACGCCGATAGCCTCATCACCTCGCACGTTGACAAGGGATGAGGCAGCACCGTCCAGGCTAATGCCGTTCACGCCTAATTCGACCTGCACATTAGCCTCTCGCGGTTGTGTCTGTTTCCGTTTGAATATGCTAAATATGCCCACGGTGCAAAAATAATTTTCGGTCAAAGATACACCTTATTCTTGCACGTCACAAACGCCGTTTGGTGCATCGTGGTACACCTTGGCGAATGGTGGTAAAAATGTTAAATCTTTATAATTTTTTAACTTATTTACTTATTTTATGGTTTCCAAAAACGATAATACCTGTAGTCAATGCAGCCCTGGCAACACTCGCACACCTGGCATCCTGAAAGGGTGCAAATTCCATAGCCCGGCGTTTCATCGTCGGCCTGGTATGCAATGCAGGTATGACACAGGGCTACTTTCATAAACGATCCTATTCCTCAGCCTCCAAATACATCTTGTTACGCTCACCGTTCTTGTTTGCGTGACGGCAAATAGACTTGGCCATTCTCTCACTCTTTACGGTAGTCTCATAAACTCCCTGGCCTGTTGAAATGTTGTAGATGTTGTAAACCTTCATATCTCTTTGGTGTTGTGGCGGGGCCTGGTGGCCCCACCTGGTTAATACTATTGGCCGACTACTCGATCATTGGCTCCGGCAAGGATTCTGGCCCTAAAAATTTCATCAAAGCGTTTTTCCCTGCTCGACTTACGCCCTTTAGAATGGTTTATCAGGCTCTTTGCTTTTATAATCCCCATCAGATCGTCGATCTCTCAATGATTCTGCGCTTGGCGACTTCATAGGTACTGCCAGGGCGTTAAAGTCAAATCCGCATGATCCCTACGCTATCGGTATCTACATCGGTAGTAAGCGGATCGGATTCTTACCAGGTGGGAACCGGGAACTGCACGAAAGGATCACGGCCCTGGGCGGCATCATTGACGCTGACGGGTATATTTCCAAAGGCAATGAAGAGGGCCGGGAATTTTACTACGGGAAAGTAAACCTGGTAGGGATATGAAAAACGGTGGGCTAAATGCTCACCGTTATTGTTCAATAGAATTGAGTAGCCCGATTGTCATTAGGGTTGTGATCACACCGTCGATCTTTCTGTATTGGGAAATCTTCAACGGCTTCTTATTCTCCAATTTATCCTCATCGAGCACGCAATTAAGCAGGCAATAAAGATTGATGGGGTTATCATTGAATATGATTCTGACGGGATCATCATACACCATCATTTCAAAGGATTCTACAGGCAAGTTAAAGTTGCCGTATGTCTGTGAGTAGGGCGTTAACTGATCGCGGCCACCGACTGAGGCCAGAATGTTTGTTAAATCCTGCGCCTTGTAACTATCATAACCAATGCGCACAATGGTTACGATCTTGCTACGTCTTAGAATATCGTTGGCGATCAGGCGCACGTCTATTTTCTTACCCTTACAGAATATGAGGTGGCCTTGCTTGTTCCATGCACGGTATAGTTGTTCGTTGGGGTGGCCCTTCAATGCACCTACAGGGAAATAGTAGTCACAATGCGCATAGAAACGCTTTGTCTCACTTGAATAGATCGTGTATGTTACTGCACTGAAATCATCATGCACAGACAGATCAAAAGCCACTGCACATTTCGGGTGGCCCTTCACTTTGTCTATGTTGAAATCTCCGATCAGCGGGCGGGCATCCTTATCGCTAAACCAGGTCTTAATCTCATTGACGGTAAAGATATTCAGCATCTTTGTGCGAAAAGCCAACATATTTTCAGCAGACAGCAGGGCATTGGCATACTCTATTTCGTAAAAATCATCCTGCACCGTAATGCCCAAATGGGGCTGTACCTTGTGCCAGGTGTTCGGATCATCTTCCTCATCGTCTGCATCCGGCATGAAGAGGGCGGCAAATACCGTGTCATTCTGCAACTCTCCACGAAGCACCTTTTTCACACCTTCCAACTCCTTATAGCATGGGCCATCCACTACGTCGCTTGCCGTCGTAATGATCACGGTCAACGGGTTACGACGGGGGCCCATAGAGGTTGTGAGGGTATTTTTCAAGTCTGCACCTGACTTGTTGGCCGTGTCTCTCGCCTGGGCGTACTCATCAAGGATAGCCAGGGATGCAAACAAACCGTCTTTTGTCTGGGCGTTAGATGTAAGACACTGCGCCAGGCTCTCACGGTTACGATCCTTGAAGGCCACCAACTCCCTGTTGATCCTGAAATGCTTCTTTCGCGGATCAATATCGAGCATTATATGGCGTACCTCGTTAAAGCATTTCTTGGCCTGATCATAAGAGTTTGCACCCACATACGCCTCTGCGTTGAAGTCACCGAAAAGCATATCATCGACTGCCAGGAAAGCGGCAAAGGTGGTCTTACTAAACTTACGGGGAACAAACAGATAGGCGGTACGGATCAGCCGTCGGCCATCCGGGCGGGCAAAGCCGAAAATGTTGGCCAGGTGCCAAACCTGTACGGGTGTCAACTTGTAACGCCGTCTGCCTGTCGCGCCTGAAAACCTCAGTTTCTCATAGAAACGGATTCTGCGCTTTACTCGCTTTGGCCTCCACTGCCACCGATCAAGCAACTCGAAAAATCGTCGTATAGCCAATAACTCATAATAGTTATGGCCGTCGGGGTTGTCTATGTTCTCAGCCACATACTCCCATATACGCGGATCGGTGGCCAAAGCTGCATCGTATTGCTCCCGGTATCGCTCACGGTTGGCCTGCAACTCTGCCACTACCTCGGCTTTCGCCTCATTCCATATCTGCCTATCTTCTGTTGTCATAACGTCCTAACATAATGGTGTAACTCTGTCAGGGTCATGTTGGCCACAAATGGTTTGAGCAACACACCGGGCTTGCCGTGTGGGTCACTCGACAATGCCAACACTCCCTTATCCCTCAAATCCAGGCATCTTGCATCCTGGAAACTCACGCCTAACGCCTCAAAGGAAATGGCAGTATAGAAACCGCTTGGCCCTTTCCGGCTCTGCGTTTCCTGCCATATCTTCCTAAGTAGGTTCAAAGTCTCTCTGTCAATCCTCATCATCGTCGCCCTTTAGATCATCCATGAACTTACTGAAATCGTCGTTATCGGTCTTACGCTCCTTACTATCGGTGTTCATACCCAATGCCCTGAGTGCCTTTTGTGTCTGGGCGGTCAGATCAAGGTATAGTTTTTCCTTGGGGCTGATGCTCTCGCGGGTGTTACCCTCACGGGAAATCTCGACGTTAACGGCCTTGTGGCTATCGGCAAAGATTTCCTCTGCCAATATCTCAGTCCTAACCAATAACTGCGCGGCCACCGTAACCTGGTACGACAATTCAGACGAATATTTGCCCTCTTTTTTAAGCAACTGAACAATATAGGTTTTCTTGGATTGTATCTTTGTCTTGATAGCCTTGGAAACCTTCTGCTGCTCTTCTGCGCTCGGCAAAGCGGGCGTTTCCTGCTTCGGCTCTTCCTTGGACTGCGGTAGCATCCTCTCGGTATAGCCCTTGTGTTTGTTACGGGTCTTGTTATAAAAGATCACGGCTGTAGTGTCCTTTGCCTCTACCAGATCATACAGGGCCTTTTCTGCCATTTCATCCCGGTACTCCCTGGCGATCTCTACGGCATCGTCAACGGCCTGCCTAAACTCGGCATCCTCGGCCATCCACTGCCTGAACGTCCGGGGATTCAAACCGATTGCAGTACAGGCAATACCCTTGAAACCTTTCTGCCTTATGATCTCAGCAACGATATCGGTTTTCAGTTTGTCTTTATCTTGTATCATTTCTCAAATGAATTTATGCCATCAAAATACTCTTTATAAAACTCATACAGGCCACGATCTATAATGATGCTGCCCTGCTCGGTTCGCGGATTTGTGTTTATATTGGCACTCGTCTGAATACCAAAATAAAACTTGTCGGCCTCATTGCATCCCGCATATATATTGCTGTGATTCTTGAATACTGCGGCACGGCCTACGTCCGGGTGTTCCTGATAGAATTTCTTTACCATCTGCCACTCGATCTTATAGGAGCCTGGGAAAATCTCACCTAAGTACATATCGAATTTCTTAATGCGGCCTGCCTCCCACCACCTCTGCAACTGCAAGATGTCCTCTGCGGCCATGCACCAGGTAGATAACAGAACATAATCCAGATCGTGTTGATTGAGCACAACTTTCAAGTAACTCAGGCTGTCAACGTCGCCTGCCGTAATGAAGTTGTACGAAACGCCATCCTGCAATTTCACGTACTGCATAGCCTCCAATAGTTTCACCTCACTAAATGCGCGTCGGTACTCATATCTCTGGCTCAGTTCCGTACATTCCTTAGTGCGCCTGTGGGCACGTTTGGCGGTGGCGGCATCTTCCAGGTGCTCATCATCAACAACTGCTGCCGGGGCTATCGGCTCCGGCCTGGTACTGCCAAAATTGGCAAAGTCAAAAGCATCATCGTAATTCATATCTCAATACTCCTATATTCTTTAGTCAAAAATTAGCGGCAAATCCTAAATATGGGAAACCAAAAAGGGCCTCAACCCCCACGGCCCCAAAAAGGCACTTTCGTATGGAGAAAGGTTTGGGCGAGGTTTTCCCACCACCGCCCCCATTTTTATCAGGTAGCCCCCGTTAACCGTCTTTAACATTTTTAGAAAAACTTTTTTACAAATTGTTTCAACTGCCTTTCGGTCTTACGTTTCGTTTGTGCCTTGCCACACCTACCCATTTCGGTATGGGTTTTTACGTGGCAGTCATGGCACAGGCTCCGCAAGTTGGAAAAATCGTACATCAACCTTTCTTTCTCCTGGTATGTCAGGCCATCTTCTACAGGGATAACATGGTGTACTTCGGTGGCGGGTTCCGGCCTGCCTGTTTCCTCCAGGCATCTTTCACACATTGGGTTAGCCGTCAACTTAGCCTGGCGCAACCTCAACCATTTGGCTTTGTGTATCAACTTCTGGTAAACCTTATCTTTCGCCATCGTCCTGCCCTCCCTTCACTTTCATAACTGCGCTATGCTTACGGATCAGGTAATTAAGACTATCCAACAAACTCTGCTGCACACCTTTCTTAGATTCCAAAGCGGCGTTTGCCCTCTCATCTACGGTGTTCGGACAAATGAGTTTATAGACGGTAACGGGGTGTGTCTGGCCCTGACGGTGCAACCTGGCATTTGCCTGTTGGTAGTGTTCCAGGTTCCAACCTGTACCAAACCAAACTATGTAGTGGCCACCCTGCTGCATATTCAGGCCATAGGCTGTAGATGCCGGGTGTGCCAGTAGCACGTCAATCTTTCCGGCGTTCCAATCTCTCAGGTCGGCTTCGTTCTTGTATGCTCTGACTTTGTAGCCCTTCAACTTTCTCACGATCCTCTGCACGTCGTGTTGGAATTGATAGAATACCAAAACGCTGCTACCGTTGGCCGCTTCTACGATCTCAGCCAATTTGTCGATCTTCTCATTGTGTACCTCATGCACATCACGGTTATCATCATAGACTGCACCATTGGCAAACTGACTTAGTTTGTTCATCAATCCGGCTGCACTATTAGCCAGGATATTAGCCGATTCGCCTGTATGCTCTTCTGCAAACTCCAATACCTTTTCACGTTCAAACGTGGTGTAGGCTTTCATGGTTCCGTAACTCAGTGGCACAGGTATTACGTGAGTAATGAGGTCAGGCAGTTGCAGGTAGTCTTTGGCCTGCATGGATAGGCAAATGTCTGCAATCTTATTACGGATGATCTGCTCACACCCTTTCTTGATGTCACACCTCACCGTTATGCCGTTACGGTTGTAAACGTCAAAGTAGGTTTCCCGGTATTTCGTTACAGACTTTCCCAGGCGTTGGCCCATATCCAGACAATACATCTGTGCCCAAAGATCAATGAGACCGTTAGGGGCCGGGGTTCCTGTCAGTCCTATTACACGTTTCACCGTCGGCACTGCCATACGCATAGCCTTAAACCTCTCACTCTTACTACTCTTGAAACTTGTGAGTTCGTCGATCACCAACACATCGAAGGGAAGAAAACCACCATAGAGGCCCACCAACCAAACAAAGCTGTCGCGTCCGATAACGTACACGTCTGCCTTTTCAGCCAATGCCATCTTTCGCTGTTTCTCGGTTCCCATCACCTTTGCCACCCTCATGCCTCTGAGGTGATCCCATTTCTCTGCCTCAGTAGTCCAGGTAGTTTCGGCAACCTTCTTTGGGGCCACCACCAATGTACGGCTGATCTCGCAATCGTCCATTAGTTCCTGAATGGCTGTCAGGGTGCTAACCGTCTTACCCAATCCCATATCCAGGAATAAGCCGCAACGTGGTTTAGTCAATATCCACTTCATTGCCGTTTTCTGATAGTCATACGGATTATATCTCATAACACCTCATTCAGATTTTCAATAAAGTTATCAAACTCCTTTTCCTGGTCTCTGGCAATCTCATCCATCACCAGGCTAATAAGACGATCCACCATTTCCTTTGTGCTGATCACCCAAACCTCATGCCCCATTCTCTTTAGTTCCTGGTGTCTGATCTCCTGTAGTTTCGTGGGCTTCTTTCCCTTGCTTTTCAGTTCTACCCAGATCACCTTACCATTGATGCAACAAACCAAACGGTCAGGATAGCCCGTCACGTTAGCGTTTGAATATTTGAGGCAAAGCAAACCATTTTCCTTGCATCGTTTATTCAGATACGCTTCTATTGCCTTTTCTGAAACTTCGGAATGTCTCACTATGTTTTCAATACTCTTTTTCATATTCTGCAATTTTTTATAAGGTAAACTAAATCCTCGCGCACACACGCGTAACTTTACGGGCGATTACGTTTTTGTGTCTCGCGCACGTACACGCGTTGGTGCTCTGTCTATATTCGTTTTTATATGTAAATAATAAACTATACATTTTTATAAAATATTTGGTTTACTTGGTTTACCATAGCCGCAACACCTTTATTTATCGGGGTTTTTCGGTAAACTAAATCGTTTTTATTTGGTTTACCTTTGGTTTACTTGGTTTACCTCACTAATTGTTAAAAAATGTAGTTTGGTTTACTTCGTTTACCATTTCGCGGCATTTGGTTTACTTCGTTTACCATCATAAATCATCATCTTCGCAATAGTTCTGCACCCTTCGGAAAGCCTTTTGAACACCATAAATGGCCTGTGCGTGCTTTGATACGCCCATACGTTCCCATCCTGGCAGATCGTCCATCAAGCGGCCAACCTTTCGGGCTGTGTACTTATAATCCTTATCGCTCATATCCTTGCCCATACGCTCACAAATAAATTCAGCCACACAAACCCTGTCACGGGTCTCTGTACCTGCTGCATCCAATGGGTCGGGATCAGTAATGTACGCACGTCGGCGTTTAATATCCCTGGTGGCCCACTCAGGCGGCAACTTCATTTCAAGGTATGTAGATAGCATATCCTTCAAAGGATCGTCGGCCTCATCGTTATAGTCGGCCTGCCTCTGGCGGGCTTCTGTTTCCAGGTCTTTAGGCAGATAGAGTTTTTCACCCTCGCGCCACCTCTGTACGGCTTCGGCCCAAATCTGGTCACGCTCTTCTGCCAGGTCTGCTTTCACATCTTCGTGCTTTCGCTGATCAGGATTAGCGGCCATCACCCAGAAACGGCGGTTTCCCGTATCGCCTTTGAGAAAATAGGTCTCGTTGGTGGTTCCACAGAAAACGCATTGGCGCGGGTGCTTCTCTACTACCGTACCATACGCGGGCCTGTAGGTATCATCCTGTCGGCTGATGTAGGCTTTCACCTGCTCAACGTCTGAGCGTTTGATGCTGCCCAACTCAGGCAGTTCGATCACCCAACCACCCCTGGCTTGCTCCATACCGCTTTTGCCCTCCATAGTTACCAGGCTGTCATTAAACCATTCGCCACCCATCACGGCAAAGAGGGTAGATTTGCCAATACCTTCTGCACCCGTCACGATCAGGCAATAGTCGTACTTGCATCCCGGATTCATCACCCTGGCCACCGCTGCCACAAAGTGCTTTCGTGTCATAGCCCGATTCAGGGCTGTATCCTCTGCACCCAGGTAGTCAATGATCAACGTGTCAAGTCTCGGCGTTCCATCCCATTCAAGGCCACCCAGGTAGTCACGGATCGGGTGTACCCTGTGCCTTGTAAATACGGCATCCTTGGCATCCTTCACCTTATCCTTACCCGTCACGCCATAGTTCTCATCGAGATACACCCTCAAATTGGCATCGTCACGGTTTCCCCACTGAACGGCCTTACGATCCCAGGGCAAACCGTTACGGATCAGGTCAAAGCCGGAAAACAGATCGTGCCACAAATGCCCTGCCAGGCGCGGGTCATTGTCGAGTATCGTAATGATGTTCTTTGTAGTGGACTTAATGGCTCCCTTTCGGTCATATTCCAGGTCGGCCATCCAATCGGTGCTTTTCTCGCTAACTGCGCCATCTGCACCGTCCAGATCAAGGCCGTCAAAGTCACTTTCCACATCTGCCTGGCGTTCCTTCGTCAACAATACCCTGACCGTTTTATCCTTGGCTGCGAAATCCTGCATTTTCAGGTATGAGGGCAATTTGGTTACGTCTGTCTGGCGGGTTCCCTCATCATGCACACCGAAAAGATGTATTCTCACCAGGTCGAAAGCGTTGCAAAGCTGCTGACTTGCCGGGTCTGTCTCATGGTGGCTGTAGGCAAATTTTCCCTCATAGCATACCAGGCCACCCGCTACGCTACCCAATTTGTAGGTATAGCGTCCATCGGTGGCTGTGTGCTCATACACATCACCCAGATACTTTTCAATGGCCTCTTCTATTGTGTAGGCTCTGCAAAATGCACCTATCAAACCTGGCTTTTCCAACGGATCACCCGCTTTTTTCATTTCGTGCATCACGGCCTCACTCTCCCTGTTGGAAATCGGCCATTGTGTCGCGTCTCTGTAGTCCACATAGGTAGCCAGGACTTCATCGACGTTACAGGCCGGGCCATCCTGCACCTCAAAGACAAACTCACCGTCGCGGCTTGTGCTTGGCCAATAGAATAGGCGTGGCAGTTGGTACGTCGTAATGTCGAATAGGTCTATTCCTATCGTCGCGGCGATCTTCCTGCAAATAGGCTCATACTCATCTGGCTTAACACTACGTGAAAGCGGGAAAACCAGGCGATAACGTGGTTTCTCCTTGGTGTGCTTGTGGGTACTATAGAGCATAGCCGCAAAGCCGTACTGCATAGTGAAATCATCCCAAACGTCCAGGGTTCCGTAGTCAATATCGAGCGTGGCCACGCTTCGCCACATCACGTTATCGGTCTTACGACGGCCACCTGAAAGATAGCCACCGACAAAACCGCCAACGTCCTTTATGTCGCTTTGTTCCTCGCGGGTCATTTTCAGATACTCTCTCATAGATTCATCCGTCCGCTTGGTCTGGCTACACCTGGTCACTAACTCACTCCAGGCCCACTTCTTATTTTTCCACTTCTTAGATAGTCGGCTGTGGGCTGTCGCTATATCCAATGTAAAATCATGCTCTAACTTCATACACCTTGCAGTTTTCTATGAGTTGTTTGAAATATGGCATATCGTTTACGTTGGCTTTCAGCCACATAGTACGCTTGCCTTTATGCCCGTTTGATATAATAAGGGAAAACGGTGTTTCCTCATTCTCCAGGGCATCGTAGAAACGTCTGAGGTGATCAGCCGTTATCTCCATTACGATTATTGAACATTTTGCCATAATGTTTACTTCTTTTTGGTGTTAAACTTATGATCCAGGGCCTCACATAATGCCTCGCAAAGTACGCGGCTCATGTTTACCTCAACGGCGTTGCCAATGTATTTCTTTTGTTCTGCCTGTGTGCCGATCAGTACATAGGTATCTGGAAATCCCATTATCCTTTTCAGTTCTGACACATTCAACATTCTCAATCAAGATATAATCAGGATCAAGCGTTTCAATGTATCGAAATAAATGCTCTGCCAATGTCCGGCTGTCGGCATCACGCGGCTGGCCACCTTTGGCCTTGCTGAAATTGGTACATTCCAGGCTTGCCCACAACGCTACGCGGGCGTTGGGGTGCTTGGCCTTCATCTTCTTTAGGTGATCGACCAGTGGCGACAATTCGAGCGTTCTGATGTCCTCTGTAAAGTGCATCACGTCGGGGTGGTTCGCGGCGTGGCTCAGAATGGCATTTTTGTCGTGGTTTACACAGGCGATCACCTTTGCACACTTCGCTTTTTTGTAGCGGGCAAACTCTACACCGCTACTTGTGCCACCTGCACCACAAAACAGGTCAATGTATAATAATTGTATCTTG
>JAFRMM010000109.1 GCA_017430675.1 Prevotella sp.
CCCCCCCACACCCCCCCCCCTCCCCAGTGAGGCCCCTCGCCCTCGGAGAGGTGGGACTCGACTTCTACTGGAGTCGCGAGTTTGAGAAGGAACAACTGGCGGCCTTCGAGGAGCAGGTACGCTGGTCGGTGGAGACGAGGCTGCCGCTGATGATCCACTGCCGAAAAGCACAGAATGAGATGGTGGCTATCCTGAAGAAATACAGAGCAGACCTGCCTGGCGGTGTGTTCCACTGTTTTACGGGGAATGCCCTGGAGGCACAAGAACTGTTGCAGTTTGACCGTTTCGTATTAGGCATCGGCGGCGTTTTGACGTTCAAGAAATCTCATCTGCCGGAAGTACTCCCTACTGTCGTCCCCCTTGACCGTATCGTTTTGGAGACGGATGCCCCCTATATGGCTCCTGTCCCTATGCGTGGCCAACGTAATGAACCGGCGTTTGTGACCTATGTGCTGCACCGTCTGGCTGAGGCCTATGGGGTGAGCGAGGAGGAAGTGGCTCGACAGACGAATGCGAACTGCGAAAAAATATTAAATATATCTGTTTAATCAGCGTAATATGCGGCAAAAACACTACCTTTGCATCCGCTAAACGCAAGGAGAGGTGCTCGAGTGGCTGAAGAGGCACGCCTGGAAAGCGTGTAATCGTCAAAAGCGATTCGGGGGTTCGAATCCCCCTCTCTCCGCAGAAATCCTTTTTCACGATGAAAAGACTGATTATTCTGTTTTCGATGATTGGTTTGTTCTGTATGCCGCAAACCATCCAAGCCCAAAACAATATTTTAGAGGATAGTACTCTCGTCGCAGGTTCCCCTGTGACTGCCGATTCCCTTGCTGTGGCAGACTCCTTGGAAACAGAGGTATTGTTGGCGGAAGATGTCGAAGTTGATGTTGAGGAAGAAGGTATCCATAAGCAGTTGAAGACCAAGTTCATCGACGGTAATGTGGGCTTCATGTCATTGGTGGCATTGGCCTTGGTACTTGGACTGGCCTTCTGCATCGAGCGTATCATCTACCTGACATTGTCGGAGATTAAGGCATATAAACTGATGGAGGACATCGAGGGTTATCTGAAGAAGGATGACGTGGAAGGTGCCAAACAACTCTGCCGGAATACGCGTGGTCCTGTGGCATCTGTCTGTTATCAGGGGCTACTGCATATCAATCAGCCCATGGATGCTATTGAGCGGAGTGTGACGAACTATGGTGGACTACAGGCAGCAAATCTGGAGAAGGGCTGTTCATGGATTAAACTCTTCATCGCCATGGCGCCCTCGTTGGGATTCCTCGGTACGGTAATCGGTATGGTGATGGCTTTTGACAAGATCCAGCAGGCTGGCGACATAGGTCCCACGATTGTTGCCCAGGGCATGAAGGTGGCACTGATCACGACGATCTTCGGTATCGTGGTAGCACTGGTCCTGCAACTCTTCTACAGTTATATCCTTTCGAAGATCGAGCGGCTGACGGCTCAGATGGAGGAGTCGGCCATCACCTTGCTTGATATGATAACGGAGTATAAACTGAGACATAAAGGTTAAACATTTAATTTAATGAATAGTTTCGTCTCGCCTTTCTTTGCTGATCTGATGCTGTGGCTGATATACTTGATGGTGGTCGCTGCAGTAGGAGTGACGGTCTGTTCTGTCTGGCATGGGCTGCGCAACAGGCGGAAGGGAGACGATATCATCAATGGTGTACCTGCCGGCCGGATAGGCTGGTGTGTGGCCGTCGTGCTGGTAGCCTGTCTTGTGATGACATTCTTCTTAGGTTCTTCAACTCCAGTCGTCACCAATGGCGTCCGTTTTACTGATGTGTTCTGGCTGAAGGCCACGGACATGTTTATCTATACCTCAATCCTACTGATCATCGGATGTTTCGTAAGCGCTATCGTCAGCAGATTCCAGAACTGAATACTACGTCAACGGCTGACATCTCGTTTATGCTGCTGATCTTCTTCCTCGTGACATCCTCGATGGACACGGATAAGGGACTGTTGCGCCAGATGGCCCCGCCGACCGTGGAACAACAGTTGCCTACAGATATCAACAAAGATCTGGTGATGCGGGTGAGACTGGACGGTCATGACCAACTGACTTGCGACGGGAAACCTGTCAATATGAAACAGTTGTCGGATGCTGTGATGGCGAAGGTCAATGTCAGTCGTCTGGAGCATGTCATTTCCATTCAGGCTGACCGTGAGACCAGTTACGAGGTATATTTCCGGGTGCAGAACACGATAGTCAATGCTTATCAAACCTTACGTGAACGGTATGCCCGAGAGCATTATGGCAAGAGTTATATCCATTGTGGTAATGAGGAGCGGAAAACCATCAATGAGCGTTACCCTCAACGTATTAGTGAGGAACCTGTTCAGGAAGGAGGTATCCCATGAGGCCGATGCGGAGCATGTTCCGTACAAAGAGGCACAATGTCCCGTCATTGAACATGGCTTCAATGCCTGACTTGATTT
The DNA here is from genome assembly GCA_017430675.1 of Prevotella sp. Next base: position 2,473 of record JAFRMM010000109.1, read on the forward strand.
TCACGGTGCTTTTCTTCTTCATGATTGTCACACACATGCGCAGTGATGAGGTGAAGGTGCGTTATACCGTACCCCAGGGGGTTGAGATCCGGAAACTGGCCAACAAATCCTCGGTGGTGAATATCTATATAGGACGGCTTGGAGATGCCTGGCGGATTCAGTTGAACGGGGAATTGGTGACACCAGAGGAGATCCCTGCCCGAATTGAGCATTTGCGGGATGCCATGTCACCAGAGAATGCCGAACACCTGACTGTCAGTCTGCGTGCCGACCGTCATACACCAATGGGCATCATCAGCGATGTGAAGCAGACCTTGCAGAAGTCGTACGCCCTGCGGATCAACTATAGTGCTACAGATTTAAAACAAGACGAATATGAGTAAGATTGACAAACTTGACAAGCAGATTCTCCGTCTGATTGCTGAGGATGCGCGCATCCCTTTCCTAGAGGTGGCCCGTAGTTGTAATGTCAGTGGTGCTGCTATTCACCAGCGTATCCAGAAACTGACGGCCATGGGGGTGTTGAAAGGTTCTCAGTATGTGATAGACCCGGAGAAAATCGGTTATGGGACCTGCGCCTATATCGGCCTGAACCTCAAAGATCCCGGAACCTTTGACGAGGTGGTGGAGAAACTCAAGGATATTCCTGAGGTAGTGGAGTGCCATTATACGACAGGCAACTTCGATATGTTCATCAAACTGTATGCCGTCAACAACCACCATCTGCTGACAATCATCCACGATAAACTGCAACCGCTGGGTCTGGCCAGCAGTCAGACACTCATATCCTTCCATTCTGCCATCAACCGTCAGTTGCCCATCGTTGACATGCTTTTCGGTGAGGCTGACGAGGAGTGAGCGTTCCGGGTTTCTGAATTCCAAAATGATGAAATAGCGGATTATGCTACAAAAAGTGGCGTAATCCTTTCATTATGCAATAAAATGACAATTATTTGGTAGAAAAAGACAAGTCATATTCAAAATTAGTTTGTAACTTTGCAACCGAAAACCCGAATAAGGCAGAAACCAATTATTTATTAATCATAAAATTAATCATTATGGCTTATACAGAAACAACAACGACGGGTTATGGAACCCGTGTAGGTAATTCTTTTAAGGCAATAGGCAGTGGTTTCCTGCTGTTTATTGCAGGTACAGCACTGTTGTGGTGGAACGAGGGACGTGCCGTGAAGACGGAAAAGATGCTCGAAGAGGCAGGCAGTGCATACGTTGAGATGGAGAATCCCGGTAAGAAGGATGCCTCTTTGGATGGTGAACTGATCTGCGGAACCGCCATGGCTACGACAGAGGATTCGCTGGTTGATGCGCAGTTTGGTGTTGGTGCCAAGGCCATTGCCATCAGGCATAAGGTAGAGTACTACCAGTGGGTAGAGCATGCTCAGGAGAAGAGAGAAGACAAACTGGGCGGTAAGGAAGTAACTACTACCACCTACACCTATACGAAGGAGTGGATGAGCAGTCCTATAGAGTCGGCCCAGTTCAAGGATCCCGCCTACCAGAACAAGAACATGGTACTGGCCACTTTTGAGGATTATGAGCAGTATGCTGAGAACGTCTCATGGGGTGCTTATAAGTTGAACGAGAGCCTGATCCACAGCATATCTTCCAAAGAGGGTATCGAACTGGCCATGGCAGAGGATCTGCTGAGCCAGTTGGATAAGAGCACGCAGACGGCCTATGAGCGTTTCTATGGTGTGCAGAAAAGTACTCAGCAACCCACACAGCAACCCGTCCAGCAACCGGTCGTCCCCGATTCTGTAAGAGCCCTGCTCTCTGATTCTGCCAAGGCTGTACTCGACTCCCTGCAGGCTATCAATGACTCTATCAACAAGCAGATGGAAAATGCCAACAACAAGAAGGATCTGGAATATGTTCATCAGGCCAGTAATGTGCTTTACCTCGGTCGTGTGCCTGGCTCTCCTGAGGTGGGTGATGTACGTGTGACCTTCGAGCAGATCGTTCCCGCCAAGGTGACGGTGATGGCTGTCGTCGATGGTGACACCTTCAAGCCTTTCAAGGCCAAGAACGGCAAGCGCTTCCAGACCCTTGTGATGGGTAAGAAGACTGGCGACGAGATTATCGAGGATGCTCAGGCTGCCAACAACACATGGCTGTGGATCCTGCGCATCGTGGGTATCATGATGGTGATCGGCGGTCTGAAGGGTATCTTCGGCTTCCTCACAACGATCCTCAAGGTGGTGCCTTTCATCGCAGGTATCTTCGGATGGGGTATTGGTGTCGTCTGCACCGTTATCGGTATTGCCTGGTCACTGATTATTATTGCCCTCGCATGGCTGTTCTATCGTCCGCTGTTGGGTATCAGCCTTTTGGTACTGGCTGGTTTCCTCATCTGGGTATTCGCCTTCAAGGGTAAGGACAAACTGAAGGAGTTGGCAGCCAAGGCAAAGAACAAAGGTGCTGAGGCACAGCCTGTTCCTGCTCCAACTGAGCACACTCAGACTCCGGAGAACGTATAAGATATGGTGAAAGTGATTCTGGGCATCATCCTGGTCAGCGTAGGCGGCGGCATCTATCTGCTGCAGCGTACGACGGGACTGCTGATGTTCAGAATCATTGATTTCTTAGGACTGTCAGATACCGTCGCCGGTCTTCGTGCCGCCGTCATCCCTATGCCCGAGTTTGTCGTGTATAGCCTGCCTGGTGGCTTATGGTCAGCCTCATACGTGCTGTTGTCAGACGCCCTGTTCTGTCAACAGCCATTAGCAGTACGGTTGTCATGGGGATCCCTGATTCCGCTGATGGGTGTGGTCTCCGAATTGTTGCAGATGGCAGGACTCTGTCCCGGTACGGCCGACTGGCAGGATCTTGTCTGCTACGGTCTGCCGTACATCGTTTATGTGATTTGTTTAATTTTGAAATGATATGAGTATAAACATTGGTAAGAATACCGCTATCGTGTTGGTGGTCCTTTTTGGCTTAATGGGGGCATTCACCTTTTATGTAGATCAACAGGAGACGACAGATGGTACCGACTCCGCTACGGAGGAAAAGACCGACACGGTCGCGGAAGAGAAACCCGTGGTCGTGAATGAACCCTTGGAGGGAGATCCGTATAAGGAACTCGATGACCTCATCGGTCTCGGACAGGTGAAGGAAGAGGTGCGTACATTGGCCAACTTCGTTAAGGTGCAGAAACAGCGTGAGGCACAGGGGCTGAAGATTCCCAAGATCTCCTATCACCTGGTGTTCCTCGGCAGTCCTGGTACAGGTAAGACCACTGTGGCCCGTATCGTGGGACGTATCTATAAGGACCTTGGTGTGCTGAAAAAGGGACATACCGTCGAGACCGACCGCTCCGGACTGGTCGCCAAGTATATGGGACAGACGGCCCTCAAGACCGACACCATCATCCAGAAGGCCATGAATGGTGTGCTCTTCATTGATGAGGCCTACTCTCTGGTGCCAGAAGACGGCAGCGGTAGCGACTATGGTCAGGAGGCCATCTCAACCCTGCTCAAGCGCATGGAGGATTACCGTGACAGTCTGGTGGTCATCATCGCCGGCTATCCTGACGAGATGAAGCGCTTCATCGACTCCAACCCCGGTCTCCAGTCGCGCTTCAACCGCTATATCAGTTTCCCCGACTATACTTCCGGAGAGTTGTATGACATCTTCTGCATGTACATGCGCAAGAACCAATATACACTGACGGATGAGGCCTCCGACTATCTCAAGCAGGCACTTAGTAATGCCGTGGCGCACAAGGACCGCAACTTCGGTAATGCCCGTTATGTGCGTAATATCTTTGAGAAGGCCATCCAGCAGCAGGCCAACCGCTTGTCGGGCCGGACGAACCTGTCCACGGAACAGTTGACGGAACTGACACAGGAGGATATCCAACAGTCATTCAAATAAGACAACGGGGAGATGAGAAGAATCTTAGGAATTACCTTTCTGCTGTTCGTCGTGCTCTCGGCAACGGCGCAAAACTATGAGCGGAAGGACTTTACGTTTAAGACCATAAAGGTGAAGAATGCCGAGGGTGAGGTCTCCCATGTCAAGGTGGGGGCTTATGTCGGCAAGAAACTCATCAAGGAATATTCCTACGAACTGGTGCCCGCGCTCTCTGCAGACTTGGCTGAGTATGTAGGTACCGTCTCAGAGTATGACCTGAACTTCGATGGCTATCCCGATGCCGATATCTATCTCGGCTATATGGGCGGCTTTGCCAACAACACCCATCATGAGGCCCTGCTTTGGGATCCCTCTGGGCACTGCTTTGTAGAGGGAGAGGGCTATGGCGAGATCGGTGAGCCTGTGGTAGTAGAAGAAAAGGAGTATATTCAGACCACACTCTCTAATGGTCCGGAACACAGGGTAACGACCTATTATAAATGGCAGGGCCATCGCCTACAGGATTATCTCTGCAACACCTGGGCCATCGAAGACGACGACTATGTCAGTTTCGACGGTCTGATGAACTATCCCTGTTACCGCTTCGATGCGAAACTCGACGGGCGCATCCCCGTGATCATCGTGTTCCAACGCACTGATGATGATATCATCGCTGGCTATATCTACTATCCCAAGGCCAAGACCCCTGCTCCTATCCTCATTGCGGGCAGTGTCGTCCAATACGGAGACAAACTATATTATCATTTCGACGAATACCAGCCCGATGGTATCATTACGGGTAATATCTCATTACAGACACCTGTGGTGTGCGACTATTTTTCTGAGATGGAAGGTACCTGGACCAATCCCAAGACGCTGAAGGAGATGAAAATGACGGATTTGCAATTTAGCCGTGAGATGCCCAAGTGGTTCACGAAGTCGTTGCTCAGCCCCGAGGATCCAGGCAATATCGGCCGTGAGTATTCCTTCCGGCAGTGGAATGAGGGTTATCAGGATCTGATAGGTGGCCATATCACTTTCCGTGGCGCTGGCAAGAACAAGGTGCACTTCGAGTGTGGCAACATACGTCATAATATTGCGGAGGGTCGCAGTGATGATGACCGTCCTGCCGTACTCAAGGGCAACGTGTTCGAATATCAGGATGTCAACGAGTGCGGCTACGGTTTCCGTGCCACGTTCTTTCCCCGTTTCGTGGTGCTGACGACAACGACGGATTACAATACCCTCGACTGCTTCGGTGCTGGCGCTTCTTTCGATGGTGTATATATTAAGGTGAAACAATAACAGCAGGATATGAAAAAACTGATCATACTTGCCGTCATCTCGCTGTGCGTGATGGCTGCCTGTAAGAACAACAAGACACAGGCGACGGATTCGGGGACAGATTCCACGATCGCCGACAGTGTGGCTGTCGCCGAGGAGCCGCAGGACACCACGCCCATGCCCATGTTCCTCTATTGTCTCGACAAGGACTATATGCAGATGGTCTATTGGACAGACATTAAGGAACCCAAGAAGGACAAGGACAATGCCGAGTATTTCGACGACATGCACCAGTCGTGGGCCTTGCAGGAGGGTTTCCGCCGCAATGCCGCCCAATACACGAAGATGCTTTTGGACGAAGGCAAGACTACTGACATCAGGTTCATCGGGGAACTCCTGAAGAACCCTGATGGCGAGGAGATGTATAGTGGCGAACTCCATAGCCGTACATCCATCCCGTCGCCGGGTCTCCGCTATGCCTTTGCCAATGCTAATGACCCCGTCATGAAGAAGAGCGACTGGAAGAGCATGAACATTGTGGTGACGGAGAGTTATCTCCAGACGCGGAAACAGATGACGCAGAAACTCCTGTCGCCCTATGACAAGACCAATCCCCTGCCTGCTACTGTCATCAAACAGTTGGAGCAGGAGTACGGTATGAAATGTCAGCGCTCTGAGGCCGTCTGCCGTTACAACGACCGCTATACCTATGGTGTCCTTCAGTTCAAGGGCGTCTATAAGAAAAAGAAGGAGTATGGTGAGGAGCGTGAGATCGCCCTGGCCCTTGAAGTGCTCACCGATGGCGACAAGGTCTATTCCTATCCTGTGGAGGGCTATATCTACGATGGTATGCCCACATGGAACGTTGATGACGACGGCGAGTATATCTCCAGTTCCTTCCCCGCCGCCTTCGAGGGTCCCAACGGTCCCGAACTCTGTTTCATCCACTGGGCGCCAGAGAGTTGTACCGTGGGTCTTTTCCTGATCCGCGACGGCAAACTGGTGCGCGTGGTCTATGAGGGCTATCACTCGATGGTTGACGAGGAAACGCCACTCTGGAAGAAAGATATCGAACAACTGCAGAAACTCTATCTCGCCGATGATCCCCACGAGAACAAGGACTACAAGTTCGCGAAGTACCGTTACATCTGGATCGACAACGACGACACCGAGGAGATCTGGTTGCGCGACAAGGACGATAAGCACGGTGCCTTCTTCACCCGTCACAATGGGGAATTCAAACTTATCGCCACGGAGAACGGCCGTCTGCAACCCACCTTCCTCCGCAGCCGTGATGGTGTGAGTTATCTCCGTATCTCAGGCTCTGCTGGCGGTCCATCGTACTATACTCAGGTCATTGAGTTGAAGAACAGTCAGGTTCTCCACCGCTTCACCGCCCTGGAGATCTATGGTGAGATCGATGAGTGCAGTTTCGACGGTAAACCCATGGACAAGGCCGAGGGCAAACGCTATATGGAGTCGTTGCCCGAGGTGGACAACATTGCCATCTGGTGGCGCGAAATACAGAATTAAAGGAATAATAGTAAAGATATGAAAAAAGGTTTATTATTGATATGTGCCATGCTGGTACTGACGGCTTCAGCGCAGAAACGTATAAGCATCGACGAACTTCAGGCTCAGTGGCAGACGAAGACTATCCAAGGTCCCAAGAGCGGGGGGATCCTCGACCTTGTGGGTATGTTCAATCTCAATTATCCCACCTACAGCGGCAGTGAGTTCCTGACGGATGTGTCGCGCCCTGCCGATCAGCAGAAGTGGCTTATTACACTTGACCGTCCCAATGGTTTCGCCAGTTTCGCCGAGGGCAGCGACGACGCCTCCAGCGAGTCAATGCAGGCCTGTGTGTGGAAGCGCAGTAACGGTCATAAACTCTTCGCCATCGCCTTCGAACAGCAGTCATCCCAAGTGAAGGCCATGGTGGCTTTCTACGATCTGGATCCTGCCACGGGCATCCTGAAACCAGAGAAGGGCCTCGACCGTCTCTTTGCACCGAATCATCCTGAGGGTATCGTGCATATCAGTCTGCCCCAGCATGGCAAGGACATGAAGGTGACGGAATACTATATCAACGCCATGTTTGCCATCACGCACGTCTATCTCTGGGACGGCATGAAGCCCGGGCGCGAGCGCGTGGAGATCGAGAACATCGACAAGATGTGGGATGAATACAGTGATCAGGCCATGATGGACGGTCAGCAGCCCGTCACCCGCTACGCCGTCATCGACATCGACCGTGACGGTTCGCCCGAACTGATGCTCGGCTCTGAGAGCGACGACTATCAGGCCGTCTTTGCCCTCTATGACGGGAAGTACGAACTCATCGCCGCCAAGGATTACAAGCGCCATCTGAATTTCTATCCCCCGAAGGCGGTGGGCAGTGCCGGCGGTTGTGGCACGGGCTGCTTCCTCATCAACTGGACACTGCTGGAGAACAGTCGTCCGAAGCACCGCATCGACAACCAGCAGGAGTATAATTTCGAGACCGACAAGATGGTGGATCACTACGAACTCGACGGCCGTGAGGTGGTGTATGCCGAGGAGGGCGACCGTCTGGTCAAGTCCTTCGGCGAGTCCGTGGAGATGACGATTCCCTGGCGCCCGTTAAACAGATATAACCAATAAGATCAGGATATGAAAAGATGTATCAAGTGCCAGCACGAACTGGCTGATAACGCCCGTTTCTGTACCATCTGTGGCACCCGCCAGCCGGAAGGTGTACCCGTCAGTCCCACCGTTCAATCTGTTGCTGTGCCACAGCAACAGACACAACGCCCACGGATTGATATCGACTCCCTCTTGGCCGAGGCCGTGGGTAAGGAGTCTGTCCTGGATGAGGTGCAGCGCCTTGTCGCTTTCTATAATGCCTCGAAGCAGGAGGGACGTATGCGCCAGCGCCCGGAGATGGACATGCTTGTACTCGGCAATAGTGGTACGGGTAAGACCTTCGTCATCAATCTCATCCACCAGTTGTTCCTCGCCTATGGCGTGCTTACCAATCCCCGTCTCAAGAAGGTGGATGCCTCGGAGTATAACCAGTGGATCAACAGCCTCTCCGAGCGTGGGCTCGACGACATGAAAGGTCAGTTGCTCGTGATCGACAATGTCCATCTGCTGATGACCGACACGGAGCACCTGACGCCCATCGACCGCTTGATAAGTATGATGGAAGACTGGGAGCGCGACCTTTCTGCCGACTGGCTGACTTATCCTGTCGTGATCTTCGCAGGAGAGAAGAACCAGGTGGAGTATTACTTCCAGAAGAAGAAGAGCGGGCGCAGCCGCTTTGCCAAGGTGCTCGAACTCCACGACTGCAGCGCGCAGGAACTCTACGCTATCTGTAAGCGTGAACTCAGCCGTCGCGGTCTCTCCGTGGAGGGTGAGGCCGACGGGAAGTTACTCGGCTATTTCCGCTATCTCGTGAAGAACCGCAAACTCACCTTCCGCAACGCCTATGAGGCCACGGAGAAGGCCGACGGCATCTATAAGCGCTGTCTGGAGAACGGCCATACTACGCAGGTGGCGCCCGACGATATCTCCGGTGACATCTTCGTGGAGCAGACACCCGACGAGATACTGAGCCGTCTCGACGCTTTCATCGGTATCGACGACGTGAAGCGCGAGATGCACAGCATCGTGGAGAATATCAAACAGTACCGCATCGAGAAGAACGACCCGAAGGCCCTGCCGCCGTTCAGCGACCAGTACGTGTTCCTCGGCAATCCCGGCACGGGAAAGACTACCGTGGCCCGTATCTTCGCCGACATGCTCAGTGCCTTGGGCATCCTGCCCGGCGGTCAACTCATCGAGGTCACCCGTGAGGATCTTGTGGCAAAGTTCGTGGGTGGCACGGCCCCGAAGACCCGTCAGGTGGTCGATTCCGCCATGGGCGGCGTGCTCTTCATCGACGAGGCCTACACCCTCTCCTCCGGTGAGGGCAGCGACTATGGGCGCGAGGCCATCAACACCCTGCTGAAGCCTGTCGAGGAACTGCGCGGCAAGTTCGTCTGTATCATCGCGGGCTACACCAAAGAGATGCTTGACTTCTTCGATGCCAACTCCGGTCTCGCCTCCCGTTTCAACCGTCGTCTGGAGTTTGCCGACTATACCCCCGACCAACTCACCAGCATCTTCCGTGGTAAGACGGCGAAGGAAGGCTATACCCTCGATGCCGATGCCGACGAGCATCTGGAGAAGTTCTTCGAGAAGATGTACAAGCGTCGCACGAAGAACTTCGGCAATGCCCGTGAGGTGATGTCCGCCTTCCAGGAGGCTGTGGAGCGTCACCGTGAGCGGCTGCTTCAGGAGGGCAGGGCAGAGGACCATGTCTTCAACCGTGCCGACATAGAGGGCGAGGAAGCCCTGAAGGAACTCGACGTGGATCAGATCGTCGCCCAACTCGACAAGGACTTCGTGGGCATGCAGGCCGTGAAGGACTTCGTGCGCGAGATCGCCTCGCAGAAGGCCGACATGGACGAGCGCCTGGAACTCGGACTCCAGACGCAGCAGACCATGAAACTTAATATCATCCTCACCGGTAATCCCGGCACGGGCAAGACCACCGTCGCCCGTAAACTCGGCGAGATCCTCCATGCCATGAAACTGCTCTCCTCTCCCGACATCGTGGAGTGCGAGCGCAAGGACATCGTGGGCAAGTACCAGAACTCGTCCGGCGAGGCGATGGGCAAGTACTGCGACCTGGCCATGGGTAAGTTGCTCTTCATCGACGAGGCCTATTCGTTCGCACCCGTCAATGATGCGGGCACGAAGGATGCCGAGGCCACGAAAGCCGTCGAGGTGCTGATGAAGCGCATGGAGGACGATGCCGGTAAGTTCGCCGTGGTCCTCGCCGGCTACCCTGCTCCCATGGACAATTTCATCCGTGTGAACGAGGGTATCGCCCGCCGTATCACCCATCGCATCCATATCGACGACTACTCCGCCGTGGAACTCGTGAAGATCTTCACCCAGATGGCTGACCGTCAGGGCTACCTGTTGGCGAAGGAGACGGAGGCCGTGCTCTTCCGCAAGGTCAGTGAGATGCTCGCCTCGAAAGATAAGAACTGGGGCAATGCCGGAGAGATGGCGAAGTTGTTGGAGACCGTTAAGAGCCGCCTGTCGCTCCGCATCCGCGAACTGTCCAAGGAGGAGCGTACCGCAGAGGTCTATCAGACCATCGAGCCCGAGGATATCCCCTTCGAGCAGCGCAAAGCCCTCTCTGCCGAGGAATCCCTCGCCGAACTGGACAAACTGGTAGGGCTGGACAATATCAAGACACAACTGCGCCAGATGGTGGAGTCGTTCCGCGCTGATGAGGCCCGCGCCAAACTGACGGGCGAGACCGTCCGTCGTGAGGCACCCCATTATATCTTCATGGGTAATCCCGGCACGGGCAAGACCACCGTGGCTCGTCTCGTGGCCGACATCCTCACTTCCCTCGGCGTACTCTCCCGTGGCCATCTCGTTGAGGTCACGGAGAAGGACCTTGTGGCGGGCTATACAGGCCAGACGGCCATCAAGACCTCCAACGTCATCGACTCCGCCATGGGCGGCGTGCTCTTCATCGACGAGGCGTACTCGCTGAACAAGGGCGATGGCGGCGGCTTCGGCATCGAGGCCATCAACACCCTGTTGCAGCGGCTCACCGCCGATGCGGGTAAGTTCGTCTGCATCCTCGCGGGCTATACCAAGGAGATGACCGACTTCCTGAAGACCAACTCCGGCCTGGAGCGCCGCTTCCGCACTATCCAGTTCGACGACTACGGTCCCGAGGCCTTGGAGCAGATCTTCCGCAACCTCCTGGCAAAGAACAATATGACCCTCGACGAGGGGGCCGAGAAGGGCATCAGCGCCTTCTTCCATACGGTCTATGACCAGCGTAACCCGCAGTCGTTCGGCAATGCCGGTGCCGTGGTGAACATCTTCAAGCAGGCCAAGGAGCGCCAGGGTGCCCGTCTGGCTCCGAAACTGGAGCAGCAGCAGTGTACGCCCGACGACCTTCGCACGCTCACGCTCGTGGATATCGCCGGCGAACAGGCCAAGGCCAATGCCACCACCACGGATCTCATGCAGGCCTTCGATAAACTCGTGGGTGCCGCCAGTGCGAAGAAGAAGATGGAGAACCTGCTCAATCAGATCAAACTCAACCGCCGTCGTGCAGAACTGACGCATACGCCGTTCCAGAACCTCAGTATCTGCTTCGCCTTCATCGGTCATCCTGACACGGGACAGGTGGAGTTCCGCGAGGCCATGCGACAGGTGCTCTCTGACATCGGCATCATTGACAAGGAGGGCATGAAAACGCTCTTTGCCTCCGACCTGCTCGCCCGTGTCGCTGGTAATCCGCAGATGGAGCGCCGACTCATCGACGACATGCTCGCCCAGCACGGCAAGACCATCTATGTCATCGATGCCAACCCGTCGGAGTGGAAACAGGTGGAGGAACAGTTGCCCGTGCTCGCGGAGTTCGTCAACGACCGTTTCGTGTTCGACGACTACACGCCCGCCGAACTCGCCCGTCTGTTCACCGACTACCTCCGTCAGCAGAACATGCGCCTGGCCGACGATGCACAGGAGACGCTCGTGGGCTACTTCGGTTCCCATGCCGAGGGCGGTCGCTCGGAGATGAAACTCCTCTATAATGAGGTGATCTTCCGCCAGAACACCCGTCTGGCCTCCGCTGCCGATATCAGCGATGCCGACCTCGTTACCATCACCAAGGCCGACATCCCGACGGACTAAGCATGAAGGCCCTCGCCTCATCAATTGACGTGGGTTCGATGAAAACAGATACGACCTTCCTATCGCGCGTTCGCGCGCGATAGGAGGTTAAAGCCGAAAACAAGTGTCCCATCTGTCCCATGTGTCCCTGTCGTTTTGCGGAAAAGGGACAGATGGGACAGGTGGGACACATAAAAAGTGAGTATGCCAACTATATTATGCGTGCACACATATACGCGCGCGTATATGGAAGCCCTCCCCGGAATAGAAGGGGTCGGGTGCAGGATATCTGGTGGTACTTATCACCCGGATTCTCTCGAGAATTCATCCCTATAGTGGCTCCGTTTTCCGCTACGGAGCCACTATAGGAAAAAATAGTGGCACGATAGCAACAAACGGTGGCTCCGTAGCAACAAATGGTGGCTCCGTAGTCGTCAGTCATTCGCTGATTAAAACAAGTCATTCGTTGAATAGAATTGCACCGTTATCTTATTCTGTTTACTTTTGCAGTTACTATTAACAGTTTAAATGGTTGTTTTATGAAAGGTACTTTTTTGTTAGTGATGTCGTTCTTGATATTCCAGTCAGTAAAAGCAGACGACTTCACCTATTTGAATGTTCAGAAGACAGATGGAACGGGTGTTTCGCTTGAACTCTCCGACCTTTCCATAACGTTCTCTGATGGTTTATTTATGGCGGGCGACACACAGATTGCCCTCACAGATCTCAGCAAGATGTTTTTCTCAGATGAAGAGATGGACAGTCAGGCTGTTTACGAAAGCATAACTCTTGGTGATAGTGGCAAGACAACCTATTGCAGTGACGAGTCACTTGATTTCAGTGCTATTGATAATGTGAAGGCATTTGTGGCTACAGGTTTCGACAAGGATCAGGGAATCATCTGGCTGACACGTGTCACCAAGGTTCCCGCGGAGACACCGGTACTGTTGAAAGGAGATGCCAATTCTACCTTCGAGGTGCCAGTGCTATCATCCTCTCTGTCTTCTTACTATAAGAATATGTTGATAGGTAACCTCGGGTCTTCTATCACGATAGATGAGACAGAAGAAGACGGAGCCTATGTGAATTACTACCTGAAGAATGGAGAGTTTACGAAGGTCAACGGCTCAGCGACAGTAGGTGAGAACAAGTGCTACCTTCGTCTGCCTGCCGCGTTTAATACGGCACATGCCGGGTCTTCACAATCTGTCACAATTGGCAGTACTGGCAAGGCCACCTATGCTCCCTCTGTCGATGTTGACTTTACCAACGTGGATGGTCTGAAGGCATTCACGGCTACGGGTTATGAGAAGAATAGCAACACGGTCTGGCTGACGCGCGTGTTCAGGGTTCAGGCTGGTGAGGGTGTCCTGTTGAAAGGAGATGCGGGAGACTACGAAATCCCTTCAGAAGCCGTACAATCCAACTATAGTAACATGTTTGTTGGGAATATAAGTGGTGAGTCACTGGACATTGATGAGAATGATGGCGACTTAAGGAATTACTATCTGTCAGAAGGAACGTTTGTCAGTGTGAACGGTACTGCCAATATCGGTAATGGCAAGTGTTATTTGCAACTTCCTGTGTCTTTTGCCTCTCTTACTCGTGGTTCCCAAAACAGTACCGATTACGGTCTGTCAGAGCAGGAGACGATCCAGATGAAGATTAGTACTATAGCAGGAAATATGACAGGTATTAATGAAACTATCCAGACTGGTGTCGAACAGGATGTCTATTATAATTTACAAGGCATGCGTGTAGATAACCCCACAAGGGGGATCTATATCCGTAATGGCAAGAAGGTCGTTATTAAATAACCCATTCAATTAAATCAACATGAAAAAGATATATTCACTCTTCTCTGCCCTTGTATTGACTACAACAGTCTGGGCACAAACACTTAATGTCAATGTAGGGAATGTTACATATCAGTTTCCTGCAGCGCAAACTGGTGATATGGTCTATGAAGACGGCACAACGCTCACGATCATGGGTAAGTCTTTCACTATCAGTGACATCACGTCGATAACAGTTGACAATACTACGGTGACTGACAACACTGTCAGCATCGCCTATAGCGGAACGTCAGTTGCTGTCAGTATTGCAGGCAACGTGGCCCAGTATCTGACCCCGACAGTCAGTGGAGCGCACGTCTCGATAGCACAGAGCGACGATCTGGCTGATGAGATCACCTATGTGCTCAGCGGAACCTCCACAGACGGTGAGTTCTATATGTCGGGATCATATAAGGCCACGGTGGAACTCAACGGATTGACACTTACGAACACGACACCTGTGTATAGCGGTGCTGCTGTGCATATCCAGAATGGCAAGCGGATTAATGTGAAGGTCGTCACAGGCACTGTCAATACGCTTGTCGATGCTGCAAGCGGCTCACAGAAGGGTTGCCTTTATGTGAAAGGCCATGCCGAGTTTAAGCAGAAGGGTACGCTTAATGTGACAGGTAACGTGAAGCACGGTATCAAGACTGGCGAGTATATGACAGTCAAGAATGCAACGATCAACGTCCTCTCAGCAGTCGGCGACGGCATCAGCAGCAACGAGTATTTCCTCATGGAAAGCGGCACTGTCTGTATCAGTGATACAGGCGATGATGGCATCCAGTGTGATATAGATGGAGACAGTTCGACGGGTGAGACTACCGACCATGAAGACGAGGACTCAGGTAACATCTACCTCCAAGGCGGTACTATCACTATCGACTGCGCTGCCACTGCGGCCAAAGGCATCAAAAGCGAGGGCGATATGCTGATTACCGATGGCACCATCAGTGTGACAACTACTGGTGATGGTGAATGGGACAGTGACGACAGCGAGACCAAGGCTGCATGCGGGCTGGCTGCTGATGGTAATATGACTGTCAGCGGTGGTACGCTCACGCTGGTTGCCAAGGGCTCAGGTGGCAAGGGCATGAAGTGTGACGGTGTGCTGACTGTCAGCGATGGAACCATCGATGTAAAGACCAGTGGTGGACTCTATTATAATAATGGTACGACAGAGAATACCAACTATACGGGCGATACCGATAGGATAAGCAGCGACTATTACTCCTCACCCAAGGGCATCAAGGCTGGTGTGAAGAGCCAGAGCGGCAACAGTTATGCTTACAGTGGCGGTCTGGTCATTCATGGTGGAACCGTTAATGTCACTACCAGCGGTACCAATGCCGAGGGTATTGAGAGCAAGAACTATCTCAACATCACGGGAGGCTATACAACGGTGAATGCCTACGACGACGCCATCAACTCTGCACAAGACCTTACGATTACCGGTGGGTTCGTCTATGCCCGTGCCACAGATAACGATGGCATCGATGCTAACGGTAACTGCTACATCGAGGGTGGTCTGATCTATGCCATTGGCTGCAAGTCTCCCGAAGTGGCTATAGATGCCAACTCCGAGGAGCAGAAAAAACTATATGTCACCGGAGGTACGCTCGTTGCCATTGGCGGACTGGAATCCGGCAGCAGCCTTACGCAGTCGTGTTATTCTGCCTCTTCTTGGAGTACGGGCACTTGGTATGCCTTAACATACGGCGACGAGACCTTCGCCTTCCAGACTCCTTCGAGCGGAGGTAATACGCTTGTGGTCTCTGCTGCCTCCACACCAACCCTGAAATCAGGCGTCACTGTCAGCGATGGTACATCCATCTTCGGTGGAGTCGGCTATACGGATGCTACTGTCTCTGGCGGATCCTCAGTTTCGCTCTCCTCATATACAGGTGGAAATAGCGACGGTCAAGGAGGCGGTGGCAACACCCCTGGCGGCGGAGGGCAGCCAGGGGGTGGCCCTGGGGGCAGATGATAGAAGAGGGCACATAAGTGCCATGTGTTTATTGCTTCAGCAGGTTGAGAGTATGCTGGGGAGCGAGGGCATTGGCGGTCTTCTCAGCATATTCGGCAATCTTCAGTTGGGCGGTGGCGGCGATGTTACGGCTGCTGTTGCCGATGCGGAAGGTATAGGTGCCTGCCTCCGTGAGCCACTGGCTGTTAGCCTCGTCGAAGGAGGCCAGTAGGCGCACGGGGATGGTCATCGTGAGCGTCTGGCTCTCGCCGGGCAAGAGTTCGCGCGTCTTGGCGAAGGCCTTCAGTTCCTGGGCGGGCTTCTCCAGACGGCCCTTGGGCGCCTCGACATATACCTGTGCCACTTCCTTGCCCTTGACGCTACCCGTGTTCTTCACGGTGATGCTCACCTCGACGGCATCCTTCCCCTTGGCCTTCACCACGGGTTTCGACATCTCGAACGTGGTGTAACTGAGGCCGAAGCCGAAGGGATAGGCAACGTTCTTCCCGAAGGTGTCGAAGAAACGGTAGCCCACGTAGATATCCTCCTCGTGGTTGGTATAGTCGTGGCCGGGGATGGGCATCTTGTTGCCCATCATCACCTCGAAACTATAGGTGTCGATATTACCGGGGAAGTTCTTCGTGGAAGCGTGGTCGGTGGCGGCGATGGGCCATGTCATCGTGAGTTTGCCCGAGGGGTTCACCTGACCCGTGAGCAGGTCGGCAATGGAGTTGCCGCCCTCCATGCCTGGCTGCCAGGCGCAGAGGATAGCGTCGGGATAACTGCTCCAGGAGACTGTCTCGATGACGCTGCCGGAGTTGATGATGACGATGACGGGCTTGCCGGCCTGATGGAAGGCGTTGCAGACGTCGATGATCAGGTTGCGCTCCTCGGGGATGAGGTTGAACTCCGTGTCGATGTCGCGGTCGATACCCTCACCAGCCTGACGGCCGATGGTGATGATGGCAGCGTCGGCGCCCTGTACCTCCTTAGCGATGGCGATGGGCGAGAGGGCGATCTCGGGATATTTCTGCTGCCCCATCGCCTCGGTCTGGAACCACTTGGCGGGATGGCGCTCGGCCTGGAATTTTACACGCGCATAGTCAATGTACTTCCGGTAGATATCGGTGAGTGTGGCCGACGACTGGATGCCGGCGTTCTTCAGACCTTCGAGCATATCGACGACATAAGGGGGATGGACGCAGCCGGAACCCGTACCGCCAGAGAGGAAGTCGTAGGAGTTCTCGCCGAAGAGGGCGACCGTTCTGATCTGGGGTGAGGGACGAAGGTTTGGCAGGTGCGCGTTGAGTGCCTTGGGGTGGAAGTTCCAGGGCAGCGTACCGTTGTTCTTCAGCAGGACGATACCCTCGGCAGCGCTCTGACGGGTGATGGCGGCGTGGGCCTTGAAGTCGGGGGCGTTGCTGGCGGGATACTGGTGGAAACTCGGGGTCTTGACGATGTACTCGAGCATGCGGCGCACGTTACGATCGACATCGGCGATGTCGAGACGGCCTTCCTTTACGCCAGCGATGATCTCCTCGACCTGCTTGGGCTGGCCGGGCTCCATGAGGTCGTTGCCGGCATGTACCTCACTGATGGTCTCCAGCCCCTGACGGATGCCGATCCAGTCGGTCATCACGATACCTTTATAGCCCCAGTCGTCGCGCAGGATCTTGGTGAGCAGGTCATGGTTGCCCATCGAGTACTGGCCGTTGATCTGGTTATACGATGCCATGATGGTCCAGGGGTCGCTCTCGCGGACGGCAATCTCGAAGCCGCGGAGGTAGAGTTCACGGGCGGCACGCTGCGAGACACGCTCATCGACGCTGGTACGGTCGGTCTCCTGTGAGTTCACGGCGAAGTGCTTGGCCGACACACCGGCGCCCTGGCTCTGTACGCCCTGGATATAGGCGGCGGCGATCTTTCCCGTCAGCAGCGGATCCTCCGAGTAGTATTCGAAGTTACGGCCGCAGAGAGGGTTGCGGTGCAGGTTCATGCCCGGACCGAGGATGACGTCGCAGCGGTATTCCTTGGTCTCGTTGCCGATGGCTTCACCCACCTTGCTGACAAGATCGGTGTTCCATGTGGAGGCGAGGCACGAGCCGATGGGGAAAGCCGTGGCATAGTAGGTCTTATCTGTGCCCTTACGGGTGGGGTTGATACGAACACCGGCAGGACCGTCGGTGAGTACGGTGGCGGGGATGCCCAGACGTGGGATGGCGGGGGAGGTGCCTGCGGCACCAGCCACGAGGTCGGCCTCACCGCCTACGACGGCGCCTGTACCGAAGAAGTTGTTAGCACCGCCAACGAGTAGTTTGGCTTTCTCCTCAAGGGTCATCGCCTTGAGCACCTCGTCGATATTCGAGGCTGTCAGTTGTGGCTGAGCGTTCATTGTCATTGTAACTGTTGCTGTTAGAAGAGTAATTAGTAATCTTTTCATTGTTATTGGTGTTTTAGGGGTTATTGATATTTCCTAGGATTTCCTAGGTTTTCCTAGGATATCCTAGGCTTTCCTAGGCTTTCCTAGGGAGTCCTAGGGGAATGTCTTGAAGGCGTAGCCCTGCTCTTTGAGCCATTGGAGCGAGGCGGGGAGGGCGGTGCGCAGTTTGTCGATGGATTTCAGCGAGTCGTGGAAGGTGATGATGGAACCATTGCGCGCGTACCTCTTAATATTATTGACGACATCCTCTGCCGTCAGCCATTTGGAGTAGTCGCGGGTGACGAGGTCCCACATCACGATCTTGTACTTACGGCTGAGCCAGGCGTACTGTCCCATGCGCATCCACCCGTGTGGCGGACGCACATAGTGGCTCTTGATATAGGCATTGGCCTTCTCCACATTGTAACTGTACTCCTTGATGGTGTGGGATAGTCCCTGAATGTGGTTGTGCGTGTGGTTGCCCACCTGATGGCCCTCGGCGATGATGCGCTCGTAGAGTTCGGGGTGCTTCCGCACGTTGTCGCCCACCATGAAGAAGGTGGCCTTGGCATCAAACTGCTTCAGGGTGTCGAGGATGAAGGGGGTGGCGTCGGGGATGGGACCGTCGTCGAAGGTCAGATAGACAGACCTGTCGTGACGGTCCATTCTCCAGTAGGCTTTCGGATAGAGCCAGCGGAGGTAGATGGCGGGTTGCTCTATGAACATCTACTTATCATTCTTTTATTCCCAACTTCCTCCTTTCGACTGGTAGAGGCGCATGTAACCCTCGAGTTGCTGCTCCTTCTTGTCGCCCTGCTCCTCGGAGATGAGGTCCTGCACTTCGAGCATCTGCTGCAAGATGTAGATATGGACCATGCAGTCGCGCTGGGATCCGCTGAAGCGCATGTCGTCAAGAGAACAGTACCACTGGATGTACTGGCAGGACTTCTGCCAGAGTTCGTCGAGCAACTGCTGGGCCTTCTGGTTCTGGCCTGTCAGGACGTAGGCACGCACGAGGTCGAGTGATCCGCTCTGGTAGTCGTGGCGCACGTTATAGCCAGGGATCTCCTTCTCGGCCTTGTCGAGTACCTGCTTGGCCCTGACGGTGTCGCCCTCCTGCACGAGATTCAGGGCGAGTTGGGAGAGCAGACGGCGGTGGGTATAGCACATGCGCATGACGGTCTCGTCGAGATAGATGCCCTGCTGGTCGATGCCGCCGAACTTGAACTTGTGCATCACATTGTCGAACACCTTCTCCGTGTCGAAGCGCTTCACGCCCTCCATGGGCACCAGGTTACCGCGACTGTCGGTGTAGTAGGTGCGGAAGGGGGTGATGCGGTTGGCCAGACCCTCCTGGACGAAGTGCTCGCCGAGGTTCATGTAGTTCTCCTGGCCCACGGTCATGGCTACGTAGATGGGGCGCGTCCAGTTGCACTGGGCGATCATCTCCAAGATCATCAGGTCACCCTTGTAGAGCGCGCTCTTGCCCTTCAGGGAGATCACCATGCGGTCGGGGATGCTGTCGGCTGCCATCATCATACCGCTCTTGCGGACGGCCTCCTTGTCGATGGTGACATAGACGGTGTCTGTGGGGATGACGTGGAAGTCCTTATTGGTAGCGCGCACCCAGTTCTTCAGGATGTTCTTCAACTCGAAGGGATCGTCGCCGAACTGCTCGCGGGCTGCCTCGGGCTGTTCCTCGTAGAGTTGGATGACCTGCTCCTTGAGCGACGGGTCGATCTGTACGTACTCATTGGTGCCGGCACAGTATTCCAGTCGGCTCCAGGTGATAGGTACGCTGGGCGAGTCGTAGGCAGGACGGCGCATCTGGTCGATATACCAGTCGGTCTGCAGATAGGAGAGGTTGCAGACGCGGGCATCGGTACGCACACTCTCCGTATCCTGGTTATACCAGAGGGGGAAGGTGTCGTTGTCGCCATTGGTATAGATGATGGGGTTGCCCTCTTCCTGCAAGGTCATCAGGTAGTTCTGGCCGAAGTCGCGGCAGCAGTAGCGGCCAGAGCGGTCGTGGTCGTCCCAGGTCTGGGAGGCCATCTGGATAGGAATTCCTAGAGATACTAGGGATACTAGTCCAGTTAGGACGAGGGATTCTTTCTTGAGTTTGCGGTTGAGCCAGTCGATGATGGCGGCCACGCCCATGCCGCACCAGATGGCAAAGGCATAGAAGGAGCCAGCGTAGGCATAGTCGCGCTCACGGGGCTGCATCGGTGTCTGGTTCAGATAGACAACAATGGCGAGACCCGTCATGAAGAAGAGGAAGAACACCACCCAGAACTGGCGGATGCCGATAGGATCGTCGATGGTCTTCTCACCCACTTGGCGCTTACGCGTGAACCAGGCTTGCCAGAAGAGACCGAGCAGACCGAGGATCAGCGGCAGACAGTAGAACACGTTGTGCCCCTTGTTCTCCTTCAGTTCATCGGGCAGCAGACTCTGGTCGCCGAGGCGGGCATTGTCGATGAAGGGGATGCCCGAGAGCCAGTTGCCATGCTCCAGTTCACCATTGCCCTGGATGTCGTTCTGACGACCGGCGAAGTTCCACATGAAGTAACGCCAGTACATGAAGTTGCACTGGTAGGAGAGGAAGAAACGGATGTTCTCAAACTGTGAGGGTACCTTGACCATCATAGGTTC
Source organism: Prevotella sp. (assembly GCA_017430675.1). The sequence goes on from JAFRMM010000109.1 coordinate 23,249, forward strand.
GCCGCAGCGGTCGTAGGGTACCTCCGTACCATCGACACCACCCATCCACGACTCGTAGGCAGCGGCATGACCACTGTCGTACATACGTGGGAAGAGCATGTTCTGGGCATATTTGTATTCATCCTTCGTGCGGACGATGAAGTAGGAGTCCTTTTCGTCGGCCGAAGCCTTCTCCTTGCGTTGCCAGACGGGCTTGCCCTTCGACATCACGGGACGGCAGTAGTGACCGTCGCTCTCCAAGGCGACCTGTGAGGTATAGGCCTGACCGTAGAGCAGGGGACGGTAGCCGTACTGGTCGCGCCCCAGGTAGTCGCCGAGGGTGAAGATATCCTCCGGCGAGTTCTGGTCCATCGGCGGGTTGGCAGATGAACGGATCACGATAAGGGCATAACTGGAGTAGCCGATCATCAGCATGAGCATGCAGAGCAGCATCGTGTTCTTGATGCGGGCGGAGATCAGCGGCTGCTTGTTACGAGTGTAGTTCACAACAAACCAGAGCACTGCCAGGACAATGATGCCAATGATGAATGCCGACCAGCCGTAGCCATAGAACGGAATACCGAGCATGCCTACGGAGAGCAGGAAGGCGATGTTCTGGATCTTCTGGCCATGCTTCTGAGTCTGGGTCTCATAGACGGCCCAGATGACACAGGCCACGAGCAGGATGATATAGATGATCTCGCCCGTATTGAACGGCATGCCGAGCGTATTGACAAAGAACAGTTCGAACCATCCGCCGACGGTGATGATGCCAGGCACCACACCATAGAGCACGGCAGCCAGGATCACGATGGAGATGCCCAGGGCAATCAGTGACCCTTTCAGGTTGGCATCGGGGAAGCGGCGGTAGTACCATACCAGTACGATGGCGGGCACGCAGAGCAGGTTCAGCAGGTGGACGCCGATGGAGAGTCCCGTCATATACATGATCAGCACCAGCCAACGGTCACTGTGGGGCTCATCGGCCACATCCTCCCATTTCAGGATCAGCCAGAACACCACGGCCGTGAATGCCGAGGAATAGGCATAGACCTCACCCTCGACAGCGGAGAACCAGAACGTGTCGCTGAAGGTGTAGATGAGGGCTCCAACAAGACCCGATGCCTCAATGGCAATGGTCTTCGGCAGGGTCAGTTCGCTCCAGTCGCTGATGAGCAGACGGCGCGTGAGGTGCGTGATGCTCCAGAACAGGAAGAGGATACACGTGGCCGACAGCAAGGCACTCATCATGTTCACCATCCGTGCCACCTGTGTGGGGTCGCTGGTGAACTGTGAGAAAAGGTTGGCTGTCAGCATGAAGAACGGTGCCCCCGGCGGGTGGCCGATTTCCAGTTTATAACCTGTGGTAATGAACTCCGGACAGTCCCAGAACGAGGCTGTCGGCTCAATCGTAGAACAATAGACGAAGGCTGCTATCAGAAACGACAACCAGCCTAAGACATTATCTACCAGTCTGAATTGTTTCATTGGATGTTATCTCGTTTTTTTGTTATAATCGTAATATGGTTGCAAAGGTACGAAAAATATGGCTATATAAAGAGCCCGACTCCGTAAATTAAGATAATATAACGGAAGATCTTGCCCAAAGTGATGGCGATGAACGTGATGACGATGTTGGAGCGCATCAGTCCCAGGGCGATGGTGATGGCACTGCCCAACACGGGCAGGAAGGCGAAGAATCCCATCCAGGCACCGTGTCCCGCCATGAAACGGTGGGCCTTGTCAAGATCCTCTTTCTTCACATGCAGGTATTTCTCGATCCACTCCATCTTTCCCATACGGCCTAAACAATAGTTGAGCACGCTTCCCAGTACATTACCGACGGTACCGTAGATCATCAGTATCCATGGGTCAAGGCCCGTCGCCATCAGTCCTACTATGACTGCCTCGCTGGAGAAGGGGAAGAAACTGCCAGCCAGAAAGGCCGCCAGTAGCATACCCCAGTAGCCATACTGGGTCAGGAATGAGATAATGAAATCCATAGGTTGACAGCGGTGAGGATGAGGATGGCTCCCGTGATGATGAGGAAGGCGATATTAGTGAGCCTCGTCCTCGTCAGTGCTATAAAGTGGCCGATAAGCGGACTGGCGGCAATGATTATGATGCGTATCAGCATGTCGTAATGCTGAGGTTGGAGGATCAGGAATGTCAGGGCGGACAGTCCTATGATGAAGAAACTGTAATACAGTTGACGGGTTCGGATCTTATCAAGGTAACTGGTACGCAGGAAATGAATGCTCCCTATCAGTCCAAGTATCGCGACCAGTGTCAAAAGCAGCAACTGGGGGGGTGTTAGGGCTTGGTCATACGGTACCTGGAATGATACCAGGTCAGAGAGATGCTGTAGGATGGGAGTGGGGTTCCCATTTTCCTGCCAGAGTGTCCAGGCTGTCCAGAACCAGTAGGGTGTCAGCAGTCCCAACAATGAGGCAATGAAGGTGCGCCAGCAGAGGGAATAGACAATGGTCGCCATCATCAGCCAAAAGACAGGGACGAAGAACAGGATGTGGACATCTGCGATGCTTGCGATTCCCAAGAAGAGGAAGGTGTAGAACGTCCAGCCCGGGGTGGCCTTGTCCTGATAACAGTTGTATAGTGTTGCCAACGATGCGATAAAACATAACTGGATCACGGCTCCTACGACGGATGGGAAGAGAAAGACGGCGGCAGAAGAAAGCACGATGAAAACCACGGAAACCATACGGCTGTAGATGCGTATCAGCACGTTGAGCCTGTTCAGTTCCACCATCAGGAAGGAGGCCAGTGCGAAACAAAAGAACTGGATCCACCATTGCTGTTGAACCAGACCTGCCAGAAACCATACGGCGATACTATACAGTATCACCCCTGGCAGAGTCTTGCGGCTCTCAGCCACTTTGTTCTGGATCCGTTTCATGCCGTCCTTATCTTTCTTCTCAGAGGTCGGAACCGATGTCGCGACGGAAATACTTGTCGGTGAACTGGATTTTCTGGGCTTCCTCGAAAGACTTCTGCAGCGCCTCGGCCTTATCCTTGCCATAGGAAGAGACAGCGATGACACGTCCTCCATTCGTCACCACCTCACCGTCTTTCAGGGTTGTACCGCTATGGAAGACGATACTGCCCTCCACCTGGTCGATGCCAGAGATGGGATAGCCCTTCTTGTAGGCCTGAGGATAACCGCCGGAGACCAGCATCACACAGACAGCGGCGCGAGGATCAAACTCGATGCTGCGCTGGTCAAGGTCACCAGCAGCCACACCCTCAAAGAGATCGACGATGTCGCTCTTCAGGCGGAGCATCACACTCTCGGTCTCAGGATCACCCATACGACAGTTGTATTCGATGACGTAAGGCTCGGGCTCACCAGTCGGGGTGTTGGTGCGGTTAATCAATCCGAAGAAGATAAAGCCCTTGTAGTCAATGTCCTCTGCAGCCAGTCCCTTGACGGTAGGTCGGATGATACGGTCTTCGACCTTCTGCATCCACTCCTTCGTGGCAAAGGGAACGGGGGTTACAGAACCCATACCACCCGTGTTCAGGCCTGTATCGTGCTCGCCAATACGTTTGTAGTCCTTGGCTTCGGGCAGAATCTTGTAATGCTGACCATCCGTGAGGACAAAGACAGAGCACTCAATACCGCTCATAAACTCCTCGATGACCACCATCGATGAGGCGTTGCCGAACATACCGCCCAGCATCTCTTTCAGTTCCTTCTTGGCTTCGTCGAGGGTAGGGAGGATGAGTACGCCCTTGCCGGCGCAGAGACCATCAGCCTTGAGGACATAAGGTGGTTCCAGTGTCTCCAGGAAGGCTAGTCCTTCTAGTAAATGCTCACCGTCGAAGGTCTGGTAACGGGCAGTGGGGATGTTGTGGCGTTGCATGAAGCCCTTGGCAAAATCCTTCGAACCTTCGAGCACAGCGCCAGCCTTCGAGGGACCGATGACGGGGATGGCCTTGGTGCGGGGATCTGTCTTCAGTTCGTCGTAGAAGCCCTTTACCAACGGGTCCTCGGGGCCTACGACCACCATGTTGATGCCTTTCTCTACACAGAAGGTCTTGATGGCCTCGAAGTCGTCAGCCTTCATGGCGACGTTCTCACCGCAGTTGCTGGTGCCGGCGTTACCTGGGGCGATATAGAGTTTCTCACACTTGCTGCTCTGAGCAATCTTCCATGCCAAGGCGTGTTCACGACCGCCACTTCCTAATAATAATATCTTCATATCTTACTTTAAATAATCTTCAAAATACTGGGTGATGCGTTCATGCAGATGGACACTGGCATGACCACGCATGTTATGCTCCTCACCGGGATAGGCAAAGAAGTCTGGCTGTGTACCTGCTTTGACACAGGCATCGAGGAACGACAGACAATGCTGTGGCACGACCGTATTGTCGTTATAGCCAGTGATAATCTGCAGTTTACCCTTCAGGTTCTTGGCCTTACTGATGAGGCTGCACTTGGCGTAACCCTCGGGGTTATCCTGGGGCGTGCCCATATAACGCTCGCCGTACATCACCTCGTACCACTTCCAGTCGATGACAGGGCCGCCGGCCACACCCACCTTGAACACGTCAGGGTAGTTGGTCATCAGCGAGATAGTCATGAAACCACCGTAACTCCAACCATGGACACCCAACCGGCCCATATCGACGTAGGGTAGGGTACGCAGGAACTCTACACCCTTCATCTGATCCTGCATCTCGATTTGACCCAGTTGGTGGAAAGTGACTTGTTCGAAGTCACGACCGCGATTCTCCGAGCCGCGGTTGTCAAGGATGAAGAACACATAGCCTTTCTGTGCCATATAAGTCTCCCATGAGCGACTATACCAATGCCAGGATGCCTCGATATTATGGGCATGGGGACCACCATAGACATAAACGACCGTCGGATATTTCTTGTTAGGGTCGAAGTCATAGGGTTTCACCATCCTATAGTAAAGGTCAGTCGTACCGTCGGCAGCCTTGATACTGCCTGATTCGAAGATGGGCTGCTGGTAACCCTGCCAGGGGTCAGCGGCTCGCAGCAGTTCGTAACTCTTGCCCTTAGTGGTGCTGGCCACCTCTATCACACGGGGTATCTCGGGTGCGGAATACTTATAACAAATCTGCAGTCCTGAAGCCGACAGACTGGCACTTTGGACACTGCCAATGCCGTGGTCTAAAGGTGTGCGCTTACCTGTCTTCACATTCATAGCGTAAAGATTAGACTGTAATGGGTGTTTCTCATTAGAGATATAAATGATGCTCTGGCTCTTCTTATTGAAGCCCTCTACGGAGAGAACCACCCACGGACCGTGGGTCAGTTGTTTCTGTTCCTGACCATTGACATCGAAGAGATACAGATGATTGTAGCCGTCTTTCTGACTCTGCAGGATGAATTTGGTGTCATCCCAAGGTAGGAACTGAATGGGATGCATCGGTTCCACATATTTGTCGGATGTCTCGCGATATAGTTCTGATATCTTCTCCCCCGTCGTGGCGTTGTAACTTACCAGACGGCAGTCGTTCTGCTTGCGATTCAACTCGAACATATAGACCGTCTTGCTGTCAGGACTCCAAGCAATATTCGTGAAGTAACGGTCAGTAGGATCGCCAGCCTGCAGATAGATGGTCTTATCGGTCTGCAGGTCATAGACACCCACTGTCACCTTATGTGAAGTCATACCTGCCATCGGGTATTTGTCGGGTTCGTAGGCAGCCTCCCGTGGGAAGATATCTACCTGCGGGTAGTCTGTCACCATGCTCTGGTCCATGCGGTAGAAAGCCAGACGCTGACCGTCAGGACTCCAGAACGTACCTTTCTCGATGCCGAACTCATTACGGTGGACAGCCTGTCCATAGACAATCTCACGCGAACCGTCCGTCGTGAGTTGATGTTCCTGGTCCTGGGCGCCCCTCACATACAACTGCCAGTCCTTAGTATAGGCGATGGCCTGTGACTGCTTGTTCCAGTCTTGGTTGTCGGAGCCTTGTATGTGCAGAATCTGTTCCGTCTGGTGGGTCTTAAAGTCATACAACACCTGTATGGTATCGTTACTTAACTTCACAAGGGATTTGTCTGCATAGGGGTAAGTCGCGTTGTAGGCGCTGTGCATCCTGGAACTTTCCCCCAAAAGGGTAGCGTTTACCTCATCAAGCGTAAACAACGGTTCCTTTTGCCTGTTCTTGTCAATGGTTCCTCCCTGTTCGGCATCCTGATACATCAGTTGTTCGCCCCACCAGACGAGAAACTCGTTCTCAGGCAGCATTCGACGATAGTTCGTGCCGCCGAAGTTCAGGTCTTCAAGGGTGAAAAGTTTATCTTGAGATGTCATGGTCTGGGGTGCTAGGGGTGCTAGCCATGCTAGTAATGCTAGCCGTGCTAGATTCTTATTCCTCATCATCGTTGAATGTTTTTTTATTCCTACTCATATCCCTGCCTCTGCCGAAATCCTTGCCTTTGGCAAAGTTGCGTCCCTTCCCGCTGCGGTCGAAACGCTCGTGACCGCCGCGGTTCTTACCCTGCGGGCGTCCCTCGGTTGAGCGAGGTCCTCTCTTATAGCCATTCCTACGCTCGTCCCAGTCTTCGCGATTCCTACGTTCACCTCTTTCTTCACGTCCCCTATGCTCTCTTTTCTCGTCCTGCTTCAAATCGTGGTGATGGAAGGTGAATGAACGGATGTCGGCCTCCTCGTTCTGCTCCGTCTCTTCCAGACGCTGTTTGAACTCGCGGTTTTTCTTGAAACGGTGTTTCTCGGCCATCTGACGCTTTTCATCCTCCGTCTTGACGATGCCGCCCTCGGAACGGAAGTCCTTTAACTTGCCGTCAAACATCTGATATTTGCGGAATTCGCATTCTAAGGAACCGTTGAAGAGGGGAATCTTGATGCTGGGTTTCAGGCCGATCTGGTCGAAACACTCCTCGCGGTAAGAGAGCACCCATGCATCGTTACCCTTGAACTGGTGCTTCAGCCTCTCTCCAATCATCCTGTAGGTACCCAGAAGGTCGGGCGTGGAGATACGTTCGCCGTATGGCGGATTGGTAATCATGATGCTCTTCGCCTCAGGCTGGGTGAAGTCCTTGAAGTCCTGTTGCCTGACGGTGATGTCACTGCTCAGTCCGGCAGCCTTCACGTTCATCAGCGCCGTGTTCACTGCCTTGATGTCGATGTCATAGCCATAGATGTGATGATTGAACTCGCGCTCCTGACTGTCGTCATTGTAGATCTGGTCAAAGAGGTCGGCATCGAAGTCGGGCCATTTCTCAAAGGCATATTCCTTGCGGAACAGACCCGGTGCCATATTCTTTGCAATGAGTGCCGCCTCGATGAGTAGGGTGCCAGAGCCGCACATGGGATCGATGAAGTCCGTGTCGCCTTGCCAACCCGACATCAGGATCATGCCAGCGGCCAGTACCTCGTTCAACGGTGCTTCGACGCTCTCGTGACGATAACCACGGCGGTGAAGGGACTCACCGCTGGAGTCGAGGCTCAGCGTACACTGGTCCTCGGCGATGTGCATATTCAGTCGGATGTCGGGGTTGGCGACGGAAATGTTCGGCCGCTTGCCCGTCTTCTCGCGGAACTGATCGACGATGGCATCCTTCACCTTATAAGAAACGAACTTGGAGTGGCGAAACTCTTCGGAGAACACCACGGCATCCACGGCAAAGGTCTTGTCCGTTCCTAAATAGTCTGTCCAGTCGATTTTCTTGATTTCCTCATAAACTTCATCCGCGCTCTTAGCCTTGAAATGGCGGATGGGTTTCAATATCCGGATAGCGGTGTGTAACTGGAAATTAGCGCGATACATGGTTTCCTTGTTGCCTGTAAACGAAACCATCCGTCGGCCTTCCTTCACATCATTAGCCCCCAATTGGGTCAGTTCTTTCGCCAGTACAGGTTCCAGTCCCATAAACGTTTTGGCGATCAATTCGAATTTCTGTTCCATTATTATTAGCAAATTGAGCAATTCTGTAGAATTGCGTGTGCAAAGTTAATGGAAGTTCACGGAAAAACACCTTTTTTATCTGTTAATCTAATAAAAATCTGTGGTTTTTGCTAAAAATTGTGCATAAATTGCGCCTGTTTCGGAGAAAATATGTACTTTTGCGAAAGTTACAGAAAGATAATGCTTGGATTATTGCTATATTCTCAGTCAGATAATCCCTTTATGATTCATTTCATCTGGGGGGTGGGCTTGTTGCTGCTGATAGGTCTTGTTGCCTCTCTTTATATTCAGCGCCGCACGGGTCTCAGACTGAAAAGTGAGTTGGCGGAGTTGGAGAAGGTGAAGGAAGGGAATGTGGAATATGAGTTCATCCTGAAGGCCATGAAACTCTGTACCTGGCATATTGATCCTAAAAATCATACTATTACCATTGATAATGACTTCCGCGAGAGTCAGGACAACTATGTTTTGCTGCCCGGAACTCATCTGGCCATGTTGTCTGAGATGATAGCAAAGTCAGATGCCCAGCGCGTGATGACGGCTATCGACGATATCTGCATGGGGCGTAGCAATACATATCATCAGCAGTATCAGGTCAGGTCGGGGCATACGGGCATGACCTACTGGGAGGAGAGTTATGCGACGATTGCCAGCCGTGATGCCGATGGGAATCCCGCTAAGATAGTGGGAACATCCATGCGTATTGACAGCCGGAAGAAGATGGAGGCAGACCTGATCAACGCCCGTAATAGGGCCGAGGAGAGCGACCGTCTAAAGACGGCCTTCCTGGCGAATATGGGTCATGAGATCCGGACGCCTCTTAATGCGATTGTTGGCTTTGCCGACCTGTTGCCTGTGGTTGAAAACGCGGAGGATCGCAATCAACTGATCAATGAGATACAACTTAACAACCGCAAACTGCTACGCATTATTGATGGTCTTGTAAGCATGTCTAAGATTGAGGCTGAGGCCAAGAACCTTGTCAAGATGCAGACGGATCTCGTACCGCTCCTGAATGAGACCGTTAAGAATCATTCTGCTATGGTCGATCCCCAAAATATTATCCTGGCCACGCAGTTCCCCTATTCGCAGTTGATGATGAATACCGATGTCGGAAAACTGAGCGAGACCATCGACCACCTGATGCAGAACGCTGTGAAGTTCACAGAGAAAGGACGTATCACGCTCGGCTTCGACCTTCAGGAAGGAGATCATGTGCGTATATGGGTGAAAGATACGGGTAAGGGTATCCCCGAGGAGGATCAGAAGAAGATCTTCGAACGTTTCGTCAAACTCGACGAGTATATCCCGGGAACAGGTCTTGGCCTGTCTGTTGCCAAGTCCCATGTAGAGAGTCTGGGAGGAACGATCGGAGTGGATTCTCATCTGGGCGAGGGCTCTACCTTCTGGATAGATCTGCCGCTGACTTGATGGTTGGCGAATTTTCTTTTGAGTGTTTGCAACTTACCTGGTTTATTTCCCGTCTAATAGACAGGAAGTAAAACCAAAAAGAAAACAATATGAATACAAGGAAATTGCTAGGTAGTGTGTTATTGTTGACTGTGTCAATGATAACGGTGTCGTGTATCCACACAGGAAGTGTGGTGGAGAGTTTCAGTGATGAGCGGATAACGGAAACCCGCCCACTGACTGGTTTTGAGAAGATCGAGATCAATGGTTCGCCAACGGTCTATTACACACAGGCAGATACGTTCTCCGTGGTTGTGGAGGGATCAGCCAAGGGCGTCGAAAATATCCTGACGGAAGTGACAGGAGGCACGCTCTCCATCCGTAACCGTGGGAAGATGGGTGTGGTGAACATCGTGTTCAACGAAAACGATGAGGCCACTGTCCATGTCTCTTCTCCTGATATGATAGGTGTGACGCTTAACGGCTCCGGCGACTTCATCAGTAACGGACGGATTGATAGCGACAATATGGCTGTCACACTGAAAGGCTCTGGTGACATTGACATCAAGGATCTGATCTGTGACCGTTGCCAGGTGGAACTGATCGGCTCTGGTGACATAGACTTGAAGCGTGTGGAGACCAAGGACATGACGACCACCCTCGTTGGTTCTGGTGACATTGACCTTCATTTGTGGAACACCCTTGAAACACGATTATACCTGAAAGGCTCTGGCGACATCGATGCGGACTTCTCACAGGGATGTCAGTCTGTCCAATGTGAGTTACGAGGCTCTGGCGACATCAGCCTCAGTGGCAAGGTGATGCATCTCTCCCAGCAGACGAGCGGCTCGGGTGACGTGAACATTGGAAAACTGACCGTACAATAAATTTGCTGCAATTACGTTATTATGAGGTGTTGAGACGTCTGCCCATAATAACGGTGTTGGTCCTGGTCACCTTGGTGGCCAGGGCGCAGTATGATGTGTCCTTCAGCCATTACTGGGCGATGGAACCCTCGTTTAACCCTGCGGCTGTGGGCAAGGAGTCGAAGTTGAACATCGCAGCAGCATACGCCCTGCAGATGGCTGGTTTCGAGCATAACCCGAACACAATGTACGCTGCTGCCGACATGCCTTTCTATGCCCTGAAGTCCTACCATGGGGCAGGTGTCCAGTTTATCAACGATAACATCGGTCTCTTTTCCCATAAGCGTCTCGCTCTGCAATATGCCTACCAGCCTCAGTTGCTGGGTGGAAAAATGAGTCTTGGTATCCAGTTAGGTATGTTGAGCGAAAACTTTGACGGATCAAAACTGGAACTAGAGGACTCCAATGACCCCGCTTTCACCAGTTCCTCCGTCAATGGAACAGGCTTCGACATCTCGGTAGGAGTCTATTACAAGCGCCGTAACTGGTATGCGGGTGTCTCTGCGCTACACCTGAATTCTCCCCGTGTGGAACTTGGAGAAAAGAACGAACTGAACGTGGCGGCCACTTATTATTTGACGGGCGGATACAATATTCGGCTGAAAAATCCGTTTTTATCCATACACACCTCTGTATTGGGGAGGACTGACGGTGTCGCCTATCGTGGGGATATTTCCGGACGTCTGATCTATACACATGAGAAAAGGGTGATGTATGCAGGTCTGTCTTATAGTCCGACAAATTCTGTGACGATTCAGTTGGGTGGTAACATCCGCGGCATCAGGGTAGGGTACAGTTATGAGGTCTATACCTCTGCCATTAGCATAGGCAATGGAAGTCACGAACTGTTCGTGGGTTATCAGACGGAACTGAACCTTTATAAGAAAGGCCGCAACCTGCATAAGAGCGTGAGAATCTTGTAAAGTAAAAAAGGAAAAAAGTAAATAACGAAAATATGGAAAGAGAAACTAATATGATGAAGCGAAAAGGAAGCAGGGCAAAAAGGATATTACCTTTTTACCTTTATGCCTTTTTACTTTTGTTTTTGTCCAGTTGCTTTGGTGGCAAGATGGCAATGTCCAGCGGTGGTGAGGTGACAGGTACGGGAGGCAGAGCCTTCTCGGAACCGACACCATACGGGATGACGCTGATTAAACGTGGGCACCTGAAGATGGGTATCGAGAGTCAGGACAGCCTCTGGGGCAAGAAGACACCCAATCGTGACATCTCCGTCGATGGGTTCTGGATGGACGAGTATGAGGTTACCAACTCTAAGTACCGCCAGTTCGTTTATTATGTGCGTGACTCTATCCTCCGCGAGCGTCTTTCTGAGATTGACGAGACCTACAAGACCGTGAAAACTGATAAGGACGGTGAGGAGATCGGCACGTTCCTGAACTGGAAGAAATCCCTGCCACGCAAGCCCAGTGAGGATGAGCAGGAGATTATCGACGGTTTATATGTGACCAATCCCGTGACAGGAGACAAAATGCTCGACTACCGTCAGATGAACTACCGCTATGAGATCTACGACTATACGGCAGCAGCCCTGCGCCGTAACCGAATCAATCCTCAGGAGCGTAACCTGAACACAGATATCGCCGTGGATCCGAACGAACAGGTGTGGATATCAAAGGATACTGCCTATATCGACGATGAGGGCAAGATTGTGCGCGAAACCATCAACCGTCAGTTGACAGGTCCCTGGGACTTCCTCAACACCTATATCGTCAATATCTTCCCTGATACCACCTGTTGGGTGAACGATTTTCCCAATTCCGACAACGAGATATACATGCGCTACTATTTCTCAAATCCTGCCTATAATGACTATCCTGTTGTGGGCGTGACGTGGGAACAGGCCAATGCTTTCTGCGCCTGGCGCACGGAGTATCTGCTGAAGGGCCTTGGTCCTGCCGCCCGTTTTGTACAGCGCTATCGTCTGCCGACAGAGGCTGAGTGGGAATATGCTGCCCGCGGGAAGGACCAGAACGAATTCCCCTGGGACAATGAGGATGTGGCGAGTGGCAAGGGGTGCTTCTATGCGAACTTCAAGCCCGATGACGGTAACTATACGAAGGACGGCAACCTGATCACCAGTAAGGTCGGTATCTATGCGGCCAATAGCAACGGCCTCTTTGATATGGCCGGTAATGTGGCTGAATGGACGAGCACCATCTATACCGAGGCTGGCGTGGAGGCTATGAACGACCTCAATCCTCAGTTAAAGTATAATGCGGCCATAGAGGATCCTTACCGTCTGAAGAAGAAGAGCGTAAGAGGCGGTTCATGGAAGGACCCGGAGTCGTATATCCGTTCGGCCTGGCGCTCGTCGGAATATCAGAACCAGCCACGTTCCTACATCGGCTTCCGTTGTGTGCGTAGTCTGGCAAACAGCGCCAGTGAAAAGGCAAAGAAGAAATAGTCAAATAGTGAAATAGTCAAATCGTCCAATTACAGCATGACAACATACAGCAAGTTTAATTTCGTATATCGGCTGCAGAAATGGATGGACAGTGTGCCTGGCCAGACGTTCCTGAACTATGCCTACAGTTGGGGTGCCTCCATCGTGATCTTAGGTACCCTTTTCAAACTGACCCACTTGCCAGGAGCCAACTTTTTCCTGTTCCTCGGTATGGGTACTGAGGTGTTCGTGTTCTTTATCTCTGCTTTTGACCGTCCCTTCGACAAGACGGCCGACGGTATGGAACTGGAGATGCATCCAGGTACTACCGTTGTAGGCAACATCGGAGGAACAGACGGTGTTATTGAAGGGAATACCGGAGGAAGTACTGAAGGTAATGGCGGTACTGTTGTCATTGGTGGCGGCGGTGGCGGCGGTGGAACCGTGATTATCGGTGGAGGTGGTGCTGGCATTGGCACGCCAATAACAGGTGGCAGTATGCCGTTGCCGTCGGCTGATGAGGCTCCCGTCGTGGATACAGAGGCTATCGCAGCCGTCTCCTCGTCAGTGGTGACGATGTCTGGCGGCACAGGAGTCATCGGCGGACCCGTCGGAGGCAGTGTGCCACCTATCAATCCTGAACTCGAGGAAGCCACCACGAACTACGTGGATGAACTGAAACGACTGACGGAGATGCTCGCCAGAGTCTCTGCCCAAAGCGAGCGCCTGGCGCACGACTCCGAGGAGATGGAGAACCTGAACCGTACGCTGACAGGCATCACCAAGGTATATGAGATGCAGTTGAAGAGTGCCAGTGCACAGATAGGCACCATCGACGATATCAATGAACAGACCAAGAAGATGGCGGCTCAGATACTGGAACTGAATAAGATCTATGCCCGTATGATTGAGGCCATGACCGCCAAGTTGAACGTATAGTAAAGATGGCAATCAAGAAAAGACCCGTATCGCCGCGCCAGAAGATGATCAATCTGATGTATGTCGTCTTGATGGCCATGCTCGCGCTGAATGTCTCCACGGAGGTGCTCAACGGCTTCTCCATCGTGGAGGAGAGCCTGAACCGTACGACAGGCAATGCGGCGAAGGAGAACCTGGCCATCTATGAGGACTTCGACACCCAGATGAAGGCCAATCCCCAGAAGGTGAAGATGTGGTACGACCGTGCCCAGAGGGTGAAGCAGATGAGCGATTCGCTCTATAACCTTGCTGCCGACCTGAAACTCGCTATCGTGCAGGAGGCCGACGGCAAGAATGGCGATCCGCAGAATATCCGTAACAAGGAAGACCTTGAGGCCGCCAATCAGGTGATGCTCTCGCTCAGTGGCGGACGCGGACAGGAACTCTTCGATGCCATCAACTCCTTCCGTCAGCGGATGCTCAAGATGGTGACCGACGAGAAGCAGAAAGAGATCATAGCCAGCAACCTGACGACGGAGATTCCCAAGGATGCCATGACGATGGGCAAGAACTGGCAGGAGTATATGTTTGAGTCGATGCCCGCAGCCGCCGCCGTGACCCTGCTCTCAAAGTTACAGAGCGATGTGCGCTATGCTGAGGGTGAGGTACTGCACACGCTGGTACAGAACATTGATGTCAAGGATATCCGCGTGAACGCCCTTGAGGCTTTCGTCATCCCCAACTCCCAGACCATCGTCCGTGGCGATAAGTTCTCGGCCCATATCGTAATGGCCGCTGTCGATACCACCCAGGTGCCTGATATCTATATCGGTAATCAGAAGGTGACGCTCCAGGATAATCTCTATGAGCGGATTTGCGGAGCCACTGGCGACTTCACGTTGGCTGGCTATCTGGAGACCGTCAACGGCAATGGGGAGCGGATCCGCAGGGACTTCGAACAGAAATATACGGTGGTGGATCCCAGTGCAACGGTTTCCGCCGATCTGATGAACATGTTGTATGCGGGCTATAACAACCCCATCAGCGTGAGTGTGCCTGGTGTGCCTTTGACAAAGGTACAGGCCTCGATGACCAATGGTACCCTGCAACCCGTAGGCCCTGGTAAGTATATTGCCCGTCCTGCCAAGATCGGGGAAAACGCCACCATCACCGTGGTATCTACCAATACGGGCCGCCCCCAGCAGATGGGACAATACACCTTCCGTGTGCGTAAGTTGCCTGATCCGACACCCTTTATCGCCATGAGGGATGAGCATGGCAATCCTACCCGCTTTAAAGGCGGCGGTCTGGCTAAGTCGCAACTGGTGGCTGCCGATGTTATCGGAGCCGCCATCGACGACGGCATCCTTGATATCGGTTTCCGCGTGCAGAGTTTTGAGACGGTGTTCTTCGACAACATGGGTAATGCTGTGCCGATGGCCTCGGAAGGTGCCTCGTTCTCCAGCCGTCAGAGAGACACGTTCCGCAAACTGACCCGTAACCGCCGTTTCTATATCTCCCGTGTGACGGTGGTGGGCCCCGACGGTCTGACGCGTACCCTACAGAACCCGATGGAAGTCATCGTGAAGTAATTGAAAATTGAGAATTGAAAATTGATAATTGATAAGAATATGAATCTAAAAGCAATGAATACGAGTGGAAATTGGATGATGAGGTTGATGATTGTGGCTATCTGCCTGCAATTCTCAATTCTCAATTCTCAATTTTCAATTTGTTCGGCCCAGCCCAAGCAGCGCCGTGTGCAGCAGACGGAACGACAGCAGCAGAAACAACAACCGCAACAACAGCAAAAGAAGAAAAGTCCCTCTTCCGCGATGTCGATGCGCGCCCAGATATCGTTCCCCACAGCCCTGGATATTCCCGAGGATGTGGTGTGGCGCCGTGATATCTACCGTGAGATCGACCTGACGACGGATGAGAATGCCGGACTCTACTATCCCGTGGAGCCCCAGGGCAAGCAGGTGAACCTCTTTACCTATCTCTTTAAGTTGGCGCAGAACGGCTATCTGCCCGTGTATGAGTATCCTACGGATGGCAGCGACGTGTTTGATGACGATATGAAGGTGCAGATGAAGACCATCCTCGACAACTACCATATCTTCTATGAGGAGCAGGATGGGAAGTTGAAGGTGGATAACAGCGACATCCCCTCTGCTGAGGTGAAGAAATACTATCTGAAGGAGAGTGCCTACTATGATCAGGCCAACTCGTCGTTCCATATCAAGGTGCTGGCCCTCTGTCCCGTGATGATGCGCGATGATGACTGGGGCGGCGAGGCCACGCAGTACCCCCTGTTCTGGGTGAAGTACTCGGACCTGGAGCCCTTCCTGAACCGTCAGACCGTGATGACCAGCAGCCTGAATAATGCTGCTACCATGTCAATGGACGACTTCTTCACGCTGAACATGTACCGTGGCAAGATTTACAAGACGACCAATGCCCAGGGCAAGACCCTGATACAACTCTGTGACGGTGACACCACCAAACTCTCAGCAGAGCAGAAACGTATCGAGAAAGAACTGACGGATTTCCAGAAGAACATCTTCGGCGATCCTGAGAAGAAAGACTCCCTCGACAGTATCGCCAAACTGGATGTGAAGGCCGCCAAGAAAACCAAGACGAAGGCCACGAAGAGCAGTAACTCGCGCCGCACGAAGGCCGGCAAGTCCAAGGGTAGTGGTAGCAGTTCTTCGGCAGCCAGTGGCTCTGCCCGTGTCTCCGTTCGCCGCCAGCGACACTAAATCATCCTGCAGATAAATTATTTTCCGAAAAAAGAGCGCTCGTTCGCTCTTTTTTGTATCTCTGGCTTCGCCGAAGATACTTGCACTCGAAAAAAATCAAATAGAATTTGTTTTTTTGCTCGCTTATTCGTATCTTTGCAGCGGTTATAACTAATTAGAATCGATTATGAAGAGATTAATTACTTTAATCGTGCTGGCAGCCGCCATGACAATGACGGTTCAGGCACAGGGTGTGAAGTTTGGTTTGAAGGGTGGTCTCAACATCACCAAAATGTCGGTCAGTAAGGATGTGGTCAAGTCTGACAACCAGACAGGTTTCTATGTAGGTCCTACGGTAAAGGTCTCCCTGCCTCTGGGCTTTGGCGTGGATATCGCCGCTCTCTATGATCAGCGTAGTGCAAAGGTCGAGGATACTGATATCAAGCAGAAGTCGCTGAACATCCCCGTCAATGCCCGCTATAACATTGGATTGAGCAGCCTCGCTGGTATCTATTTGGCAGTTGGCCCTCAGTTCGGCTTCGCTGTTGGCGACAAGGTATATAATACCAAGGTGGGCGAATATACGTTGAAGAGTTCCAACTTAAGTTTCAACTTCGGAGCCGGTGTCTATCTGCTGAAGCATCTGGAGGTGGGCTTCACCTACAACCTCGCCGCTGGCAAGTCGGGTGAGTTCAAGAATTACAACGACGTTGATACCCACAACAACGCCTGGCAGATCGGTGCTGCCGTCTATTTCTAATCGTAAATCGTAAAACGATAATTGTATATCGACGTCATCCTGCCGCTTCCACTCGACGGCGTGTTCACCTATTCCGTTCCGCCAGAGTTGGAGCGGCAGGTTGTCGTTGGCTGTCGTGTTCTGGTTCCCTTCGGCCGTAACAAGACCTACGTCGGCGTCATCGCCTCGACACACGGGGACAGGCTCTCATCTGTGCGCAGTTTACGGAGCACAGTGGTGCCTGTCCCCAGTGTGTCGCAGATCAAGCCCATCCTTCAAGTCCTCGATACTTCTCCCATCCTTCTCGACAGCCAACTCCACCTCTGGCACTGGATCTCCGACTACTACATGTCGCCCATTGGCGAGGTGTATAAGGCCGCCCTCCCCGCAGGACTGAAGGCTGAGGACGGCTACCGCCCCAGGACGGAGACCTATATCCGCCTTACACCGAAGTTCCGTAGCGAACAGTCCCTGCATGTCGCCCTGAACATGCTCCAGCGGGCCGACAGGCAACAAAGGGCTTTTGTTGATTATCTCGCTCTGTCGCACTGGGACACGCTGGAAGGACAGCGCTGTCAGGAACCTCCTGTGGAGATCACCCGCGACGAACTGCTCAACGCGGGACATTCCCTGGCGACGGTCACTGCCCTGGTGAAGCGCGGACTCCTCGAGACTTATGAGCAGGAGGTAGGCCGCCTGAACCACGGCGGCGAGCCCCATCTGGAGAACATCAAGCCGCTGAGTGCTGTGCAGCAGGATGCCTATAATCAGATACAGTTCTCCTTTGCTCCCCCACTTCTCCCCCCCTTGCAGGGGGGGAGACCGAAGGGGGGTAAGAATGTCACCCTTCTCCATGGCGTCACCTCCAGCGGCAAGACGGAGATCTATATCCATCTCATCCGTCAGGCACTGGAGCAGAAGAAGCAGGTGCTCTACCTCCTGCCTGAGATTGCCCTGACGGTGCAGATCATGCAACGCCTGCAGCACGTCTTCGGCAACCGCCTCGGCATCTACCACTCCAAGTATTCCGATGCCGAGCGCGTGGAGATCTGGCAGAAGCAACTCTCCGCAAATCCCTACGACGTGATCCTGGGAGCGCGCAGTGCTGTGTTCCTGCCCTTCCAAAACCTCGGACTGGTGATTATCGATGAGGAACATGAGACCTCGTATAAGCAGCAGGATCCCATGCCCCGCTACCATGCCCGTAGTACGGCCATTGTCCTGGCGCAGATGTTTAGGGCGAAGACGCTTCTTGGCACCGCCACGCCCTCATTAGAAACCTACCACAATGCGAAGACGGGCAAATACGGCCTCGTGGAACTCTTCCAAAGATATCAGGGCATCGAACTGCCCGAGATCCAGGTTGTTGATATCAAGGACCTGCAGCACCGTAAGATGATGCACGGTCCCTTCTCGCCCCTTTTGTTGAATAAGGTTCGCGAGGCTTTGGAGCGTGGCGAACAGGCCATCCTCTTCCAGAACCGTCGTGGCTATGCGCCGCTGATCGAGTGCAAGCAGTGCGGTTGGGTGCCCCATTGCCAGCATTGCGATGTCAGTCTCACGTTCCACCGCAACCTCAACCAACTCACCTGCCACTACTGCGGCTACGTCTATCAGGTGCCCACGGAGTGCCCCGCCTGTGGCTGTAAGGGTCTGCAGACACGTGGCTACGGCACGGAGAAGATCGAAGCCGAGGTGCGCGACATCTTCCCTGAGGCGCGTATTGCCCGTATGGATCTCGATACCACACGCAGCCGTAGTGCCTACGAGCGCATCATCAGCGACTTCTCCGCAGGGCGCACCAACCTGCTCATCGGCACGCAGATGATCTCCAAGGGCCTCGACTTCGACAAGGTCAGCGTCGTGGGCATCCTCAATGCCGACACCATGCTCAACTATCCCGACTTCCGTGCCTACGAGCATGCCTTCATGATGATGTCGCAGGTCAGTGGCCGTGCAGGGCGCAAGGGCAAGCGCGGCCTCGTCATTCTCCAGACCAAGAGCCCTGATCTGCCATTGGTCCAACAGGTAGTCCGCAACGACTATCCTGCTTTCTATCGTTCGTTGATAGCCGAGCGCCAGCAGTTCCACTATCCCCCTTATTTCAGGCTTATCTATGTCTATCTGAAGCACCGCACAGACAGTCTTGTCGAGACGGCCGGTATCGAGATGGGCAGTCGTCTGCGCCAGTGGTTCGGCGGCCGGGTTCTCGGCCCCGACAAACCGGGTGTCGCCAAGGTCAAGTCGCTCTCCATCCGCAAACTCGTATTGAAACTCGAACTCGGCCTGAACATGACCGATGTGCGCAAATACTTAGCGCTTGCCCAGCAGCAGATGCTGCAAGACAAGCGCTATTCCTCCCTACAGATCTACTACGACGTAGATCCGTTGTAAAGGTTTACAGGGTAATGGGTCCGTATCCCATGCAACTCGTGGTCGTGATGGCCGTCAGGAAGGCCGTGAGTGCGGCTACTACCACCTTCACCGCAATCTCAATCATTCGCTTCTTCATGATTCACCTCCTTTCGATTACGGCTCGGGCTCGGGCTCGGGGTTGAGGAACGCGTCGATCTTGTCGGCGGCAGCCTTCGTCCAACGGAAGGTGGAATCACCGTTGAGTTCCTTCTTGGTGAACTCACCCGTAGCCTGTGCCAAGAGGCGCACGGTCTTCACGGCGGGCTGGGTCTGCTTGGTGAAGTCAGGATCGCCCGTACCGTCAGGACCAGTAGTGGGCAGGTTACCCAGGCTGCAGTTCACCTTGAAACCCTCACGCAACTGGAGGCCGTTGGCTGAGACGGAGCACTTGAAGATGGCGAGGTCGTCGATCTTCACGGTGTTACCGTTGAGGCACTGCTCACGCGTACAACTGACGAAGTCGCGGAGGATGCCCTCGATGGTGCCCACGGAGAACGGGGTGTTGTGCTCGGCCATGTGCTTGGCCATGTCCTTGATGCTCAGGGTCTGCTTGTACTCCACACGGGCATAGTATTTGCCGTACTTCGGAGAATGCTGATCGTTGTTCACTGAAATGTTAAGTTCTAGCATAATGTTTAATTTTTGTGTTGGTGTTGTTTGAAATTTTAGTTTGTTAATTCTCTCTGTCTCTGGTCGTCTCTGGTCTGCGCACTACCTTTGATTTCCTTTGACAATGCAAAGATATATATTTTATTTTTGACTTGATACGTTATGATACATTATAAACAATTTTCATTCGTTATTCTCAAATATTTTTCGTATCTTTGCACCATCATAATAAAATATGTGCAAAATGGAAAAAACAATCAAAACCTATGGCCGTACAGAACTAGCCACCCACTATTTCCCATGGATGCGCCCGGATGCAGCCTGGCATAAACTCCGCTCCTGGCTTCGCATCAATCCGCGGCTGTCGCATTTCTACGACCTGCGCCGCCGATCCTTCACGCCCGCAGAAGTCTCGCTGATCTTCGCCGAATTGGGCGAACCTTGAATTAAAAGGCACTTTAGCCAAATTAAGTGGCACTTTTCGCGCGAAAAGTGCCACTTATTTTTCAATAAGTAATGAGTATTTTCTGAAAGTTGCCCCTATTCCGCCTCTGGGATGTCGCTCCAGCGCGTGGTGTAGCACGGGCTACGAAAATCATGCTTGATACTATCCTTAAACACACCAGCCTTACCTTTCCCGTTCTCCCGCGTATATTGCTGAGAACCCAGCACCACGGTCTCACTGCCATACAGACGGTTTACCTTGTCGATGGTCTCATCGAGACGTTTCAGTTTCTCGTGGCGCTCTGCGTCGTAGTCGATGAAATTAGTCTGTAGGGCACTCACAGGGCAGATGTCATACACCACCACGCCAGCCCTCTTGTAGTGATAGCCTTGGCGGAAGATGCGGCGCGTCGAGTGCAGCGCGGCCTCTACGACTTGTTGCGTGCTGTTAGTGGGGGTCAATAGCCGCTCTTCTGCCATGTTCCAGTATTGGGGCAGATCCTCACGGAAGTGGTTGGTGTCGATGAACACACTCACCACAGCAGCCGCCGTGCCCTGCTTACGCAGTTTCTCAGCACAACGGGCGGCGAAGTTAGAGATACTGGTGCGCAGGGTCTCGAAGTCCGTCACCATCCCCGGGAAAGAACGCGAGGTGCAGATGCTCTTTTTCTTCGTCATTTCCTCCATAGGGATGCAGTCCTCACCGTTCAGTTCCTTCCATGTGCGCAGGATCACCACATTATTAAATATCGCGCGCACCCACGAGACTGGTTTCTGGGCAAAGTCGAAGGCAGTCTTGATGCCCAATGCCTCCAGTCGTGCGTTGTATCGGCGCCCGATGCCCCATACCTCGCCAATCTCGTAGAGTGCGAGGGCTTTCTTGCGGCGCTCTTCGCTGTCAATGAGGCAGCAGTGACGGTATGCGGGATAGTGCTTGGCATAGTGTGAGGCCATCTTAGCCAGTGTCTTAGTGGAGGCAATGCCAATACTCACAGGCATACGCACGGCCTTCCAGACATAGGCGGCAAGGTCTTCGCCCCAGCGCTTTAAATCAAGGTTTTCCATACCGTGAAGGTCACAAAAACCTTCATCGATGCTATAGCGGTAGAATGTGGGTGCAGCCTTGCGCACGAGCGACATCACGCGGTCAGTGATCTCGCCGTAAAGTTCATAGTTTGAAGAAAAGACCGTCACGTCGGGATGCTCCTGACGCATCTTGAAGTAAGGTGTGCCAGCCTTGATGCCGAGGGCTTTGGCCTCGTTGGAGCGTGCCACGACGCAACCGTCGTTGTTGGAGAGCACAACCACGGGCTTGCCGTTGAGATCAGGTCTGAAGACCCTTTCGCACGACACGTGACAGTTATCACAATCTACTATGGCGTACATCTGTGCTTGGTAGTATCGCGGTGAACGGAGGTCACCACACCCTGGATGATCAGTTGGTCGTTGGCATCAACGATGATAGGAGGATAGGCTGGATTAGCGGGCATCAGCCGTAGATATCCCTGTTCACGGGTAGAGGTATCGAGGTATTTCACTACCTGCCCACCATTATGCCAGGCAGCGACGATGGCACCGTCGTGGGGCTCCTCCATGCGATCCACGAGACAGATATCACCATCCATGATGCCAGCACCTATCATCGAATCACCTTTGATCCTGAGGAAGTAGGATGCCTCGGGATGGTGCACAAACCGCTCGTTGATGTCCAGCGACTCGTGCGCATAGTCAGCCGCAGGACTCTCAAAACCTGCACTGCCCCCCTCATAGAGCGGTAGGCTCACCACTTTCCCAGCCTCCAAGCCGATAATCTCAGAGCCGTCTATCAGTTCTTTCTTCTTCATGCTGCAAAGATAAGAAAAAACCTCGAAAATAGCAAAAAATACTACACTGGATTCAGGATTCAAGGATTCATTTAGTAAATGCATTCAGCAAAAATTA
>JAFRMM010000110.1 GCA_017430675.1 Prevotella sp.
GGCAATCAGACCAGCGGGGTGAGCCATGTCAATCATCAGCAGAGCGCCCACCTTATCAGCAATCTCGCGCATGCGCTTGTAGTCCCACTCACGGCTGTAGGCCGAGCCACCACCGATAATCAGCTTCGGCTTGTTCTCCAGGGCCAGTCTCTCCATCTCATCGTAATCCACGCGGCCAGTCTCCTTGTTGAGGTTGTAGCCTACGGGCTTGTAAAGGATACCGCTGGTATTGACGAGTGAGCCGTGGGAGAGGTGACCACCGTGGTCGAGGTTCATTCCCATGAAGGTGTCGCCAGGCTTCAGTACTGCCAACAGCACGGCAGCGTTGGCCTGTGCTCCGGAGTGGGGCTGAACGTTGGCATATTCGGCACCAAACAACTTGCACACGCGGTCGATGGCCAGTTGTTCCACCTCGTCAACCACCTGGCAGCCGCCATAGTAGCGGTGGCCGGGGTAGCCTTCTGCATATTTGTTGGTGAGATAACTGCCCATGGCCTCCATGACCTGGTCACTCACGAAATTCTCACTGGCAATCAGTTCAATGCCTTTCAACTGGCGCTGATGCTCTTTCTCGATTAACTCGAAGATGGTGTTGTCTCTGTTCATTGTCTTTGTTTATTGTGATGTTAATACTGTTATTCTATGCTAAGCAGCGGTCGAGTTCTTCGGCGATGGCGTGCTTGTCGAGATGCTGGCCGATGAAGACGAGTTTCTGCATACGGTCGCCATATTGTTCGTCCCAGTCGCGGCGCAGACCAGGGTTCTGCTCCATGAACTGCTCGAGTTCGGCCTTGGGCATGGTGGCATACCATTGTCCTACGTTACGGATGGAGACCTGCTTGCCTGCCTGTTCGAAGACGTAGCAGACATCCTGCTCGTCGCGGAAGTAGCAGATGCCTTTCGCACGGATGATGCCCTTGGGCCATTTGCGGGCCACGAATTCATCAAAGAGTCCGAGTTCGAAGGGACGGCGACGATAATAGACGTATGTGCCGATGCCGTATTCCTCGGCTTCACCCTCGTCATGATGATGATGGTGGTGCTCATGATGATGCTCGTGTTCATGCTCATGCTCATGATGGTGCCCATGCTCGTGATGATGTTCGTGCTCATCGTCATCATCATCGTCTTCTTCGTCGTGGTGCTTCTCCACCTCCTCAATCCATCTGGCTGATGTCGCCACTTGGTCGAAATCGAAGAGGTTGGTATTGAGGATCTTATCGAAACTGACATCGCCATAGTTGCAGTCGATGATCTCCGCCTTGGGCTGGAGTTCGCGGACGATACCATGCAGACGGCCCAGTTCGTCGGCTGTCACCTCGGCGGCCTTGTTCAGTAATACGATGTTGCAGAACTCGATCTGCTGGATCACCAGGTTCTCAATGTCCTCCTCGTCGATGTTCTGTCGCAGCAGGTCAAGGCCATTGCCAAACTCATCGCGCATCCGCAGCGCATCCACTACTGTGACGATACAGTCGAGACGGGGTATGCCATGCTCAGTCACCTCTGGGGCCATCGACGGGATGCTGCAGATGGTCTGTGCAATGGGACCGGGCTCGCAGATGCCGCTGGCCTCGATCACGATATAGTCGAACTTCTCCAGTGCGATGATGTCCTGCAACTGCTGTACCAGATCCATCTTCAGCGTGCAGCAGATACAGCCATTCTGCAGGGCCACGAGACTGTCATCTGTCTGATTGACGATACCGCCCTGCTGGATCAGGTCAGCGTCAATGTTCACCTCGCCGATGTCATTGACGATGACGGCGAACTTGATGCCGCGCTTGTTGCTCAGTATCCTGTTTAATAAGGTGGTCTTGCCACTGCCGAGGTAGCCTGTCAGCAGCAATACGGGAGTCTCTTTCATGTCGATGCTCAGTTCTTATACAAGTTCCACTTTGTTTATGTCCTGCTCCTTCTCGCAATAGTGGCATGTCAGGATGCCGTCGGCTACATGGAAATGGGTGGCCATCGGCTCGTTGTTGGTGATGCACTTGGGGTTGTTGCACTTCACGATACCCTTGATCTCGTCAGGCGTTACCACGGCCTTCTTCTCCACCACCTCATAGTCTCTGATGATGCTGAGAATCACATTGGGAGCCACCACAGAGAGGCGTGAGATCTCGTCGTCGGTGAAGAACTTGTCTGACACCTTGATGATGCCTTTGCTGCCCACCTTCTGTGAGGGGTAGTTGAATCCGATGGTGACTGGCGTGTTCAAGTCGAAGAGTCCCAGGAGGCTCGCCACCTGATAGGTCTTTCCGGCTGGTATGTGGTCAATGACGGTGCCGTGTTCGATGGCGGCTACCAAACGTTCTTTCTTGTTCATAGGATAATCGTTTTGTCGTTACGTACTTCATCGAGCGTAATGCCCAGGACATCACAGAAGATGGCCTCACGGGCAAAGAGTCCGTTGCCTGCCTGCTGGATGTAGTAGGCATGGGGATTGTCATCCACCTCGTAGGCGATCTCGTTGACGCGGGGTAGGGGGTGCAGGATCTTCATGTTGGGCTTGGCATTCTTCAGCAGGTCATTGTTGAGCACATAGACGTTCTTCACGCGCTCATACTCCATGAGGTCGGAGAAGCGCTCTTTCTGCACGCGTGTCATATAAAGGATATCGGCATCGGCGATGATCTTGTCGTTGAAGGCCGTATGCTCCTGATACTTGATGCCATGCTCCTTGCAGTATATCTTATACTCGTTGGGCATGGCCAGTTCCTTCGGGGCCACGAAATGGAAAGTCGGGTTGAAGTGGCGCATCGCCATCAGCAGGGAGTGAACAGTGCGGCCGTACTTCAGGTCGCCCACCATATAGATGTTCAGGTTCTCGAGCGTGCCCTGCGTCTTGTAGATCGAGTAGAGGTCGAGCATGCACTGCGAGGGGTGCTGGTGGGCACCGTCGCCTGCGTTCACGATGGGGATGGGAGCCACCTCCGAGGCATAGACCGCTGCACCCTCAATGAAATGGCGCATCACGATGACATCGGCATAGTTCGACACCATCAGGATCGTGTCCTTCAGCGTCTCGCCCTTCGTGCCGCTCGTGATCTTCGGGTCGGCAAAGCCGATGACTCTCGCGCCAAGACGGTTGGCTGCGGTCTCGAAACTGAGACGGGTGCGGGTGGAGGGCTCAAAAAAGAGCGTGGCAACTACCTTCCCCTTCAGCAGTTCTCTGTTGGGATGCTTCTCAAACTCCTCTGCCATCTCGATCATATAGAGTATCTTCTCCTTGGTGAGATCGGCTATGGTCACAAAATTATGCTTTTCCATTCGTTATGATATTTGGGTGCACAAAGGTACGCATTTTATTTCAATTAATCTCACTGCGAGGCTATTTTTGTATAATCTTAAACACTTTTTTTGATATCAGAAATCTTGTGCCAAATTTCATTTACCTTTCAGGCGATTCGTATATTGTTCATAATCAGTAGGTTTTGCTGAAGGGTGTTTTTTGAATGCTTGATGGCCTGTCGCATGTGGCTCCATTTCTTCATATAGTGGCTCCATTTCTTCGTATAGTGGCTCCATTTTTTCGTATAGTGGCTCCATTTCTTCGTATAGTGGCTACAAATTTCCGTCCCAGACCTTGGGACCAGGCAAAAAAACACCAAGGCACAAACTTTTAGATAGGCTTGCATCGAAGAAAACGGTGTTTACAAATCCTCCAATCAACAGCCTTTCAGCGTAAGCGTCTGACAGTCAGTGCTATATAAGTCGGCTGAAAGGTGTTTGCACCTCGCTGCAAAAGAATGAAATAATCCTGATCTAACAAAAGAATTAGCCTGTTATTTGGATAATTCACAGGAAAATAGTAATTTTGCACCAAAATACTTAAAAAGGTGAAGAAATCAAGCGTATGAGGAAACTGTTCGTATATTTCTTGTGGACATTGCTGGCTGTGACCGTTCTGGCAACGGGAGGTGCATATTATGCGATCGATCAGGGATGGATAGGCTATATGCCCCCAATCGAAGATCTGCAGAACCCGATTAACCGTTTTGCCACACAGATTTATTCTGCGGATGGGAAAATCATAGGTACTTGGAACTATAACCGCGAGAATCGCGTGATGGTGGATTATACCAAACTCGCGCCGTCGTTGGTGCAGGCCCTGGTGGCGACGGAGGACGTGAGATTCTATGACCATTCAGGCATAGACTTTTACGCTTTGGGACGTGCCATTGTCAAGCGCGGACTCCTCGGCCAGAAAAGTGCCGGTGGCGGTTCTACGATCACACAGCAGTTGGCCAAACAACTGTATTCCGAACATGCCAGTTCCACCCTGGAACGCGTGCTCCAGAAGCCGATAGAGTGGGTGATAGCCCTGAAACTCGAACGGAACTATACGAAGGACGAGATTATTACGATGTATCTGAATTATTTTGACTTCCTTCATAATGCCGTAGGTATCAAGACTGCATCGAATGTCTATTTCAGCAAAGAGCCAAAGGACCTGACTGTTCCAGAGGCGGCTACACTGGTCGGACTCTGCAAGAACCCTTCTTACTATAATCCCGTCAGGCACCCTGAACGTAGCCGCGAGCGACGTAATGTGGTGCTGGGGCAGATGGTGAAGGCTGGCTATCTGAGTGATGCCGACTGTGAGAAATATGCAGCCCAGCCGATGGAGTTGAAGTTCCATGTCGCTGACCACAAGGAGGGTCTCGCCGTCTATCTACGTGAATACCTTCGCCGTTATATGACTGCCAGAAAACCAGACCGTGCCCTCTATCCCTCCTGGAATATGGTAAAATATTATAACGATTCCATTAACTGGGAAACAGACCCTTTGTATGGCTGGTGTAACAAGAACAGGAAGCGCAATGGCGACTATTACAGTATCTATACCGATGGTCTGAAAGTCCATACTACCATCGATTCCAGGATGCAGAAGTACGCTGAAGAGGCAGCCTACCAGCACGTTGCGAAATATCTTCAGCCTGCTTTCAATGCCGAGAAGAAGAAAAATGCGAATGCGCCCTATTCTTCGAACCTGACGGCAAGTCAGGTGCAGCAGATCCTGAACCGCTCTGTCCGTCAAAGTGAGCGCTATAGGGTGCTGCGTGAAAGTGGCGCTTCAGAAGAGGAGATCCAACGGTCATTCAGGACACCCACTCGGATGTCAGTATTTACATACCACGGTTCCGTGGATACAACCCTGACCCCACTTGACTCGATTAGGTATTACAAGTCTTTCCTGCGCACAGGCTTTGTGAGCGTGTGCCCTCAGAACGGACACGTGAAGGCTTATGTGGGCGGACTTAATTTTGAGTACTTTGCCTATGATATGGTGATGGATGGCAGAAGACAGGTAGGTTCAACCATTAAGCCTTATCTCTATTCCCTTGCCATGGAGAATGGTTTCTCACCTTGCGATGAGGCGCCTAACGTGCAGCAGACATACATGGTGGCTGGGCGCGCTTGGACACCACGAAATGGCAGTCGCGCCCGTTATGGCGAGATGGTCACCCTGAAATGGGGACTGCAGCAGTCGAACAACTGGATATCCGCCTATCTGATGAGCAAACTCAATCCCCAGGCTTTTGTTGACCTGCTCCATGAGTATGGTATCCTTAACCCGGAGATTCACCCGTCGATGGCATTGTGTCTTGGTCCGTGTGACATCAGTGTTGGTGAGATGGCAAGTGCCTATACTGCCTTTGTGAATCACGGTATCCGTGCGGCTTTGATGTTCGTCACTAAGATTGAGGACAGTGAGGGAAATGTGATAGCCCAGTTCCAGCCGCGCATGAATGAGGTGATCAGTGAGGAGAGTGCCCATAAGATGCTGTACATGTTAAAGGCTGTGGTCAATGGCGGTACGGCCAGTCGTCTTCGCAATAAGTACAATCTGAAAGGTGATATCGCCGGTAAGACGGGTACGACCAACAATAACAGCGACGCTTGGTTCATGGGGGTTACACCTACACTGGTGAATGCTTGTTGGGTGGGTGGCGACGACCGCGATATTCATTTCAATACGATGCTCTATGGACAAGGTGCGGCAATGGCATTGCCTATCTTCGCGTTGTATATGCAAAAGGTATATCAGGATTCCCAACTCGGGTATAATGAGAATGCCGTTTTCGATCTGCCAGTCGGTTATGACCCTTGTTCATTTGTGGATGAGGCACTGGAGAACGATGAGAACGACATAGAGGAACTCTTCGAATAGCAACAGTATCTCCTTATTATATA
The DNA here is from genome assembly GCA_017430675.1 of Prevotella sp. The sequence goes on from JAFRMM010000110.1 coordinate 6,202, forward strand.
ATAATGTGTATTGTTGTTTTGTCAATAATTCTGAAAACTTTGTGGTAATTAGATAATTTTTTTGTTAAAAGTTTGGTTTGTATTTGTATTTTTCGTACCTTTGCATCCGCTTTCGCCCAAAAATCCGGGCGATCTGCATGAAGAAGGAGTTCTTTGAAAGATTTACATAGACAGAAGTAGTACAAGAAGCGAGTACC
>JAFRMM010000111.1 GCA_017430675.1 Prevotella sp.
AAGGCGGTGGTCGTAGGAGCGCTTGACCAGTACGGAAACGGAGGCGATCCGCTGAATTAATCCAGAACCGATGTCAAACCCGTAAAACAGACAACAATGATGAAGACATTCAGATATATGACGATAGCAGCGCTGAGCCTCCTGATGGCCGCCTGCAGCAGTAACGACGATATTACCCCTGGCCAGGTCTCTACGACCGGCAGGGGCATCCCCTTCACCGCCACCGTCAGCAGGGACGGCAACACAACGCGCACCGTACTGACGGAAGATGCCACGAACGGCACCATCGCCGCCGCCTGGGAGACAGGCGACGAACTGGCACTGGTCTATCAGGTGGGCGGCGTCACCAAAGTGACTAAGGCCACGGTGACGGCCCAGAGCGACAAGACCGCCACCATCACCGCCTCGCTCGACGAAGGCGTGACCGAGGGTACGGCCGTCACGCTGACCTATCCCTATGATGCGGTCAACAGCGAAGATCCGGGAGATCCTGATTACGGAAAGGTCAAGTATGACGAATTAGCCAGCCAGGATGGCACGCTGGCCTCCATCGCCGATTATTACGCCATCTGTCAGGGCGACGGCACGCTGACCATTGCCTCAGGTGCGGCCTCGCTTAAAGCCGACGTGACGATGGCGAGCAAGATGGCCATCTGGAAACTCTCGCTCACCGACGGCACCAATGCCATCAAGGCCACACAAGTCAATATCGTTAAAGGCGAAGACGAACTGATGGCCATTGTGATGCCCGAAGGAGGAGGCACCTTCAGTGAATTCTATGTCGCTGTGCCCGCCGTCAGCAACGGCACAATCAACATTTCGGCTGCTACCAGTGAGGGCGATTATACCTATACCAAGACCGGCGTCACCCTCGAAGCCGGCAAATACTACCAGTCGGCAGTGACGATGGAAGCGGAGGTGTTTGTACCAACGGAATGAGCACAGCGGGGTCAGGAACCTCTGTGTACAGATACAGATGATACAGATAAAATAGTAACTTTCTCACGCGTACCGTGTGTGTGTGCGTATGCGCGGTACGCGTGAGGATTCTTGGAAAACATCTGTATGTATCTGTATCTGATCAGTGACGCTATAATATGCAAACTTCTCACGCGTACCGCATGCACGCACATGCGGTACGCGTGAGTCTTTTATGAAACCGAGCGTCACTGGTGTCCCTTTGTCTGTTTCTGGACAGTGGACAGTATTGACACTAAAAAACCGCTTGATGATCTCTGTTCTTTCCATACCTCATTTTATTATCGCGCGACAAAGATACGAAATAAAACGATACGTTTGCCGAAAATCCCCAACTCAGGATAAACCTAAATTTATAAGGGGGCGGCAATACTCAATGAGTATTGAAAATTACTCAATGACTATTTCAAATTACTCAATGACTATTTCAGATTAGTCACTGCTTAATTTCGAAGCACAGCGGGGCCTGACCCCGCTGTGCATGTCTTTACTTCGTAACCAGATTCTTGAACGCCGAACCGAAGATGATGTATTGTGTATTACCGGCTATCGTGCCCTCGTTCTGTCCCCAGAGGAAGGGCCAGTCGTCGAAGTTCTCGAAGTGGTCAGGCAAACGGAACAGTAGGCCGGGGGCCACATTTCCCGGGATGGCTGAGAAGTCTGCGCGGTTGTTGCCGTAGAATACTTGCTTCGGACGGGCAGCACCCACCACGGCCACAAACGAGTAGTTGTGATAGGGATGGCAGCCGTAGAGCCAGTTGGACACGCGGTAGATCTCATCCTTCTTCACGATGTCGGGGTAGTAGAGGTGCGCATAGTTCACCGCGATACCGAAGTTGAGCACCATGTTCACACCTGCCCAGTTGCCCAGTCCGATGGGAACGCCGTAGGGGTTCTGCTTGTCGAAACCGTGGATATAGTCATTGTACTTCTCCACGTACGGGCGCAGTTTCTCTTTGTAGGCCTCGTCCATGTAGGGGATGGCATCGAGGGCGGTCTGCATGTTGCCAGACAGACGTAACTCCAGGGCATCCCATATCTGCTTCTCGAAGTTGTCGAGATAGGTCTTCTCCTGCGTGGCGCCGTAGAGCATCAGGTTCGTGGCCATATCCCCCAGTTCTTCGCGGTTCTTGCGACTGCGCTCCATCAGTTTCTGACGCTTCTTGTCAGGCTTAGCGCCTTGCTGACGGGGATTGGCGATGCTCGTCTGTTCTGTGCCGTCGAGCCAACTGAACTCCATTTCCGGCTGTGCGTTCCTGGCCGCCGTGCGCTGGGCGATGAGTTCTGTCGCCTCCTTCATCAGCCGTTTCGACTGTGTGAGGGCGCGCTCTGCCAGATCATCGTTGTAGCCTTTGAGAGCATGACTGGCGGCGGCAAACATCGTGGCGGCACGCAGGTCAAGTTGCGGATTGCGGGTGGTGAAGGCCCACATGTCGTCGGGCGTGCCACTGCGCTTGCCGTCGGCTGATACCTCGTAGGGCTTCAGCGAGGGGTCATAGTGCAGACCATCGGTGATCGAGGCAGCATCACCCAGATGGTGGTAGTTGTCAAGGATAGAGTTCGAGAGGGTCTGCGACATGTGACCGATCTGCTCGGCCTGAGCCACAAGGTTCAGTGTGCCATGCTCGATGAACTGCAGGATGTCGGGCACACCGTCGGGACGGTGCAGATCGACGTAGCGCTGCTTCTGGCTGACGAAGGTCTCGTCGCGCAGAGGCTTGAAGAGTTCCCACGTGCGGATGAAGTTCTGCACGACGTTGATGTTCGAGCCCGTCTCGATGTCGAAGTCGCCGGCATCGAAGAACCCGCCGATGTTCAGACCGGGGATCAACTCGTATGGCTTGTACTTCGTGTCGGTCGTCGGTCCCTGCGAGTGCAGGTCGAAATGGTCGCTGGGCGGGGCCTGCAGATAACCCTCCTTGAAGGGCTCTCCGTGCCAGGTGCGGTAGCCCTCGGTGACGTACATGTGGTTCATGTGGATGGGTACCCAGACGTCGGTGGTGGCATCGGTGATCTTGTCATAGACATGCTCGTCGATGAGGAAGTTGTTCGTCTTCGTGTCACCATACTGGATATAGTAGATGCCGGGCTCCTTGACACTGGAGAAGTCGAACTTCACGTAATTGTATTTGAAGTAGGGTCCCCACGGCTGGGTGTCACCCTTATAGACTTCCTCCGTTGTCCCGTCGGTCTTGATGCGGAAGAGTGAGGCGGTGGTTTTCACCTGATCCTGCTTGTCGAGTTCGATGATGGCCACTTTCGGCTGCTCGGGGATATAGCCCACCTGACAGAAACCGATATTCGGCTCACGGATCCATCCCGGGATGGCGTTGGGCTCCACCGTCCAGGTCACCACCTTACCCGTCTTGCCCTTCGGCAATACGCTGCGCAACACAAACCAGCCGTTCTGGGCCAGCATCCGTCCGTCGAAGAGTTGTAACTCAGAGTCCTCACTGCTGATGCGGACCATCCGCTCCGGGGCATCCGGGGCTATGATGATGCTGTGGCCTTTCTCCAACGGACAGGGATCCACGAACTGGTCGGTGCCACGGTCGTCGTAGGTCTTGAAGCCCTTGAACTGTCGGGGTTTCTCTGAGTTCGGACGGGCGATGGTCTGACTCGTCGCATAGCGCGGGAAACGGTTCAGCCGTCCATCCATCGTGAAGGTCTTCAGCCAGTATTGAGAGGGCAGGAACTCGAGGTTGAATCCCGCCTCTCCAGCCAGTCTATCGGGTACGGGCTTGTCGAGCCAGACGGCAATCTCCACGGCCTTGCCCTTGGCCGTCACCACGATACGGCTGTCGAAGTCATAGTCGTCGTAACGCAGACTGACCTCAATACTGTTGTCGTCCTTGTTTACTTGACGGCTGGTCGTCTTCGGCACGAGGTCCCACTGCTCTGGGGTGTTGTTCAGACGGACGGCACCGCCCTGGATCGTGCGCACCCCGTGGTGGATGATCTCGATACCCGAGTTCTTCTCGTCGTTGAACCCGCCGTTAAAGTTGTTACTATATACCAGCACGTTCACACCCTGCCGCTCGAAATAACCCAAGTCGTTCAGTCTCAGGTCCTGTGCCATGCCGGAGGATGTTGCCAGCATGGCCATGATGGATAAAATGGCTTTCTTCATAAATCAGTCAGTTATCGTTTAGTTTTTGTGATTTGTTGTACTGTCTTCAACAGTTGTTTGGAGGGCGCAGTCTCCCCTTCGTATGGTAACAGATACCACCGGACGGTCCAGTCGAGTTGCTCCTGGGGCTTCAGGGTGGTGTAGGCGCCCTGGCTCTCCAGTTCGATATGGGCCTTGCCGCGATTGACGTAGATCTGCACCTCTGCCTCGTCGGGAGCAGGCTGCGTGGGCTTCAGGTCGTCGAACTTCTTGACCATCAGCAGACCCTTGTTCGCGTAGGCCAGCCAACCCTTGCCGTCGGCATTGATCTTGCGGTTCTCGTTGGTCTCGTCGGTCTTGTACCACACGGCACCGTATTCTGCCTTGAAGTCCATGAGACCAGCGGGCGTGATGCCGTCGAGGGGAGCGTCGAAGAAGATGAGGCCGCCATCGTTAAACACGCGGGTGATCTCCCAGGGGGCCACCTTGCGCTCCTGATCGCTCTCATTGATAATGGAATAGGTGATGACGATGGCACCGTCCTTGGCATCCGTAGAGAAGTCCTTGCGGATGCGGTATCCCAGACGGCCATTGACAGCGCTGGTCATGACGAGGTGACCGTCTTTCTCCTCCACGGTGTAAGGCTGCTTGTCGAACTCGGGCACGGGCGGCCAGTTCCACTCCTTCTGAGGACTGGTCCAGAAGGTGCTGCCGAAAGCCTCCTGCATGGTGAGTTGCGAGATGGCCTCCTGATCCTTATACTTCAGCGACATGATCTTGCCGCCCTTCGTAGGATAGACGGTCATGGTAACATCGCCCACCTTCAGTTGTTTGCTGCTCTGGCGGTCGCGGAACTCGTCGAGTTGCGTGAAACAGTGCTTGTCGATGATCTCGGCCAACTTGCGGTCGTGGTTGTGATGGAAGCGGATCTCCTTGCCCAACTCCAGCAGTTCGCCGTTCTCCTTTGTATAGGGATGCCATACCTCGGGCAGCCATGAGACGTTGGGATCGCCTACCTTGGCGAAGCGTGCCCAGATGGTGCTCATGGCGTCGGCTAAGCCGATATTGGGATACTCAGGAGCACCCACATCGACAAGATTGTCAAAGCAGTATTTCAACTCTGCCCCATGCACACTGGCATTATTCGCCTTCGATCGCTGGGTGAACATATACATATAGGTGGGCGCCTGACGCGTCTCGGCTATCTCGTCGGCCGTGATGATCGTCTTAGGACGGAAGAGCCAGTCGATGCTCAGCAGGTCCTGTGGCGTATAGTCGGGATAAGCCTCGGCAAAGGCCTTGATATAAGCCTGTGTGTCCCAGCCGAAGGTCTTCATCAGTTCGCGACGGGCCTCGTCGATGGTGATCTCCTGGTCGTAGCGCAGGCGCTGGAGTTCGTTGAACGTGGTACCGATCATGATGGGGATATTATCGGAGATCTTCGCAAAGCCGTTCTGGAAGGGCTGCTGGAGCAGTACCTCACCATCGGGCGTAGGACCGAAGCCCCACATCATCGGGGTGCCGGGCTTACGGGTGCCGATGCTGGCAGCCATGGCGCGCTGTCCGGCGGCGTAGAGTTCCTCGTAGGGCACGTCCTTGATCTTGTCGATGTCCTTGGCGTCGATGTTCAGTTCCTTGAGCACGGCCTGACCCAGTTCCTCGGTCATCTGCTTGGTATTGACGTTGAGGATGGTGCCGCTCATGATGATAGCCTTATGGAAGAGCCCCTTGGCGGGGGGCATACAGAGCAGGGTACCCACCTTACCGCCACCGCCCGACTCTCCGAAGATCGTGACGTTCGAGGGATCGCCGCCAAACTGACGGATGTTCTTCTGTACCCATTCGAGGGCCTGTACCACGTCGAGCATACCCACGTTGCCGGAGTATTTGTATTTCTCGCTGCAAGCCGAGAGGTCGAGGAAGCCGAGGATGTTCAGACGATGATTGACACTCACCACTACTACGTCCTTCTGGGCCAGTTTCATGCCAGGATCCCACGCCGAGGTGCCTGAGTCGAAACCGCCACCGTGGAGCCATACCATCACGGGTTTCTTAGCCTTCGTGTCGGTGGTCCATACGTTCAACACACAGCACTGTTCCGACATCTCTGCCTCGCTCAACTGCTTGCCCCAGGTATTTTGCATGGCTTGAGGTCCCCAGTGGTCGCACACCCGGACGGCATCCCACTTGGCCACGGGCTGTGGCGGCATGAACCGCTCCACTTTCGCGTAGGGGATGCCAAGGAAACCTATTGAACCCTCGTGATCAAAACCTTTCACCAGTCCAGACTCGGTACTTACTACCATCTGGGCGTCATTTTGTGCCTTGCCGCCCATGACGAACAGCAAGGCCATCGTTGATAATAAAAAAATACGTTTCATTTTCAGTTTGAAATTATTCTGGCAGGAGCAGAATGGTCGCGCTGCGTGCTGCCTGGGCTCCCATTACCAGTACCTGGGCGATGTCTGCCGTCTTCGAAGGACCGCTGATGAAGGTGCCATAGCCATCGTACTCCTTGTCGAACTCGATGCGCTTGTAAGCCTCATGCATATTGTTCACAATCTGGCTCTTTGGCAATAGGATAATCAGGTTCTCGGAGATAAAGCAGACAGCCTTCTCCTTCATCGTTTGGGGAATCCATACACAGGCGTTCTCGGCCACGCCAAACTGTCCGCGGATGATGCCCACATCGGTACCGTTGAGGTCACGGGCACGACCTACAGCGTCGGGATTCCTCGTGGCGATCGTCACTTCCGGCAGGTTGGAGGCAATCTCCTTGGCATCAGGAAAAAGTTCCTTGATGATAGTATTGATGTCCTGACCTTTCTTCACTTCAATCACATGTCCTCCAACGCTTTCCGTCATTGTAGTGAACTGCACTAGAGGATCGGGGTAGGTGATGGCCTTGATGTCATCAAGTGAGGGCATGTCAAACTTCTGCCGTATGTTTTTCCTGTACTTGGACAGGATATCTTCTTTGCTACTCATAACTATAAACTATAAACCATAAACTATAAACCAAAACCTCCTACTTCACTTTTCCTTTCTTCCAGAGTGAATGGAAGGTCTCTTTTGGGAATTTCATCATCTCATGGCCGTCAGCCCAAGGATTCAGTTTCAGATTCAACAGAGGCTTTGGGACAAAATTAGCCATTGGGGCCATGGCAGTGGCGGCATTATAGATGCCACTGCTTCCGAAGAGCATGCTCATGCCCTTACACATGAGTTTCTTCTCGGGATTGGCTGTGCCGAAGTCATCCAGTTGCTGTCGCCACTGGTAGATCTGGTCGCCGAGGTTTACCTTTACGGGACATACCGTCTGACAACTCAGACAAAGGGTGCAGGCGCTCACGTTGCCTGAGTGCTCCTGTGTATTACGGAGCATACCTAGGTTGATGCCGATAGGACCAGGAATGAAGTAACTGTAACTGTATCCGCCACTACGACGATAGACGGGACAGGTGTTCATGCAGGATCCGCAGCGGATGCACTTCAGTGCCTCCCAGTGCTCGGGATTGCCGATCCACTCGCTACGGCCGTTATCTACGAGAATGATGTGCATCGGGGCTGCAGTCGGACGAGCCTTGCGGAAATGCGATGTAAAGGTTGTGGTAGGCTGACCTGTACCTGCACGGCAAAGCATGCGCTGAAAGACAGCCAGACAGTCGTAGTTGGGAATGATCTTTTCCAAACCGATGGCAGCAATGTGTAGTTTCGGACAGGATGTTGACATGTCGGCATTGCCTTCGTTTGTGCAAACAACAATATCACCCGTTGAGGCAACACCAAAGTTTCCGCCAGTCATACCGGCATCGGCAGTTAGAAACTCATTGCGTAGGCTCAGGCGCGCGCGATATGTAAGATAGGTGGGATCGTGGTTGCCTTTCTCTGTGGAGATACCCTTTTCCTCGAACAACTCACCCACATCATCGTGGTTTAGGTGGATGGCAGGCATTACGATATGACTGGGCTTCTGGCCTTTCAACTGAATGATGCGCTCGCCAAGGTCGGTCTCAACAACCTCAATGCCCTTTGACTCCAGGTATGGGTTCATCTCGCATTCCTCCGTCAACATCGACTTCGATTTCACCATCTTCTTCACGTTGTGCTGTTTCAGAATGCCATACACGATCTCATTGAACTCGTTGGCATCTTTGGCCCAGTGTACGATACAACCGTTCTTCTCCGCATTGGTAGAGAACTGGTCGAGGTATTCGTCCAGATGGGTGATGGTATGGCGCTTGATGGCACTGGCCTTTTCGCGGAGTTGCTCCCACTCATCCAGTCCGTATGCCATATTGTCACGTTTCGTTCGTACTGCCCAGAATGTTGCGTCATGCCACTTGGCGTATGTCTGGTTCTTTAAGAACTGTTTCGCTGCGTTACTATGTGCTGTACTCATAATTTTCAATTTTACAATTATCAATTATTACAGTCCTGCCGCCAAAATTTCAACGGCATGTTTGAACTCGATATTGATGCCCTGCTTTTTGGCAACACCTGCCATGTGCATCAGACAGGAACAGTCAGGCCCTGTCACGTATTCGGCACCTGTCTGGACATGGCGCTCCACCTTGTCCTTGCCCATCTGGGCGCAGATGGCGGTCTCTTCCACAGAGAACATGCCGCCAAAGCCGCAGCACTCGTCAGGACGCTCAGGTTCCACAACCTGTATGCCATCTACCAGTTCCAGCAGATCTTTGATCTTGTTGAACTTGTTCACGTGCTCCTCGCTCGGAGAACTGAGCCCCAGTTCACGCACACCGTGACAGGAATTGTGTAGGCTTACCTTGTGTGGGAAGGTGCCTAAACGCTGGTTCACCTTCACGACATCATGAAGGAACTCTATAACGTCCATAATCTTCCCAGAGGTGACACACTCGTGTTTCCCTTCCAGTAGTCGCGGATAGTTGATCTTGATAAATGCCGTACAACTCACCGACGGTGCGACAATATAGTCGAAATCCTTGAATTTCTCCTCGAATTTCTCTGCCAAGGGAATGGCTTGTTTCTCGAATCCCGCATTGGCCATCGGCTGACCACAGCATGTCTGGTTAAGCGGATACTCTACGTCAAGCCCAAGATGCTTTAATAATTTGTAAGTGGCTATACCCACTTGTGGGTAAACCACATCAACATAACAGGGGATAAATAGTCCGATCTTCATATTGGTAGTGTATTACTTATAGTTTCTTAGTTGGGTACAAATATAGTGAAAAAAAAACAAAAATACTAATATTTAGGTATTTTATGCCTTAGTTTTATGTTTTATTAAAAGTATTTGCTTATCTTTGTGGCATTATATTTGCAGTATATGCACTGTATAATGAAAAAATATGAGTATGAGTTATAACGAATTGAATTTTGATGCCGTGAGTCGGGAGCGGGAACTTTCGATGTCGGCAGCCTTTCCAGTTTTGATGCGGAAGGTGTATGTGTGGATGACGCTCGCGCTGGTTCTGACAGGCGTGACGGCTTATGGTGTGGCAACGACACCTGGGGTGTTGATGGCTCTGTATTCCAACCGGATCCTGTTCTGGGGACTGGTCATTGCAGAGTTTGCGCTGGTGATAGGCATTAGTGCTGCCATCAACAAACTGTCTCTGACGATGGCGACTCTGATGTTTGTGCTTTACTCGGTCATTAACGGTGCGCTGTTTTCATCGATCTTCATGATCTATACGATGTCGAGCATTGCCAGCGTGTTCTTTATCACGGCAGGAACCTTCGCCGTGATGGCGGTGATAGGCTATACCACCAAGAAAGACCTGACTTCCATGGGTAAACTCCTGTTTATGGCACTGATAGGTATCATTATCGCCACCATCGTGAATATATTCCTGAAGAGCACGGGATTAGAGTTGATCGTGAGTTATCTGGGCGTTTTGATCTTCGTAGGCTTGACAGCATACGATTCCCAGAAAATTAAGAATATGCTGCTGATGGCTTCTGATGCAGGAGAGGGTGCGCAGAAACTGGCTCTGTTAGGAGCATTGTCTCTTTATCTAGACTTCATTAATCTCTTTATCTATTTGTTGAGGATCTTTGGTCGCAGAGAATAATTTTTCGCTATATTATTGAATAATAAAAGAAGGATTTTGCAGAGTTTTTTGCATAATCCTTCTTCTTTTGAGGGGTCGTCGAGAGGGATTTTGTCAACAATCCCGAAAACTTTTCGTTGTTTTATTATTTTTTTTGTTAAAAGTTTGGTTTGTATTTGTATTTTTCGTACCTTTGCATCCGCTTTCGCCCAAAAATCCGGGCGATCTGCATGAAGAAGGAGTTCTTTGAAAGATTTACATAGACAGAAGTAGTACAAGAAGCGAGTACC
>JAFRMM010000112.1 GCA_017430675.1 Prevotella sp.
GCTGCCAAAAAGCAGTTCGTATTTATGCCTCATAACGGACAGGATATCACGGTCGGTAATAGCGAGACTGGCAGCGCCTCATTTATCCCTTCAGAGGCTGGCGATACGCTCGGAGTCCTCAAAGCCGTTATCCGCAAGGGGTCAACGGCTTATCAGAAAGGTGTCCGTACAGGCGATTACCTGATAGAAGTAAATGGAATTCCTATAAAGGATATTTGCACTTATGTGCTGATGGAGCGTAAAGACGAGGAATCCCTGTTCAAATTCCGCAGTCCCGACAGTATAGAGAAGATTGTAAAACTGAAAAGAACCAATTAAGCACTCATTATGAAGAAAACCATCATAACACCTGATAGTTTGTATTGCTTCAGGGACTACCAGGGATTGACGCAGCAAAGATAAGAAGTTTCTCTGAAACTTGCAAATATTTGGGGATTTCAAACGGTTTTCTTATATGAAATTAGGGGATTCCAACAAAAACACTTATCTTTGCATCCACATTGCAACGTAAATTAGTGAACTCAAAGGTTCTTATTGTGTATCAGAAATGGAGCCTCCGTAGCAACAAACGGAGCCTCCGTACGTTGCCACGGAGCCACTATACGAATGAATTCTCGAGAGAATTGCACGGAATAGTGGCTCCTGGTATCCGACACCTCATCTATCACGATTGGCAGACAGTATGCGCATACATACACGCGCACATATATATAGTACCCATACTCACTTTTTATGTGTCCTATCTGTCCCATGTGTCCCTTTTTCCACGAAACAGCAGGGACACATGGGACAGATAGGACACTTGTTTTTGGCTTATCCCTACTCTCGCGCGCGCGAGAATCATTGGGGGGCGTCATCGTCAGTGTAAGAAAAAACGGGTGAAATGTGTGGTGTTTCGTTACTTTTTTGTACCTTTGCAGACGGTTACGAACTCAATAAACAACAGATTAACGATATGACGCCCGTACAAACCACCAAAATGTCCAACTTCCGTTGGGTCATCTGCGGGTTGCTGTTCCTGGCAACCACCGTCAATTACATGGACCGTCAGGTCCTGTCGCTTACCTGGAAGGACTTTATCTCCCCGGAGTTCCACTGGACTGATGCCAACTACGGTAAGATCACGGCCTACTTCTCCATCTTCTCCGCCATCGCGAACCTCTTCGCGGGTAAGTTCATCGACTGGATGGGCACCAAGAAGGGCTATCTCATCGCCATCTTCGTATGGTCGTTGGGCGCCTGTCTCCATGCGGGCTGCGGTTGGGCGGCCATGGAGTGGGAGGGCTACAGTTCCGTGGCCCAACTCGGACAACTGACGGGTGATGCCGCCGTGGCCATCGCCACCGTGTCGATGTACCTGTTCCTGTCGTGCCGTATGGTGCTCGCCTTGGGAGAGGCGGGCAACTTCCCCGCCGCCATCAAGGTGACGGCCGAGTACTTCCCCAAGAAGGACCGTGCCTTCGCCACCTCCATCTTCAACAGCGGTGCCTCCGTGGGCGCGCTGGCCGCTCCTGCCACGATTCCCCTGCTGGCGCGTGCCTGGGGCTGGGAGATGGCCTTCATCATCATCGGTGTGCTGGGATTCGTGTGGATGGGCCTGTGGATGTGGTTCTACGAGAAGCCCCATAAGAGCCCATTCGTGAACCAGGCCGAGTTGAACTACATCGAGCAGGACGGTGACATAGCCGAGGTGCAGGATCGTCAGAACGTCAAGACCGAGAAGACCATCCCCTTCTGGCGCTGCTTCACGTTCCGTCAGACGTGGTCGTTCATCGTGGGAAAACTGTTTACCGATGGTGTGTGGTGGTTCTTCCTGTTCTGGGCGCCAGCCTACTTCAGCGACCAGTACGGCTACACCTCCGACTCCACGATGGGCATCCTGCTGATCTTCACGCTCTATCTCATCGTGACGGTGGTCTCCATCGGCGGCGGCTATCTGCCCACCTACTTCGTCGAGAAGCGCGGCATGAACCCCTACTTAGGTCGTATGCGCGCCATGCTGATGTTCGCCTGTCTGCCCCTTCTGGGCCTCTTCGCACAACCCTTGGGCGCCATCAGCGCGTGGTGGCCCGCCATCCTCATCGGACTGCTGGGCGCAGGTCATCAGGCGTGGAGTGCCAACCTCTACTCCACGATCGGTGATATGTTCCCCAAATCCACGATCGGCACGATCACGGGTATCGGCACGATGGCGGGTGGTCTCGGCTCCTACGCCATCAACCTCTGTTCGGGTGAGTTCTTCGACTGGGCAGCCGCCCAGGGCAGTGCCTATACGTTCTTCGGCTTCGAGGGTAAGCCCGCCGCCTATATGGTGGTGTTCTGCATCTGTGCCGTGGCCTACCTTATCGGCTGGTGCATCATGAAGGCGCTCGTGCCGAAGTACAAGCCGATTGTGCTCGACGAGTAGATCCCAGAACATACATTTATTGATAAAATGTTTTCCTAATCGGAAAACTTTCCGTAACTTTGCACGCAAAAACGTGACTATATGGAAACTGAAATGAAGAATGAGATGCTGCAGCGTATCGCCCACGAACTGGTGACGGCTGGCAGTAAGTCTGGAAACGAGATGACGGAGGAGCAGGTGACGGCTCTGCTGGAGACCGGACTGAAAGCCCTGAAGCCTGAGTTGGCCGACGGTCTGCTGGCCTTGGCTAACCAGGCTGTGATCAATGCCGAGGAGAACCACCGTCCGGAGGTGACGGAGGTGAGGCCGCAGGCGCTGGAGTGCGATGTGGTGCGTTTCCAGAATAACAAGGATAAATGGGTGGCGCTCGTCGGACTGCTCGACGGCTATCCCTACGAGATATTCACGGGTCTGCAGGACGACGAGGAGGGTATTATCCTGCCCAAGACCGTCACCCACGGCAAGATCCTGAAGCAGGTGAACCCCGACGGTTCGAAGCGCTATGACTTCCAGTTTGAGAACAAGCGCGGCTACAAGACCACCGTTGAGGGCCTGTCGGAGAAGTTCAACCCCGAGTACTGGAACTATGCGAAGTTGATCTCCGGCGTGCTGCGTTACAGGATGCCACTGGAGCATGTGATCCGTCTGGTGGGTTCGCTGTCGTTGAAGGACGAGAGCATCAACACCTGGAAGACGGGTGTGGAGCGCGCGTTGAAGCGCTATCTGCCAGGTGCCCATGATGAGGCGGAAAATATCGAGGATTGAACATTGAAGGTTGAGGCGGGTTATATCAGGCTGGAGGGTTTGCATTTCCATGCGCTGCACGGGGTACTGCCCCAGGAGCGGCTGACGGGAGGCGATTTCCTCGTGACGCTGAGGGTGGGCTGTCCCTTGGCGGCGGCGATGGCGAGCGATGACGTGAAAGACACGTTGGACTATGCCGCCCTCTACCGGCTCGTGGAACAGGAGATGCGCCATCCGTCGAACCTGCTGGAGCATGTGGCGGGACGTATCGCGGAGGCCATCGGGAAGGCTTTCCCCCAGGTGAGTTCCATCGACCTGACGCTGACGAAGCAGAATCCCCCGATGGGCGCTGACTGCCGGGGGGCAAGTGTGGAAGTACACTGGAAACAGTAAAAAGGTAAACAAGTAAAAGGTGAAGAGATTTGTTTTATTTCTGATAACGATATGTTGTTTTGCGGGGACGGCGAGTGTCGCGCAAAACAAACCCTTTACGCTGGTGATCGATGCAGGTCACGGCGGACATGATACAGGAGCAGTTGGAGCCATCTCGAAGGAGAAGAACCTGACGCTGAAATACGCCCTCGCCTTCGGACGGATGGTGGAGCGCAACTGTCCCAGCGTGAAGGTGATCTATACCCGTAAGACGGATAAGTTCGTGGAACTCTACCGTAGGGCGGAGATCGCCAACCAGAATAAGGCTGACCTCTTTATCTCCGTGCATATCAACGCTTTGCCAAAGGGCAGGGTAGCCCGCGGCTTTCAGACCTACACGCTGGGTACCAGTAAGCGGACGGGTAAGAAGACGGGGGTGATGGAGAACCTGGAAGTGGCCAAACGCGAGAATGCCGTGATCCTGCTGGAGAAAGACTATCAGCAGACCTATCAGGGCTACGACCCCAACTCGCCCGAGAGCAATATCATGTTTGAGTTCATCCAGGACAAGAACATGGAGAACAGCGTGGAACTGGCGAAGTACATGCAGAAGTACGTCTGTCAGGCCACGGGGCGCCAGAACATGGGTGCCCAGCAGGACAACCTTGCCGTGCTGCGCCTCTCGTCGATGCCGGGCGCTCTGGTGGAACTGGGCTTCATCACCACCCGTGACGAGGAACAGTATATGAACTCGAAGGCTGCCGAGGAGCAGTATGCCCGTGGAATGTATAACGCTTTCCTGGCCTACTGGAAGAACCACGACAAGAACGCCTCGATACCCTACCGTCCGGAACCTGCGACAAGTAAGGTGGAGATCCCCCAGATCGTACCCCAGGAGGAAGTGAAGGTCATACCTCCCAAGAAGGAGAAGGTGGAGGAGCCCGTAGTCAAGCAGGAAGAACCCGTGGCCAAGCAGGAAGAACCCGTGGCCAAGCAGGAGGAACCTGTGGTGGCACAGGAACCTGTGGCAGAGGCGGCCCCCGTGGTGCAGGAAATGCCGAAGGATAGCGTGATATCGGCCTTCGTGACGACAGTGCCAGTGACAGAAACGCCAGTGACAGAAGCGCCTGTGGCAGAAGCCCCCAAGCCTTTGGCACCCGTGTTCAAGGTGCAGATTCTGGCCAGTTCGTCGAAGATCAAGGCAGGGGATGGCCGTCTGAAGGGTTTGAAGGATACCGACTTCTATCAGGAGGGCGGACTGTATAAATACACCGTTGGCGCCTCTGAGGACTACAACGAGATCAACCGTCTGCGGAAGAGCATTGCCGAGAAGTTCCCGGAGGCATTTATCGTTGCCTTCAAAGACGGTAGCAGGATGAACGTGAACGAGGCAATCAGTGAGTTTAAGAGTAAAAAGGTGAAAAAGTAAAGACGACGAGATATGAAAAAGTTCAGCAAGGAAATCCAGATAGCCCTGGTGGCCATTGTCGGAATCGTGGTGTTGTATTTCGGATTGCAGTTCCTCAAGGGACTGACGGTATTCTCCTCCGACAGTAACTACTACGTGAAGTTCAAGGACATCAGTGGTTTGTCAGCCTCCAGTCCCATCTACGCCAACGGTTTCAGGGTAGGCGTCGTGGAGAATATCATCTACGACTATGAGCACCAGAACGACATCGTGGCCGTGATCGGACTCGACAACCAGATGCGTATGCCGAAGGGCAGCCGTGCCGAGATTGCCAGTGACCTGTTGGGGAATATCAAACTGGAACTGGTGTTAGGTCCTAATCCTGCGGACCTGCTCGCGCCAGGTGACACGATCCTTGGTGGACCGCAACTGGGGGCCATGGCCCTGGCTGCCGGTATGGTGCCACAGATCCAGGCGATGCTCCCCAAACTCGACTCCATCCTCGCCAGCGTGAACATGCTTCTGGCAGATCCTGCCCTGAAGAACTCGCTGCACCATATTGACCAGATCACGGGCAGTCTGACCACGACGTCTAACGAACTGCAGGCAATGGCCAGCACGCTGAACAAGCAGATGCCGCAGTTGGTGAAGAATGCCGACGGGATGCTCGCCAATGCCAACGACCTGACGCGCAACCTGAACGAACTGGACCTGGCTGCCACGATGGCGAAAGTCAATAATACCCTGCAGAACGTGGAGCAGATGACGGCCAAACTGAACAGCAACGAGGGGACCCTCGGACTGCTGATGCGCGACCCTGAACTGTATAACAACTTGAATGCGACGATGATACATGCTGACAGTCTGATGATTGACTTGAAACAGCATCCCAAACGCTATGTTCACTTCTCCGTTTTTGGCAAAAAAGATAAGTAATTTAAATTTTGTCTAAATTGTAACCTTGGCGGCATAATATAGGTCAATACTCGGGAAATACTCTTAAATCCGCTTGGTTTAAAAGGTGACAAATGTAGGATTTTCAGTACCTCCTTGTTGATTGCTGGTTTGCAAATTATTCATAATCAAGAAGTTGCGATTCTGCAAGAGCCTTTCTGAACTGTTTGGAATGTGAAACATTCTAACTGCCCAAATTATAGCGAGTTACGGAGAATTGTGCACACAAGGGAAGGATGAGGACATTTGCAAAATAAGAAAAAAAATACGAACTTTGCACCATAATTAAAATCTAAAGACCTGATCGTCTTATATTAAATTTGAAACAATCGCCGAATGAGCAATAGTCATCAGGCGCTCTGGGACAACTGCCTCCATCTGATCCGGGCAAACGTTACCGAGCAGCAGTTTAAAACGTGGTTCGCACCAATTGTCTTCGAGTCTTACTCCGAGACAACGCATGAGTTGCTGGTGCAACTTCCAAGTATGTACGTCTATGAGTACTTGGAGCAATACTACGTAGGACTATTGAGTAAGGTTCTGACGCGCGTGTATGGTAAGGATGTTACCTTGCGCTATAAGATTGTTACGGACAAGGGACATGGTATCACGCAGGATCTCGACAGTGAGAAACCTGCCGATATTGATTCTCCCCAGCCCCTGCACGGCGGCAACAAGGCACCTACTGCGCTGGATTCGGCCACGCCCCAGCAGTTGAATCCCCAGTTGGACCCGAAGAAGACCTTCCAGAACTTTATTGAGGGTGACAGCAACAAACTGCCTCGTACGGTGGGCCTCTCGATAGCAGAGCATCCGGGAAAGACGACCTTCAACCCGTTCTTTGTCTTCGGTCCCTCAGGCTGTGGCAAGACGCACCTGATCAACGCCATCGGCGTGCGCTGCAAGGAGACCTATCCGCAGAGGCGCGTGCTCTATGTCTCGGCCCGCCTGTTCCAGGTGCAGTTCACGGATTCCGTGCGCCACAACACCACGAACGACTTCATCAATTTCTACCAGTCGATCGACGTGCTCATCGTGGATGATATCCAGGAGTGGATGAACTCGCCGAAGACGCTCGACACTTTCTTCCATATCTTCAATCATCTCTTCCGCTGTGGCAAGCAGATCATTCTGGCCAGCGACCGTCCGCCAGTGGATCTTCAGGGCATGAAGGACCGTCTGCTGACGCGTTTCGCCTGTGGCCTGATCGCCGAACTGGAGAAGCCGAACGTGCAGTTGTGCATCGATATCCTCAACCACAAGTGTAAGCGTGACGGTCTGAAGATTCCTGAGGACGTGATCCAGTTTATTGCCGAGACGGCCAATGGCAGCGTGCGCGACCTGGAGGGAGTGGTGAACTCGCTGATGGCCTATTCGATCGTCTATAATTCCAATGTGGATATGCGGTTGGCCGAGCGTGTCATCAAGCGTGCCGTGAAGGTGGATAACCATCCGCTGACCATCGACGATATCCTGGAGAAAGTGTGCCATCACTATGGCGTCAACCAGCAGCATGTGTTCAGCAAGAGCCGTAAGCGCGACTATGTGCAGGTGCGCCAGGTCTCCATGTATCTCGCCCAGAAATACACGAAGATGCCCGCCTCGCGCATCGGACAACTCATCGGCAACCGCGACCACTCCACGGTCATCCACAGTTGCAATACGATTGAGCAGCGCCTGAAGGTGGATAAGGCCTTCTCCGCCGAACTCAGCAGCATCGAGAATTCCTTCAAACTGAAGAAATAAGAAGAGAGCCCTCACATGAGGGCTCTCTTCTGTTATAGGCCGATGTTGAATCCCACAATGATCCAGCGGCCGGGCTGTTCCACGAGGCCGTAGTCGTGGTAGTTGGTGTCAAAGAGGTTATTGGCCTCGATGTAGGCTTTCCAGTGATCCTGTTTCCACGTCAGACGGGCATCCGTCAGGAAGTAGGGCCGGTAGTCCTGCACATGGCCGTCGAAGTCGGTATAGGAGCCCACGCGGTCCTGCCATCTGGCGGTGAGGCCGAGGTCGAGGCGGCGCGTCAGTTGCAGTCTGAGGTTGCCGACGAGTTTATGGCGCAGGTATTCCAGTGCGTACTGCGACACGATGCTCTCTTCCTGCTTCTTGTCCTGGTTGATGTAACTATAACTCAGTCTTGCGGATGCCTTCTGGAAGCGGGCCTCTGAAGAGAGTTCCACGCCAATGCTGTTGATCTCCGTGTGGTTCACGCTCTGCCAGACGGCCTCCTCACCCTTTGAGGTGTCCATGATCCAGTCGATCATGTTCGTGCCGTGGTGGTGCCAGAGCGTACATTGGAGATTGAAGATGGAATAATGAGTATTGAAGCCGATCTCGAGGGCCTGCATCTCCTCGGGCTTCAGGTGCGGGTCGGCACTGTAGCCCTGTAGTTTGTAGTACATCTCCGTGAACGACGGCATGCGTAGTGAGGTGTTGTACGAGGCGTGCAGTTTCCAGTGGTCATTCGGACGGTAACTGACGTCGATGCCCGGATAGATAGTCATGTTCATGTTGCTCCACGTGTTCTTCACGGCCACCAGTCCTGCGGAGAGGGTGAATCGCCTGAACAGCAGGTTGTGCTCCAGATAGCCGCTGATGTTCGTGCGGTACACGCCGAGGGTATAGTCACGGTCTGTACCGCTGATATGGTGCGTCTGTGAGAGAGGCTCGCCGAGGTTACCGCTGACGAGGTCCTCATTGCGCAGTTCTGCGCCAAAGGCCGTGCGCCCTGCCACCCAGTCGAAGTAACTGCTGAGGTTCACGCCATACACATCCGTGCGGTTGTAATTATAGGCCATCTTCTCTGGCTGTCCGCGGTAGCCCTCGTAGCGGTCGCGGTTCTGGTTCCAATAGATGCTGGGTGCGAAGTGCAGTCGTCCGCGCTTGGTGGATCCCTGGATGGCGGAGAAGAGTTTCGTGGTGTGCTCGTACTGGTCGTCGGCTTGCCATCTGGGCGAGGCATAGAACGTGCTGGAGCCCCAGCCCTTGTCGGCGATGCCCAAGTGCCAGTGGATGCTCACGTCGTCGTCCTCATACTGTCCCTGGTAGAAGGCCTTCGATCCGCTGAAGTTCGTGTTCAGCGTGCCCGCCTTCGAGCGGCTGTAGCCGTCGCTGCGACTGTAGGAAGCGGAGAGAGACCCTCTCCAGCCCTCCTTATAGGGAGGGAGTGATATCCGTGTTGCTGTGGAAGCATAACCGAAGGAGCCCCCTTCTATCCGCAGGTGTAATTTCTCCTCCCCTATAGGGGAGGTTGGGAGGGGTCTCTTCGTCACGATGTTGATGGCACCTACGAGCGAGGAGGTGCCATAGATGCGCCCTGCGGGACCTTCGAGCACCTCGATGCGCACGATCTCGCTCAGGTCGATGGGCAGGTCCATCACGTTGTGGCCCGTCTGCGGGTCACAGATGTTGATGCCGTTGAGCAGGATGATGATCTGTTCGCTGGTGCCCCCGCGTATGGAGATGTCCGTCTGGGCACCAATGGGGCCTCGCTGGCGCACATCCACGCCGACGGCGTATTTCAGCAGATCGTTGATACTTTGTACGGGGGCCTGCGCAATATCCGCACGCTCCAGTACAGTGACCATTCTCGCAGCCTGACTCTTCGTCAGGGGCGCCCTCGAGCCTGTCACGCTGACTTCCTCGAGCATCATATCGCGGGCCGTCGTCATCGAGGCGGAGTCGGTCACGACGGGATCCGTCGAGACACTCTCGGCAGAGGCGTACGTCAGCGTGGCTACGGAGAGCACGCTGCACACCACCTCGCGCCCCAGACAGGCAAAGAGCGAGTAGCCCTTGTTTCCGAAATGTCGAAACACCAGGACCTGGCGCCTGAAATGGAATAGTGGTTTGTACATAATCAGTTGCAAAGGTACGAATTTATGCTGCGGGACTCATTCTGTTTAACAAAGTTTAAGGGGGGGGTAACGCTCTTTTACAGATGATACAGATAGAATAGTAACTTTTCTCACGCGTACCGCGCACACACACGCGGTACCCGTGAGGATTCTTAGAAAACATCTGTATGTATCTGTATGTGTATGTTTGGTTTTGGACAGTGGACAGTAATGGACAGTAAAATCATGAAACTTATCACGCGTACCGCATGTGCGCGCAGTACCCGTGAGGCTTTTGAGAAAATGACTGTCCATTACTGTCCACTGTCCATTGTGACGCCGTCTGATGATCCTTGTTCTTTCCATACCTAATTGTATTTGCGCGGCAAAGATACAAAATAATTCGATACGTTTGCCGAAAATCCCAGAGTCAGGATAAACCTAAATTCAGCAGGTGATGCAGACCACCCCGCCCTGACGGGCACCCCTCCTGTCTCAGGAGGGGAGTCAGAATACCTTGGGGGGCAGTCAAGCGGCAGTGAGTTTCGGGAAATACTTAATGACTATTGCAAAAAAGTCATTAAGTAATTTTCCTAAAGCATTGAGTAATTTTCATTTGATACCCCCGAACACAGCGGGGTCTGACCCCGTTGTGAACGGATGTCGTCGCTCAGGATCCTGGAGAGTTTGGCGGCACCGTATTCAGACAGGTGGCCCGCATCGAAGTAGTCCTGATCCACGAAGCGCGGATCATCCGTATAGTCCAGGTATGTCACGTTGGGATATTTCTCCTGGAGCCTGGCCACGAATGTCCGCATCTCCTGGCGCACCTCAGGAAGCATCCTGGCGCGACAGGTCTCATACATCGGCGTACTGAGCATGATGAGTCTGGCATGCTGCTGGTTGGCCAGGGCCGCCAGGGTGGAGTAGTAGTCGAACAGCAGGTCGTAGATCTCCTGATTGATGGGCTTTGACAGGTCGATATCCATCGGGAGTTGCAGGTTCTTCCAGGCATGGTCGCGCGTGGCGAGTTCGTTCTTGATATATCCCAGGGAGTCGCATTCCCTCGCGGCCTCGTCGCTCTTGAAGAAACGGTTCAGGTAGTCGAGTTTGGAGTGGAGCACCTCAGACCAGTACCAGAAGCCATCCACCCTTATGCCCATATATTTGTAGTACATGCACTTGTACGACTCCTCCAACGCCCCCACGCCTTTCTTCCCGGCATCTGCCAGGGCCACCTGACGGTCGAGGTAGAAGAGCGTATAGTCGAAGGGCATGACGACGTTCTCAAGCGCCTTCATCCTGGGTATGTACATCTTCGCCAGTTCGACGTCATAGTTCTCGGGTCTGCCGGAGATGGCCAGGTTGAATGTCCCTTCGTCCATATAGGCTGGTGCCAGTGCCCGTTCGATGTGCGAGTTGCCAAGCAGGAGCGTATGGATGTCGTCCAGGTGTGCCTCCACGTATTGGCTCTTATAGGAATACAGGTTGGGCCTCAGGAAGAGGGCGAACTCTATGATGATGATGACGCCCAGGACGATCAGTGATATGAGGAGTATGTTGCGTAGGAACTTTTTCATCTTGGATCAGAATTGGAAATAGATAAACGTCTGGCTATACCCCGTGAGGCACAGGGTGATGATCGTGAGGACGACATAGAGGGTCCATCTTGCCCACCTGCGGTTGAAGGGAGCGGCATTGGGCAACTGCAGGGCATGCTGCCTGTCTCTCTGGAACCACTCCGCGACCATCAGGAGGATGCCGTAGAGGAGGGCCGTCCTGGCGTTGATGGCCGGGCCGCCGTCGAACATGGTGGTGAACATCCTCGTCAGATAGTCCCAGGCCTGTGTCATGGTCTCCGCACGGAAGATGATCCAGCCGATGACGGCTAGGACGAAGGTGAGTGCCATCTGGAGGCATTCCCTGATACTGGGCAGATACCGCCCGTAGGCGACGACATGCTCGTATTTGGTGTTGATCCCCAGCATGTTGTAGATGGCTAACAGGGTGGCATGGAACAGTCCCCAGCAGACAAACGTCCAGTTGGCACCGTGCCACAGGCCGCTGATACCCCAGACGATGAAGACGTTGCGTATCACCTTCCATTTCTCGCATCGGCTGCCGCCAAGCGGGAAATAGACATAGTCGCGGAACCAGGTCATCAGTGAGATATGCCAGCGACGCCAGAACTCTGGGATGCTGCGCGAGAAATAGGGCACGTTGAAGTTACGCATCAGGTCGATGCCAAAGAGCCGGGCCGTAC
The DNA here is from genome assembly GCA_017430675.1 of Prevotella sp. Next base: position 11,985 of record JAFRMM010000112.1, read on the forward strand.
CAATGGCAATGTCGGAGTATCCTGAGAAGTCACAATAGATCTGGAAGGTGAACAGCATGCCTAAGACGAAGAGCGACAGCCCGTTCAGTTCCGTATAGTTGTCCCAGTAGATATTGACGGCCGTGGCACAGTTGTCTGCGACGACCAGTTTCTTCAGGAATCCCCACAGCATCTGCCGACAGCCGTCAACGGCCTTGGCATAGTCGAACTGCCTCTCTCGCTGGAACTGCGGTAGCAGGTTTGTCGCCCTTTCGATAGGTCCCGCCACCAACTGCGGGAAGAAACTGATGTAGGCGAAGAACTCGACGGGGTCGTGGGTGGCGCGGACGCTGCCGCGATAGACGTCGATTGTATAACTGAGGGCCTGGAAGGTATAGAAACTGATGCCCACGGGCAGGATGATCTGCATGGTCACCCAGTCCAGGTGGTAGCCGAAACCGGCAAACAGCGCGTCGAGGTTCTCCACGAAGAAATTGTAATACTTGAAAATGCCGAGGATGCCCAGATTCAGCACGATGTTCGACGCGCTGACGAGCCGTTGCAGCCTTCGCCGTCCCTGGTAATGCTCTATCAGCAGTCCGCTGCCGTAACTGCACACGGATGTCAGGGCTATCAGCAGCAGGAAGCGCCAGTCCCACCAGCCATAGAACACATAACTCGCCATGACGATGAGCAGGTTCTGCCAACGGCGCGGGCGGAACACAAACCAATAGAGCAGGAACACTATCGGCAGGAATATCAGGAATTCAATCGAATTGAATAGCATATCGGGGTGCAAAGGTAATCATTTTTGGTGAGTTAATCCTCAAATTGCAGGAAAAAACGCAATATTTGGAGAATTGTGGAATAAAATGCGTAACTTTGTCCCGCAAACCATCATTTGTAATTGAGTATGTGGAATAAACCCTGGACAATGAAGGAGGGCTTCCTCGTCGGAGGCGGTCTGATCGTGGCGGGAATGGTGCTGGAACTGAGTGCCGGCCCCGTTGTGTGGGATGCCTTCGCCTGGCCTGCCAACGGCATCGTACTGGCAGGATTCGTGGTGATGATCGTCATCATGCACCTGTTGCGGAAGAAGGTCTATGCCTTCCGTTTCCTCTCCACCTATCAGGCGGCCATCCCCGTGATGTGCTATGCCGTGGTGCTGACGATCGTCATGGGACTGACCCGTCAGACGGAGAATGGCCGATGGATCAATAACATGCTGACGTTCTGGCCCTTCGTGCTGACGTATGTGTATATGGCCGTGATTGTCGGACTGGTGGTCCTGAAGAGCCCGCTCAGCGTGAAGTCGCCCAGTAGGATCGTGGCGGGCCTGTTCCATCTGGGACTGTTCATCACCATGACCACCGCCACCTTGGGAAATGCTGATATGCAGCGCCTGAAGATGATCACTGTCATCGGCGAGCCGGAATGGCGGGCGCTGGGACAGCAGGGCATGGTGAAGGAGATGCCGCTGGCCATCGAACTGAAGAAGTTCATCATGGAGACCTACGACGACGGTTCTCCGAAGCGCTTTGCCTCAGAGATCCAGGTTCTCACGCAGTCGGGCAAGAACATCGAGGCGACGGTCGATGTGAACAAGCCCGTGGAGGTGGATGGCTGGAAGATCTACCAGTATGGCTATGATACGTCGATGGGAGCCAGGAGTAACACCTCCATCCTGGAGTTGGTGAGCGATCCGTGGCTGCCCTATGTCTATCTGGGCATCTACATGATGCTGGCAGGGGGCGTGATGATGTTTGTCTCGGGTGTAAGAAGAAAGGAGGAACAGGCATGAGTTGGGAACAGTTTATCTATTTTGCGGTCATATCAGTACTGCTGTGGGCCTGTGGTGCCTATGCGGCCTGGCGCAACAGGACGGGCATGGCCTATGCTGCGACAGGTCTCGGACTGCTGGTGTTCTTCTTCTATATCGTGTCTATGTGGGTGTCGTTGGAGCGCCCGCCCCTCCGCACGATGGGTGAGACGCGCCTCTGGTACTCGTTCTTCCTGCCACTGGCGGGCCTGATGGTCTATAGCCGTTGGAAGTACAAGTGGATCCTGACCTTCTCGACCATCCTGTCACTGGTGTTCATCTGCGTGAACCTCTTCAAGCCAGAGATCCACTCCAAGACGCTGATGCCAGCGCTGCAGAGTCCGTGGTTCGCCCCCCACGTGATCGTCTATATGTTTGCCTACGCCCTGTTGGGGGCCGCAACGGTCATGGCACTCTACTTGCTGTTCTTTAAGAAAGAGGCGGTCACCAGGGAAGAATTCGCCATCACGGACAACCTGGTCTATATCGGCTTTGCCTTCATGACCTTCGGCATGCTCTTCGGGGCCCTCTGGGCCAAGGAGGCCTGGGGCCACTACTGGTCGTGGGACCCCAAGGAGACCTGGGCCGCCATCACGTGGTTCTCCTACCTGGTGTATATCCATTATCGCCAGATTCCGAGTCACAATCCGCGTCTGGCCCTATGGGCTCTGCTGGTATCGTTCGTGCTGCTCCAGATGTGCTGGTGGGGCATCAACTACCTGCCCAGTGCTCAGCAAACCTCAGTACACACATATAGTACGTAATATCAAGCAGTTATAAATCTGATAGATTAAGAGAGATTTGTTAAAATTAAATAATATAGCCACAAAATAGATACAAGTTAGCCACAAAATAGCCACAAATTTTGTAACTTTGCCGTCGTTAATAGAATAATACTTATTACGATGGCAAATTTCTTCATTCGGACAAACAAGTCAAGTGGTCATGCAACCCTATATGTAAGGGTGCAGAAACCAAAGTTTAAGATTTCCTGGTCTGCTATCAGCACGGGAATTGAAGTTGATATTACCAAATGGCGTGAGTGCTATGAGAGTGGTGACGCTAAAAAGTGGAATGACTATACCAGAGAAGGTAGTATCGGTGCAGAAGTGAAAAAGAAGATGGATAAGGTAGATGAAATCATCAATCTACTATTCACAGAAGGGCGCATAAAAAGCAATGCTGATAAACACATTCTCACTGATATGCTCTTTGAACTTGCTAACCATGACGCAATACTTGTGCGTAATGAAATCCGTGAGCGTAAGAGAGAAGAAGAGCAGCGAAAACTCCATGAAATCATACCATGCTGTGAGAGATTCATTCATGGTATCACAGACGGAAGTATTAAAGACACACGTTCTGGTCGTAGATATACTGAAGGAACTATCAAGAATTGGGGAACATTCTTAGCATATTTGAAAGACTACACACGGCAAGTCATGACTTTCGAGGACATAACGCCTGAATGGATTTCTCGATTCCGTTTGTATCTGGAGGGCATAGGGCTAATGCCAACTACGATTAACAAGCACTTTGGCACTGGTCAGAAACTTTGTAACTATGCGGCTATGAAAGGTTGGAACAAGAACGCCGTTAGTCTTAGGGCATGGCAGATGCAGACGGTAAAAAAGAATGAGAAACAGACAGAAATCTATTTGAATGAGGAAGAATTGGATGCACTTTATTCTATGCCTTTGGAGGGGCAACGTGATAAAGTCCGGGATTTGTTTTTTCTTGGCGTGTTTAGCGGTCAGCGTGTTTCTGATTTCAGTCAGTTTTCAAGATACAACTTCACTCAGACAGATAAAGGCACAAACATTATCAGACTGACACAAAAGAAAACTGGCAATAGCGTTGAGGCTCCAATTTTAGATGCCAGATGCTATGAGATACTACGCAAGTATGACTACCAATCGCCAGACGTTCCACTTCAAAGAGTGAATCTTATTCTAAAGGAGATTTTCAAGGAGTTGGCAAAGTCAGTTCCCTCACTTATGACAGAATATCCTACGGCTATGACGAGACGTGAGAAGGATGCAGAGGCTACTTATATTCGTCTTTGCCAAAAAGCCATGAACAATGAGCCTATGACAAATAATGAACGTGCAGATTATAGACGCTTGAAACTATATGCTAAAGAACATGATGGCGACCCTGTATATCGTAGGGATGGTAGGGGCAACATTATTAAATATAAATATGAACTGATTACGAGCCACACGGCAAGGAGAAGTGCTATAACAAACTTGTCAAAGGCTGGCATATTGACCGATAGGGAAATCATGGCGATTAGCGGTCATGCCTCTTTGGAGAATCTGGAGAAGTATATCAAGACTGGATTAAGTGAACGTGCTGACGAAATCTTTGAGAAAGTATCTGGTGCAAGAAAAGCGATGGAAGTAAAAATGAAGAAGATTGACTAAAGGATTGAGTATTATGTTCGACAAGACACAAAAATTTGTAAAAGATACCCAGTATCTCTACACCATCATACAGAGTAAAGAGTTTTATGACCGCAATGGCTGTTTCTATCAACAAACGATGACAAGATACGACTCATATTGTAACGTGAGTGAAGATGAACTTGTCAAAGAGGTAAACAGTTCTCCACTTCAAATATGCTTTGATGATTATAAGAAGTTGCTTAATTGTGTCAATATTCCAAATATGGATATTGCGAGTATGAGTTGGTTTATACACAGAAAATTATCATCGGACAGGGAACTCATTGAAGATGCTATTGGAATATATGAAACTGTAATAGAGACATGTGGCAATCTAAGGAACTCCGTCGCCGACTTTATGGAATTATATGGATTGGTTGACAACTTTCCCAAGACAGGTTTTCTATGTCCTATGTTTATTGACGAAGCGATGTCAAAAGAATCAAATGAACATGCTCCAATTTCCTCTATACTTAATAATGAAAATGATGATCCTAAGACGTGGGATGAACATGAGTTCGATGGAATAGAACCATATCGTATTGACTTCACTGGTAAGAAATTCTCAAAGACAATTTTTAAGATACACGAATTTCTGATTAACAGGAGGGTTATACATAAGGAAGTAGGATTGAACTATTTTACCGCATGTATTCGTAAGGCTCGTTATGAAAGACTATACAAAACAACAAAGAGCAGTCACAAGTTGATTTATGTATCTAAACAGATAGCACAATATGCACACGACGTAGATAAATATAGACGCGATATAGCATCATCAATGGGATATGATAATATAAAGAAATGGGAGAAAATCTGCACGGATGATAAGAAATTTAGGAAAGATTTAGAAGATATTATTTAATCTCCCACATTTTGCCACAATTTGCCACACCCCTTTTTCTGTAGGAAGTCATTAAATATCAATAATTTAGTGGCTTCTCATTTTTTTATTTGCCACATTTTGCCACAAGAGAAAGCAATAATAAATCGCCGTAACTTTGCACCATCGAATTTCGTTAGCGGTGCAGGCGACGTGCGCACATTACCCGCCGAGACCGCGATAACTTCCTAATAATTGAATAATATGGAAGGTATAGCAAACTTAGTAGGAGAAATCCTGCCAGTATTTGAGACGTGGTTACATGCTACGGTGCGTGACGAAATGCAAAGGACGTTGGAGGCTGACCGTCAAAAGGCGAAGCCCGAACGGAACTACTCTCGTGATGAAGTCTGTGCTTTGTTGCATATCAGCAAGCCGACACTTTGGCAAAAAACCAAGAGCGGCGAGATTGAGGCAACCCATATCGGGCGTAGGGTACTCTATTCAGAATCAGCAGTTAAACGATTTTTAGGGGAGGCATAGGTATGGAAACAAAAATAATGGCAACAGCCGAAGCCGCTACCATCGAAGCCACTGCAAAGGTAGGCAAAAATCCTGAATCTGGCAAGATTACGGAAGAGAAAATAAAAATGCTCATTGAAAAATTGAGTGCTGTAGAAATCTGTAATGTGCCAGACGAACAAGAACCGCCTTCGTTGTTTAACATCAATGGCGTGGAAGTCCTGCCCAAAGATGCAGTTGGAATCATTGCAGCCCAAAAGAAAAGCGGTAAATCTAACTTTGCTGGATTGCTGATGGCTGCATGTGCTTCACCTAATCATCAAGTTTTGAATGGTGCAATACGTAGTAATCTTGGGGCGTTAAAGGTGTTGAACATTGACACGGAACAGCCATTGAGGGATGCACGGCGAACACTTCGACGAGTTATGAAAACTGCGGGCTATGATTATGGTGAACAATGGAACTTTCACAACATCGTTTCTATCTCTGTGAAGGATATTGAGGAAGCAGACAGAATGACCATTATAGAACTGGCCATAAAAAAGTATGAGCCTCAACTGGTGTTCGTTGATGGTATTGCCGATTTGATTGGCAGCATTAACGACGAGAGGGAGGCGAAGGAGGTCATGGCTTGGATGGATTATCTTAGTTGTGAGTATGATTGTGCCGTAGTGGGTATGCTTCACCTAAACTTCAATAGTGGAAAGATAGGAGGCTGGGCGGGAACTCAGGCCAACAAGAAATTCACGGATAGTTTCATTTTGAAGAAAGACAAGTCTAATGGATTCTTCACAGTAGAACATGAAGGACGTGGTGAAAGTGCTCCTAACCTACGATTTAAGATTGTGTGTCCGTATGGTCAAAAGGTTGGTTGGTGGGAGACAGTCGATATAAGCAGTATTCCAGAACTTACCCAAGAGGATGCGGAAGAAATGGAACTACACAATCTTATGGACGCAGCCCCACTTCCTTGCACCAACACACAACTAATCTCATGGCTGATGAACGTGAAGCGATGGACGAGTAAATCACCTGCCGACAAAGCATTGAAGAAGTGCAAGCAGTATGGCATACTTGACAGCCGCCGTGAAGGTAGGCAGTCTGTTTGGTATAAGGTTTCTTCACCTGATTCACAGGAGCAGGAACTAAATCTCTCTGACGATGATTAGTGTTTATGTATTCTGTTCCCATATAGAATGTAAAACACATAAACACATATCTGTAGAACTATATCTATAAATAGTATTTCGCCCGCTACTCTCTATAAGGGCGGGCGAATACTTAAACACTTATCAAGATGGATAAAATAACAACAAACATATTCCAACGGCAAATGACATGGTTAAGTAAGGTTGTTCTGACTTCAGATGAACAGAACGGCAACAATATCATTCCAATGCAAATAGGAGAGTTCCTTGCTCCAGAATGGCAAGCACAATATTCCTCAAACATTGAAGCCATAAGAAAATTGTGTTCTACTCTCGAAGACAAGAAGCGTAACCATGACCGCATAGCAACATTGAAGAAGTCACTCCCTGCTGGAATAATATCTGGAGTGGCAGTTGATGGAATCAGCGAACAGAACATTATCAAGCGTAATAGTGTTATTGCTATAGATATTGATGCCAAAGACAACCCTGCATTATATGATTGGCAAGCAGTCAAGAATGAAGTCAGCAAAAGCCCATACGTGGCTTATGCCGGGCTTTCTGTTAGTGGACTTGGTATCTATGCGCTAATACCCATAGAGGATGCTACAAAGCACAAGCAACACTTCGACGCTATTGTTTCCGACTTCGCTAACACAGTATTTGCTATCATGCAGAGTCAGGACACGGAACCAACTATACTTCATGGCATACGTCTCGATCAAGCACCAAGTAACATTGCATCTAAAAGGTTTGTGTCATACGACTCCCAACCATATTGCAATACGAATGCCCAAGTTTACTCAAAGACGATTGAGCCAGTGAAACTCTATGAGAGGAAATACACCTCATATAGAGGTAGTGGAAATCAGTTCGATGTTGAGGCTTTTCTAATCGCTCATAACATATCCTACAATGTGCGTGAGAGACACGGAGGACTTCAATACATTGTTACATGCCCTTGGGTAGAACTTCATAGCAGTAGAAGTAAGGCTGATAGTGCGGTGTTCGTATATCCAAACGGAAAGCCTGGTTTCAAATGTATGCACGGACATTGTGCCGATAAGCACTGGCAAGAGTTTCGTGAGTTCTATGAGCCAGACGCATATAGAAGAAGGTCTGCTCAATCATTTTCTCGCTTGTCTGACATTGATTTTCATTCGTTGGCATGAGGTGTATAGATTGCCCTTCTATGTGGTGCAGGGTGTTCACCTCTAAAAACGAGATATGGACTGGCTACTGCCCACAACTACGGCAAACGGTTAATGGCAATGACCTATGTCGTGTAGTAAGACAACAAGATTTATTCAACAACTTTTAATAATGAGATTATGACAAAGAAAAAGAACTTGAGAATTGAGATTGAAAACAATTTCGATGTGATTGTTAGTTTACAGGTTTCTCCAACGTCTATTGTCGGTGCAGATGGAGAACGTGTAGGAGAACCAGAAGCCGTGTTGGTGTTAGAAAGCATAGAAGAAGATAGTTCCTCTATCGCAACATTCACAACAGACCAATTAGGCAAATTCATAAAGCACCTTGAATCTGTTAAATGGATTCTTGACAACTGGCAACCAAAGAAATAGTGTAATGGCTGGCAGATACGATTTAATTCGTGTCTGTTGGCTTTGTTTCAAGTTTAATGTGTAACTTTGCACCCAAAAGATTAAAACGATGAGAAAAGAAAGAATGACACTCCAACAAGCACAACAGGCTTGGGATAAGATAGAGCAGAATATCAAGTTGGCTCCGTTCAACGATAAGGGAATCAGTTTGCCCCATATTGATATGACAAAGATATTCGCTGGTAGGCAATCTATGACATGGCACGCTATTACAGAAGAAGTGCAACATATCATTGAGACATGGCAACCGAATGAGTGACCATATTCGACTACATTAACAGAGGGTATAGGCATTATCACGCTTGTACCCTTTGTGTTTTGTTAATATAACATAATAAATACGTCCGTTTGTGTTGTGTTACGAATTTATTTTGTATCTTTGCACTATAGAAATCAATAATGCAGAAGATATGAATAAGTTTATTGCTTACACCCGTGTTTCAACCGCAAAGCAAGGTTTAGGATTAGAGGCTCAGACTGCCACCATTGAGAACTACGTGAAGAATCAGAATGGCGTTATCATCGGCAACTATTCAGAGAAAGAATCTGGCAAAGAGACTATCAATCGCCCACAACTGCAAGCAGCAATCAGTCATGCTAAGAAAGATGGTGCTATATTGATAGTAGCAAAACTCGACCGTCTATCCCGTGACATCATCGACATCTTTACTTTGAAAAAGGATGGTGCTCTGACTTTTGAGGTGTGCGACATTGACGCATCGGACACAATGACCCTTGGAATCTTCTCAACATTGGCACAGAAAGAACGTGAGTTGATTTCAAAGCGAACGAAAGAAGCATTGGCAGCACGTAAGGCAGAGGGCAAGCAGTTGGGCAATCCTAATGCCGCTGAAACACTAAGGCAGTTCAATCATCTTGGAGCAGCCAAACGAAAGGCAGCAGCAGACCAAAGCGATGCCAACCGTCACGCCTTTGCAGCCATCAAGTTTATGCAGGGTAGTTTGAAGCAGAAGGCAGACTACTTGAATGAGAACGGATTTAAGACACCCAAAGGCAATTCTTTTAATCCTATTCAGGTTTCAAGACTTATTCAACGATACGAGCCAGCAACCAAGTAGCAACGGTAATCAATAGTCTCGCCTAATGGTTGAGGCTTTCTATTTATGTTCCATTATCGTTATATAGGGGGTAGCCCCCTTTAACATATCTGGCAGTAGGTAGTCACTTCACGCCGAGATTTTTTATTTTTTCAGATAAAACCCACTTTCCGCAAAGATGATAGCATAAAAAAATAGCAAATATTCATCATGTATCATTATTGATGCAAAATAACATTTTTATGCTTATGTATGGAAAACAAGGTTAGCACTCCCCCTGTTTCGCCTAAAAAGAGGGTGATTTTACGTTAAAAATCCGTTACGACGATTAAGTTTCAGGAAAAATGACTATCTTTGCAACGTCTTTCGACTTATAAGGTCGTTATGATAGAAAACATATTTGGCTCAGCCGTCAAGAATCACCACCTCGAAAGCAGAGAGCCAAGCACTATTAAGAGTCTGTGCAATAGGGCGCAGACATTTCCGCTAATAGTGCGAGCTTGTGGTGAGCTTTTGACGGCGTGGGAGTGACCTGCGCCTTCTTTATGGAGGTATGCGAGTGGCGAATAGAAGTATAACTCTAAAACATAATAAATATGATAAAAGGAATTTGGTGCAGTTTATTATTCCTGCTGTTATTTACTCCCCTAATCAGTATGGAACAGAACGAATCAACTAAGGTCGGAATCAAATTAGATACAAACAAAAACGGTGTTCGGTCTGTAGTAACAGAGAAATTTGTTAATATTGATTCTTATGACCGCAATGTATATCCTGGTTTGTCCGCAAGTCTTGCCTGTTTTATTGAAAAAGGTGTTAAGACATGGTGCTTTTACTTTGGTGCTCAGGGATTCAAAGAAATGTATGTAAAGGAAGGGCAAAAGGTAATTTTCAAGCGTTCTAATGGAACCTTTATAACATTAAAAACATTATATGATATAGATCAGGATTATATTATGGAAAGAAAATATGATGTCTATACAAATTCGATAATTATATCATTAAATGGACAACAATTAACACAGTTGATGAATGGTGGAATTACGAAAATTCGTATAGTAGGTGATACTGGAGTTATGTATGATTATGATATTTCTGGAAACAGTTTCTCTTTGAGTCTAAAAGATGCTAATAAGGCAATAAATGAAAGGCTTTCAAATAAGAATAGAGAATACGATGGTATGTAGTTCTAACAGCATTATTAACTGATTATGATAATTATGAAAAAAAACATCTTTCTATTTGTTGCAATTACCATTATATGCTATAGTTGCGGCAATTCATCAGTAAGCACAGCCGCCATGTCAGAAGTGGCAGATTCCGCACAAACCGATACGCTTGCTATGTATATGCAGAAATTGGATAGCATCAACAATAGCGGCAAACTTAGGCATTTGAACATCTATAAATTGGGCAAAATGAAGTCGATAGAGTTTCAAGTTGTCAGTATAGAATCTGAGTCCGATACTGTGGAATATATCAACCTGCGCAAAGATTGTGGTGGGGAATATTACTACGATTGGGAGAATGCCTCACTGCTTGCAGAAGAAGTGAAGTTTTTTGTAACGGCAATAGATACGATTGCTGCAAATTTTGACAAGACTGTGGCTAATGAAGAGCGTTATGTCTATATCACAAGAGACGATATTCGTCTGTTTTCTGCAAACGAAACAGCAGGGAGTGGTAAGTGGTCAGCAGATTTATCTGTAGATTATCATAAAAAGAACTCATACATCAATATCAATAAAGATGATTTTTCGGCACTGAAAACCTTATTGCTAAAGGGAGAACAGAAAATTAAAGAAATACGTAAAAGATGAAAATGTATGAATATGAAACATTTATTTGCTCTATTAACAGTAATGTTACTATCTTCATGTTCAAATAACAAAGTGATAGGCACTTGGGTGTTTGATTCTTCCAATCAATACTCAGACAACTCTGTTTCTATGAATATGGGGGCTGTCTATTATACAACATTTAAATGGAATGGAGATTTCGAAAACGTAATGGAGGCTTCTTTTGGTGCTTCAGGAACTACAAGTGAGAGCAAAGGAGGCTCATTAATGAAATCTGTAGTTAAAGGGACTTGGGAAATGCCTGACGGTTCCAAAATCATTGTACACACAAAAACTGCATCATTGTTCGGTGGCAAAGAAATGGAGAATATTGGAGAAATTGTTTACAACATCATATCTATTAACGACGATGAACTTATCGTAATGACAAAGGGGGAGAAGATGAAATATAAAAGAAAAGATTGAGTTGTGTAGTGGAAATGATCTACGGTTTCTTTATAAAGTGAATAATTATAATATGTAAGAATATGGAATTTATCGGAGCCATCATTTTTAGCATCATCTTTCTTGGAGTGTGGTACGGCGTACAAGATTACTTTGAGCAGAAAAGTAACGAGAAGTATGCCAAACAAGAATTAGAGAGATGGGAGGCAAATGAAAAAAAGAAAAAGAAAAGTAAAGGGGCGTTAGATTCTCTTTATGGCAAATGTACTAGGGCATTATGCTTGGATGAAAACAATAACTATACAGTTCGAGTTTTTGAGAGTTCTCAAACTATAGTTATTGGAGATAAGCCCTATAAATTTGATGAAATAACAGGATGTGAGGCTTCAACAATGCCGAAGGAAAGTGTTCCGGTTTCAGCCATTACTACTACTGACAAGGGCAATATGGCAGTTAGAGCAGCCGTCGGTGGTGCCTTACTTGGTCCTGTAGGTGCATTGGCAGGTGCTGTAACGGCTAAAAAAAACACTAAGATTGACAAAGAAGAAGAGGCAAGGCGTTTCGAACAGGCAATGCATGACAATATGTACAGAACTGGTGGTGTTACTATGTACGTGAAGTCTATATCAAAGCCTACCGTATTTATACCTTGCTTTAAGAGTGACGAGAAAGAATTATGTGCAGTAATTAATGCCATTGTTGCAGCAACACAGTCTAACAAATAAATGCTATCAATTATGAAAAAAGTATTATGGATAATTTGTTGCGTGACATTGTTCTCATGCAATAGTAAACCCCAAAAGAGTTGGGAGGAATTACGTCAGGAAGAACAAGAGTATTATGACAGACAAAAGGCAAATGAGGATTCAATTAAGAGAGCAAAACACAATGAGATAGAAAAGAAATTGTCCGTGACGGATGGTGGTCATATCTTGGGCGATATTGTGTTGGGTATGTCAAAAAAAGAATATGAATTGGCCTTGCAGAAGTTTGACAAGGAAGTTGGTCGTGTCGATATTGAAGGGCAAACATTTGGGGTAGTTAGGAGTTATGATTATCCTGTATTTAAAGATGGTAAACTTGTTAAGGTGGCTTTAGTATCTGGATATTCAACTTCAATGAGACTGCCAGATAAAAACGGAAGTGCTTCAGATATAGAAATCAACGACCCAGGTAAAAAGATAAAAAGCAATATGTATAAACATTTATATGCCAAATATGGTGAAGCCGATTCTATATCAAGAAACAAAGAGCCCACAAATGTTAGCAACTTTGATTATGCTCGGTGGGAATACTCTTTCAAAATTATTGAAATAAAAGAGGAACTATCATCCGTAAGTCAAGGATATGGAGGAAGAATTGAGGATTATCGTCTTATATATATTGTATATAGTGACCCAAAAACATTTAAGAGAGACGAGTTTGTTGCTGATAGCATAATGCAAGAGCGGATAAGGTTCCAGAATGAACAAAAGAAGAAAGAAAAGGCATATTCAGAGCAGTTATAATTCTAAAAAAGCATTTTAACACCAAATAAAAGAAAAAGCCAAAAGAAAACAGAAAGAGTTACCGAGAATTGTCTTCTTTGTTGTTCAATGGGTGTAGCACTACGTTACACCCTTTGTTGTGCAATCTTTGTAATCTTTGTTAATGAATGGGTATTTTCTGAGACAGGAATGCGCATTTGTCAAAAATTTGCACTATCTTTGCAACATAGAAGTTTGTTTTCAGGATAATTCTCTAAGATATGGCAAGACCAGATAACCCAAGATTTCCGCATACTTGCGAGATTTTTCATGAGGAATATTGTGACGATCCTTTGGAAGATGAATACGTGGAAGTAACCATCTATAATGGCTGCTGTAGAAGTAGTGCGAAATTTACTACTAATGACACTGGAGAAGTAATAACTTCTACTCGCAGATTGTCTATACCTTTGAATCTGAAAGATTGGAAGCAATTATGCGTTTCACCAAAAGTAGGTGATAGAGTTGTCGTAGATAAGGACGAAGTGGCAATGGAATACGGAAGGATTATAGACTTTCTTCCAAACAATTTAGGCACGACAATCCTATATAAGTATATAAGGAACTAAAAAAAGCATATACCATGATTCTACGAAACAAGCGAATAAAAAAGCAGGCTAACGAGATAATGCTATCAGTCTGCTATGGCATACCAGACGTAAAGAAGATGGTGCAGTGGATTTTCTATCATTATCACCACAACTGCGACTGGCTTTATCAGGAACAACTTGCAACGCCACACAGGGAATTAGAGTTGATAGAAATGTTTGAGTATGACCCAAAATGCTTTGGAAACTACAGCGAGAAGTGGGCAAGACCTCTTAGTGAATGGGCATTTAATGCCTGTTTACGGGAGAAATATATTATCAAGTCTGCAACATTGGAAAATCAGTTCTATTTTTCGGAAAAGTGCATCATCAAGAAGCGAGGTAGGCCAAGAAAAGAATGACTACACGCGCACGCGCGATAAAGAGTGACTTGTAACAAAGAAAGTTCAAAAATAAATAGAAAAAGCACATAATCCGAAAATATTTATGTATCTTTGCACCGAAGAAATTTGCTGACCGCTACTGCCCGTGATGGGTGGGGCGGTCATTGTTTTATGCTAAATTCTTCTAAAAATACACATATAAGTGTACAACCAAAGAAAAATATTATTATCTTTGTACCGACAAAAGCAAAGAAAATATGAGTGAAGCAAGGATTACTTCTATTGGTCAGACAAATGCCGTTGGACTATTCTCTATTACTTTCGAAGGTGATAGCCTGACGGAATTTCGCAAATTCATTGAGAAGTTCAAGGATGATGCTGTGCGCAGCAAGGAGTTGAACGCCATACTTTCCGAGATTGGTAGAATAGAGCAGAACGGCGCATTAGAACGCTATTTCCGCTATGAGGGAAAGATGAGCGACCATGTCATGGCTCTTCCTGCCTTGCGTAGTGGACTTAGGCTATATTGCTTGCGAATGTCTGACAGCGTGCTTATTGTGGGAAATGGTGGTGTAAAGAACACCAAGACTTACGAGCAAGACCCTGAATTGAACGGCTATGTGATAAACTTGCAGAAACTTGACGCTTTGCTGCGTGAAGATATACGCAAGGGTATTGTAGTGATTGAGGCTACTGAGATTTATGGTGCTGACGATAAAACGTTTGATATATGAAACGAGAAGAAGGGACATGGGAAATGGTGCAACAGTTGATTGCAGCCATCCCACCAGAACAAAAAAAACAGTATGACTACTCCAATGGCATTTCAGACCGTCTCGATGCCATTATGAAGGAGCGTGGTATCTCTCAGCGTGAGTTAGCCCGAATGACTGGCAAACGCCCTTCTGAGGTGACCCGCTGGCTGTCTGGTCAGCATAACTTCACGCTGGCTACTATTGCCATGCTTTCAGTGGCACTTAACCACGACTTCTTATCCATAGTATAGCCACAAAATAGCCACAAATATTTAATCTCAAATTGTTGTGGATTTGGAAAATTACTGTCATACAACAAGTTACGAAAGGCTGTGTTGGTGGGGCATCAACTACCTGCCCTCTGCCCAGGGCTCCAGCGTGCATACCTACAGTTCGTAATGTTGTTAGAGTTATGGAGAAAGGTTATAGACAGAAGGAGTTCGGACAGCCCGTGAAGCGCTACTGCCAGACGCTGGATCTGAAGGACGATGCAGAACTGATTGCCAAGTATAAGGAGGCCCATGATCGCTACCACTCGTGGCCGGAGATCAGGGCGGGCATCCGTGAGGTGGGGATTCTGGAGATGGAGATCTACATCCTGGGCAACAGGCTCTTTATGATCGTGGAGACACCGCTCGACTTTGAGTGGGATGAGGCGATGGCGCGTCTGGCGACCCTGCCCCGTCAGGCTGAGTGGGAGGCGTACGTGGCGATGTTCCAGCAGTGTGAGCCGGGCAGCACGTCAGACCAGAAGTGGCAGATGATGGAAAGAATGTTTTATCTTTACGAATAATGAAAAGAGTCTGGATGATCCCTGTCATCAGACAGCACCTGTATTGAGAATTACAAAATAGAAGAGTTATGAAATACAACGAGATTGGAAAGACTGGTATGAAGGTGTCGAACCTCAGTTTCGGTGCCTCGTCATTGGGTGGAGTGTTCCACGGCATCCGTGAGGAAGAGGGCATCCGTGCCGTGCATGTGGCCGTGGATAACGGCATCAACTTCATCGACGTGTCGCCCTATTATGGTCATCTGAAGGCGGAGACGGTATTGGGTAAGGCCCTCAAGGAGATCCCCCGTGACAGATATTATCTCTCCACGAAGGTGGGACGCTATGGCAAGGACGGTGTGAACACCTGGGACTATAGTGCGAAGCGTGCCACGGAGAGTGTCTATGAGAGTATGGAACGCCTGAACGTCGATTATATCGACCTGATCAATGTCCACGATATCGAGTTCCAGGCTGGGATGGAAGGCGGTCTGCAGAAGATCGTTGACGAGACACTGCCCGCATTGGTCGCACTGCGTGAGAAAGGTGTAGTAGGCCATGTGGGCATCACCGACTTGCAGCCAGAGAACCTGAAGTGGGTCATCGAGCACTGTGACGAGGGTACGGTGGAGAGCATCCTGAACTTCTGCCATTACTCACTCAACGATACGCTGTTGGCCGATTATCTCGGTTTCTTCGAGCAGCATGGGGTAGGGGTGATCAATGCCTCGCCGTTCTCCATGGGACTGCTCTCCCAGCGTGGTGCCCCCATCTGGCATCCGGCTGGCAGAGATCTCAGGAACGCCTGTGCCATGGCGGCTGCCTACTGTCAGGAGAAGGGCTATCCGATAGATAAACTGGCCATCCAGTTCTCGACGAGTATGAATCCGCGTATCGCCACGACACTCTTCAGCAGTGCCAATCCTGACAATGTGCTGAAGAATATCGAATACGTCAATGAGCCTCTGAATGAGGAACTGGTGGCAGAGGTGCAGACGATTATTGGTGACCAGATGTTTGTCAGATGGAAGAACTCATGATTATCGACGCCCACAGTCATCTGTGGCTCCGGCAGGATACCTCGTGGAATGGTAAGGAGATCCGTTCGCTGAAGAACGGGCGCTCCATCTTCTTGGGCGAGGAGGTGCAGATGATTCCGCCGTTTATCATCGACGGCAGGAATACGGCCGAGGTGTTCCTCTCCAATATGGACTATGCGCAGGTGTCGGCAGCGGTGGTCGTACAGGAGTTTATCGATGGTCTGCAGAACGATTATCTCGCCGAGGTACAGAGGCAATACCCAGACCGTTTCTTCACCTGTGGCATGGCCGACTATCTGAAAGACGGTTTCTTTGACCAGGCCAAGTCCCTGATGGATGCAGGCTTCCGTGGCCTCGCCATCCCTGGGCACCGTCTGTTGGGCCGTTCCCTTACGGGTGGCGAGATGATGCGGATGTTCCATCTGATGGAGGACAACGGTGCGATACTCTCCATCACACTGGCTGACGGCGACCAGCAGGTGTCGGAGATGGAAGAGGTGATTGTCGAGTGTCCGCGCCTGAAGGTCGCCATTGGACATCTGGGTATGGCCAATCCACCACAGATTCCCTGTTGGGAGAACGAGAGTTGGCGCCGTCAGATCCTGTTGGCCCGTCATGAGAACGTGATGATAGAGTCGGGTGGTATCACGTGGCTTTACAACTCGGAGTTCTATCCCTTCCCCTCGGCCATCCGCGCCATCAAGGAGGCTGCGGATCTGGTGGGTATGGAGAGACTGATGTGGGGCAGCGACTATCCACGTACCATCACTGCTATCACCTACCGTATGTCGTACGACTTCGTTGTGAAGTCGCATGAACTGACGGATGAGGAGAAACGCCTCTTCTTAGGTGAGAACGCCAAGACGTTCTACGGCTTTGGTGAATTGCCATATCTGCCATACATCAAAAACATGAGCGAATAGTCAAATAGTAAATAGTCAAATAGTAAATAGTCAAATAGTCAAATAAAACAATGAAAGCAATACAGATTTCTGGTGAGCGCCAGATGAACGTTGTGAATGTGGAGGAACAGGAACTGCACGTTGGCGAGGTGCTCCTGCGCCTGGAATATGTCGGCTTCTGCGGCAGCGACCTCAACACTTGGTTGGGCAAGAACCCGATGGTGAAGATGCCCGTCATCCCTGGTCATGAGGTGGGTGCCGTGATTGAGCAGGTAGGTGCCGGCGTGCCTGAGATGCTGAAGCCTGGTATGGTGGTAACGTGTAATCCCTATACCAACTGTGGCAAGTGCGCCTCGTGCCGTAACCTGCGGGTGAATGCCTGTGAGCATAACGAGACATTGGGCGTGCAGCGCAATGGTGCCATGCGCGAGCGGATCGTCCTGCCGTGGGAGAAGGTCATACCCGCAGAAGGTCTTGATCCCCGTACCTGTGCCCTGATAGAACCGATGAGCGTAGGCTTCCATGCCGTGAACCGTGCACAAGTGACGGATATCGACGTGGTGGTGGTCATCGGCTGTGGTATGGTGGGTATGGGAGCCATCGTGCGCTCTGCCCTGCGTGGTGCCACGGTGGTTGCTGCTGATATTGATGACGAGAAGTTGGCCCTGGCTCGTGAAATGGGTGCCGCCTATGCCATCAATACCATCAAGGATGATATGCATGCCCGTCTGCAGGAGATCACCTCGGGCTTTGGTCCTGACGTGATCATCGAGGCCGTGGGCAGTCCTGTGACCTATCAGATGGCCGTCAACGAGGTGGCCTTCACGGGGCGTGTGGTCTGCATCGGCTATGCCAAGACGGATGTGTCGTTCCAGACGAAACTCTTCGTGCAGAAGGAACTCGACATCCGTGGTTCACGCAACGCCCAGCCCTCTGACTTCCGTGCCGTCATCCATTATTTGCAGGGTGGTACGTGTCCTGTGGATCGTCTCATCTCCAATGAGGTTACTCCAGAGGGGGCTCCCGAGGCTATGTTGAAGTGGTCTGAGACTCCAGGAAAAGTGTTCCGTATTCTCGTTAAATTTGGTGATTGACTATGACTATGGACAAGCAACAATCTCTGATAACTAAGGACGGAGTGAGTTTTCTGCTCCCATTCGTCCTCGTGACGCTGTGTTTCGCGCTGTGGGGCTTTGCCAATGATATCACCAATCCGATGGTGAAGGCCTTCTCGAAGATCTTCCGTATGAACGTGACGGATGGTACACTCGTACAGGTGGCCTTCTACGGTGGCTATTTCTGTATGGCGTTCCCAGCCGCCATCTTCATCCGCAAATACTCGTATAAGGCGGGTGTGCTGATGGGACTCGGACTCTATGCCGTGGGTGCCCTGCTGTTCTTCCCTGCAAAGGCCATCGGCATCTATGGCTGTTTCCTGATTGCCTATTTCATCATGACCTGCGGACTCTCGTTCTTGGAGACGAGTTGTAATCCCTATATCCTCACCATGGGCCCCGAGGAGACGGCTACCCGTCGCTTGAATATGGCGCAGTGCTTTAACCCCTGCGGTTCGATTATCGGCATGTTTGTGGCTATGAACTATATTCAGGCCAAACTCAATCCGTTGAGCAGTGATGAGCGCGCCTTGCTCGACGATACGGAGTTCGAGGCCCTGAAGAATGCAGACCTGAATGTGTTGATATCGCCTTACCTCATCATCGGCGTGATTATCGCCGTTATCTTCTTCTTAATCCTTTTCACGAAGATGCCGAAGAGCGGCGACCAGAACCACGATGTGCATCCTTTCGCATCCGTCCGTCGTATCGTCAGACTGAAGTACTATCGCGAAGGGGTCATCGCCCAGTTCTTCTATGTGGGTGCACAGATCATGTGCTGGACGTTCATTATCCAATACGGTACGCGTGTGTTCATGGCGGAGGGGATGGATGAGCAGAGTGCCGAAGTGCTCTCGCAGCGATTCAATATCTATGCGATGCTGTTCTTCATCTGTTCAAGGTTCATTGCCACCTATCTGATGAAATACTTGAAGCCAGCCCGTCTGCTGATGATCTTCGGCATTCTGGCGATGGTCTTTACGGTGGGTGTCATCCTGTTCCAGAATCGTCTGGGTGTCTATTGTCTGGTGTGTGTCAGTGGTTGTATGTCACTGATGTTCCCCACCATCTATGGCATTGCGCTCGATGGTTTAGGTGATGATGCGAAGTTTGGTGCCGCTGGTCTGATTATGGCGATCCTCGGAGGCTCTGTATTGCCCCCGTTCCAGGCACTGATGATCGATATGGGTAAGATTGGTGACATGCCAGCCACCAACGTCTCGTTCGTGCTACCCTGGATCTGTTTCCTGGTAGTCACCATTTATGGCTATCGCATTCTGAAACGACCAGTCTTGGAATAGTCAGCCTCTGACGTAATCCACGAAAGAGTAGGGGAAGTCGTGACGCTCATCTACAGGATGATCCTCACGGCTTTCTTCTTGCCAGCCTTTGTCGTAGGATGGGAAGAAGGTATCTGCCTCTGCTGGTGTGTCGTCGATTTCCGTGAGACAGAGACGGTCTGCAAGGGGTAGGGCTTGCTTATAGACTGAGGCTCCACCGATGATGTAGATATCCTCGTCTGAGGTGCAGTGCTTTAAGGCTTCCTCAAGCGAGGGATAGACATCACAGCCGTCAAAGGCTTTTGCGCTGCGGCTCAACACGATGTTACGACGATTGGGCAGAGCACCCTTCGGCAGTGAGAGGAAGGTGTTGCGCCCCATGATAATCGTATGCCCCGTGGTCAGCGCCTTGAAACGCTTCATGTCGTTGGGCAACCAGTATATCAGTTTGTTCTTATATCCGATGGCCCTGTTCCTGGCCACCGCTGCTATAATACTAATCATACGCTCACTTCTGCTTTAATATGTGGATGGGGATCGTAGCCTACGAGTTCGAAGTCCTCGTATTGGAAGTCGAAGAGGCTCTTCACGTCAGGGTTGATCTTCATCGTGGGCAGGGGACGGGGTTCACGCGTCAACTGGAGTTTCGCCTGTTCGATGTGGTTCAGGTAGAGGTGGGTATCACCCGTGGTGTGGATGAAGTCGCCTGGTTTATAGCCCGTCACCTGTGCCATCATCTGCAGCAGCAGGGCGTAAGAGGCAATGTTGAATGGTACGCCGAGGAAGGTGTCAGCACTGCGCTGGTAGAGTTGGAGCGACAGACGGTCACCAGCCACGTAGAACTGGAAAATCGTATGACAGGGGGGCAGGGCCATCTCATTCACCTCTGCCACGTTCCAGGCAGAGACGATCATACGACGGGAGTTCGGATTGTTCTTCAACTGATCCAGCACGTATTGTATCTGGTCTATCGCTCCTCCTTTATAGTCAGGCCATGAGCGCCATTGGTGACCATAGACGGGACCTAACTCACCATTCTCATCAGCCCACTCATTCCAGATCCTGACACCGTGCTCCTGCAGGTATTTCACGTTGGTGTCACCCTTCAGGAACCATAGCAGTTCGTAGATGATACTCTTCAGATGGAGTTTCTTGGTGGTCAGCAGGGGGAACCCGTCGTCGAGATTATAACGGCTCTGAGTACCAAAGATGCTGATGGTACCAGTTCCTGTACGGTCGCTTTTCTCAGTACCTTCCGTGAGGATGCGGTTGAGGATGTCTAAATACTGTTTCATATATCTAATATTTTGATTTCTTCTGTGGGTAGATGGGTGGTCTTGATGCGCCAAGGCTTAGGATAGAGGTTGTTGGCGCGGTTGCCGATGTTCTTGACAGGACCGAGAGTGAAACCTTTATAAGTAACGGTCACCAGTCCCTTAGGCGTATTGGCTGGCAGGATGAGTGCTTCGCCACGGAGATATTTTAAGGCATCGGCATAGTTCAACTCTACCTGTGGATAATCCCCTTCTGGTAAGTCTGTCGTGAGTATCTTCGATCCCTTCAAGTGCACAACGGGGCCTGACCCCATTGTGCACTTTTTCCTTAAAATGGCCATGAAGAGACCTTCGCCATGGGTGAAGCCGGGGATGAAACGATAGACAGGGGCGTCGAAGCCCTCGAGCAGCGAGCCTGTGATATTCCAAGAGGGCTCTGTGGGGATGGAGAGAATCTCAGCATCGTAGTTCTCCATAATCCAGCGCACGTTCTCTTCGTTCTCTTTCGTATTATAGGTACACGTACTATAGATGAGGATTCCCCCGGGGTTCAGACACTCCCAGGCATCAGCGACAATCTCCCGTTGCAGGCGCCAGCATTTCTCCACGTTCTGCAGACTCCACTCATTGATGGCGTTGGGGTCCTTGCGGAACATCCCCTCGCCAGAGCAGGGCACGTCGCAGAGGATCACGTCAAACTTCGCCTTTGCCTTGCGGAAGTCACGGGGGTAGTTGTTGGTGACGGTGCAGTCAGGCCAACCCCATTTCGTGATGTTCTCCAACAGGATCTGTGCCCTCGTGGCTATCGGCTCATTACTCGTGAGCGTGCTTCCCTCAGGTAATACTGTACGGGCTGCTGTTGATTTTCCCCCAGGTGCCGCACAGAGGTCGAGCATGGTCACGGGCTCTTTGACCAACTGGCGCAAGACGTGGGTGATAAACATCGACGATGCCTCCTGCACATAGTAGCAGCCAGCATGGAAGAGGGGATCGAAGGTGAACTGAGGACGGCCTGAGAGATAGAAGCCTTCAGGACACCAGGGTACCTGCTGCACAGAGGGGACAGTCCCTGTGTACTCCGCTTCGCTCCGCACACGAGGGACAATCCCCCTGTGCAGCGGATTCAGGCGGATGCTCGTGGGGGCCTCCTCGTTGAATGCCTCCAAAAAGCAGTGAAAGCGCTCTTCGCCCATCACCAGCCTTGTCTCCTGGATAAAATCCTCAGGTAAATGCACCATTTTGATGATTTTGACCGCAAAATTAAAAAAAAAACAGGAAAAATCACTATCTTTGCAACTAATTTATGATTTGTTTCGTCAAACAGACAAAGAAAACAAATCCGAAAGGAATAAAAAGTAAAAGGAGAAAAAGATATGAAACAGTTTTTAATTGCAATCGCCATGGTGCTCACGCTCAGCATGAATGCCGACGCTGCAGCACAGAAGCATCGCCACACGCCCCGTACGGAGCAGGTGGATTCTACCAAGAATACAAAGGATGCTATTGAAGCCTTTTCTGACACAACGGCTGTTGATGCGAACGACAGCGTCAACAAAGCCAGAGTTACGAGAACAGTAACCATCTCTACCAGTGGTGTTGACGACCCAGATGGATTCATCAACGAGGTGTTTGGAAATGTGAGTGACGGGCAGGTGTTCGGTGTTATCGCACTGGTCCTGGGAATCCTCTTCATCCTCTTCGTCCTCTTCCCGATTATTGTCATCGTTATGGTTGTCTATTTCATCAACAGGAACCGCAGACAGCGTTACAAACTCGCCCAGATGGCTATGGAGAAAGGCCAGCCGATACCCGACCATATCTTCAAGGAGGAAGCCAGGGAGAACAGTGACGACTATCAGAGTGGTATGCGACAGATGTTCACAGGCATGGGTCTGGCCATCTTCCTCGGTATCATCATCGGCAAGGTAGGCTTCGGCATAGGCGCCCTCGTATTCTTCATCGGCCTCGGCAAGTGGTTTATCGCCCGTCAGGCAGGTATCCCAGGCAATGACTCTCAGTTCAACAATTCAAGCAATTTCAACAACCCTTCAAACACTCAGAACTATGACAAAGAAACTGATGCGCTCTAATGACAGAGTATGGGCAGGGGTCTGTGGCGGCATCGCCGAGTACTTGGACTTTGACCCCGTGATGGTACGAGTGGCATACGCATTCCTCACGCTGTTCACCTGTTTCAGCGGACTGATCTTCTACATCGTGCTGTGGATCTGTATGCCGGAAAAGAATCTCTTGGAAAAGTAAAAAAGTAAAGAGGTGGCAGATCTGAACGATATCTCTCTCGTGACCCAGGTGGCTGTGTTCCATAACAAGCGGGCTTTCGACCAACTTGTCAGGAAATACCAGTCACCTGTCCGTCGGTTCTTCCTGAACCAGACGTTAGGTGACGAGATGCTGAGTGACGATCTGGCACAGGACACCTTTATCAAGGCGTATGTGAACATCACGAAGTTCCGTGGCATGTCGAGTTTCTCCACATGGCTCATGCGCATCGCCTACAACGTGTTCTACGACCATGCCCGTTCGCAACATCAGACAGATGATATCGATACCTCCAAGGCAGCAGCCCGTCAGACGACCTCTGGAAGCGACACGCTGAAGATGGACATCTATGCTGCCTTAGCCTTGCTGAAGCCTGACGAACGCAGTTGTGTCACGCTCCAGTTGATTGACGGGCACCCGGTGGATAAGATCGCTGAGATCACCGGCATTCCTGCCAACACGGTGAAATCGCATCTGAAGAGAGGAAAAGACAAAATGGCAATCTATTTAAAACAAAATGGCTATGACCGATAAAGACAATATCATGATAGAGGAATTCTTCAAGCAGGCTGCCCAGCAGCAGATTGAAGACAACGGCTTCACGGAGCGGGTGATGATGAATCTGCCCGAGATGAAGACGAGTAAAGTGCGCCGTCTCTCCAGGCTGTGGACCTTATTCTGTGTGATTGTAGGGCTCGGCCTGTTCTTCGCTTTCGGTGGCATGCAACTGATGAGGGTGGCCATGACTGGTCTCCTGCAGATGGTGCTGACGGCTCTGGAGGTGTTCGTTGTGACAACACCTACCACGGAGATTCCCGTCAATCCGTGGCTGGTTCTGGTGGTGCTTGCTTTTGTATTAGTTTACCTTCCTTATCAAACAGGCCGTAAGTTGTCCTCAGTACTATAAACTCAGTGCGACGGTTTAGTTGGTTGCACTGATCCTGCTGTTCCTCTGGGAGTGTGGTGATGAATTCTTCTGTCAGGAAGTCACCCTCCTTGAGGAACGGATATTTTTCTGCCACTTTACGCTTGATCTTCTTAGGCTTACTCTCGCCGTAGCCCTTGGGGGTCAGACGGTCTGCAGCGATACCATGCTCAATGAGATAGTTGACCACACTTTCTGCCCGTCGTTGCGACAACCGTTCATTATACTGGTCAGAACCCTTAAAGTCGGTGTGTGCGGAGAGTTCGATGGTGATGTTCGGATTGTCATTGAGCATATCCACAAGTTCGTTGAGGGCTGTCTGCGACTCTGGGCGCAGGGTAGCCTTGTCGAAGTCGTAGAAGATATTCTCTATCAGTACGGGGGCGGAGATATTGGCCAACGGGAACTGCAAGACGTATTCCTCCGACTTCGTCACGGGTTCCACGCGCAGTTCTTCCTGATGGTTCAGGTAGCCCTTACAGGTGCCGAGCAGCACGTAATCTACGCCAGGTTTGATCTCTTGGGTAAAAGAGCCGTCAGCCCTGACGCTGAGTTTCAGGTTCGTACCGTCGTTACCCACCATATACACCTGTGCGGCCGTCAGTTCGTAACCGTCCTGCTCATACACCCAGCCTTTCACCGTCTGCACGATCTCGGGGTTGAAGAAACTGTAGATATGGTCGTAGCCTCTGGTGTCGCCACGGTTTGAGGAGAAGAATCCTTTGTTCAGTCGTCCCTCGAACGTCATGCCGAAGTCGTCACCCTGAGAGTTCAACGGGAAGCCTGGGTGCTCCACCTTTCCGTTCTTATAGATAAAGATGTCGAGTCCACCCATGCCAGGGTGTCCGTCACTGGAGAAGTAGAGATCACCGTTGGGACGGAACGTGGGGAACATCTCGTCGCCCGCCGTGTTCACGGGCTCGCCCAGGTTCTCAATGGCGCCCACCTCATGGTTGCCGTAGAAGCGGCAGCGCCAGATGTCATAGCCGCCGAAACCGCCAGGCATGTCGCTGACGAAGTAGAGCCAGTCGCCGTCAGGGGAGACGGCTGGATGGGCGTAACTATAGAGCGTGTCGTTGGAGATATGCACCTCCGTAGGCTTGCTCCAGGCGGCATCACTGCGGTTGGAGGCTACGATGGTGGCATAGCGGGGATAGTTGGGGTCGGTCTTGCACTGTGTCAGGTACATCGTCCGTCCGTCGGGCGTAAACGAACAGGCTCCCTCGTCGAAAGTGGAGTTCAGTTCGGAGTCGATGGCCTGTGGCTTGCCCCATTTCCCCTTGTCATCTTTCTGTACGAAGAAGATATCGGCGGCTTTGGAGCCCGTGATACCGCTGTATTCATCGCCCTGCGCCTGGTTGCGTGTGGAGGTGAAGAACAGTTGTTCGTTCTGGTCGCCCGCCAGCATGGGAGAATATTCTGAACGGCGGGAGTTGAAGAGACCCTCGCGCTTCACGGTATAGTCGGAGCCGTCCTTCTTCCACTGGGGGGCCATCTGTGCAGACTTCAATCCCGTCTTCGCCAGTTGCCAGTGCGGATCCTCCATCTGCAACGAGTCCGTAGCCATCTGATAGTGCTTGGCGGCCTCCTTGTAGTTGCCGTTCCTCATGTAGAGTTGTCCGAGGTAGAAGTGTGTCAGCGAGTCTTCCTGTTTGTAGCGTATGGCGTTGTTGTAGGAGGTAATGGCTTTGTTGGTGAAATGGATGCGACGGTAGCACTCGGCCGTCTTCATCGCCCGCTCGCCTTTCTCCTTCCGCTCCTTGTTGGCTGTCTGTGTATAGGCCTTGCGGTACTGGTTGGCAGCATCGTAGTACTCGCCGACGGCAAAGAACTTGTCGCCTTTTTTCATAGCCTGATCTGCCCCGCAACTCATGAGCAACAGGGAGACCACACACAGATATAGAAAGAGAAAGCCTTTTCGCATACGCTATAATATAACGGAAAGCCCCGCTTTTTATTGCCTTCTGTCCATCCTTCCTGTCGCTGTGCGAATGCAATTAGTCACTGAAGGGCACGCGGTAGGTGCAGCCTTCCTTCCAGCGGGAACAGCCGTAGGCGGTCTTGCCCTTGATGATATGTCCTTGTCCACAGAGGGGACAGGGGGCGCCCTCGACAGGAGTGGAAGGCCCTTCGGCAGACTCAGGGGCCGTCTTCTTGCGGGTGGTTCTGGGTTTTGGGGCTGATTCTGCCTTGGGTGATTTGACTTTCTTGAGTTCCGCATCGGTGAGGACGGTGACACGGCGATTGCTGGTGTCGGCCATCACCTCGCTGACGATTTCCGAGACCTGTGCCTTGAGTTCCTCGATAAACTGCTGGGCATCGTATTTCTGATGCTCGATGTCACGCAGTTTCTTCTCCCAGATACCTGTCAGTTCACAACTCTTCAGGAGTTCCTCGCGGATGAGGTCGATGAGTTCGATGCCTGTCGGTGTAGCGATGAGACGTTTGCGGTCTCGCTTGATATAATGTCGCTTGAAGAGGGTCTCGATGATCGAGGCGCGTGACGACGGACGGCCGATGCCGTTCTCCTTCATGGCGGCGCGGAGGGTTTCGTCCTCCACGAACTTGCCCGCCGTCTCCATCGCCCGCAGCAGGGAGGCCTCATTATAATAAGGCGGGGGTGTCGTCCACTTCTCCGTGAGGGTGGGCTTGTGGTCGCCTGATTCGCCCTTCACGAAGGTGGGGAGGGTGCGTTCCTCATCATCTTTCTGCTCGTCATCTTCGGCCTTGGACTTATCCTTGCCCTGGACGATGCGCCAGCCGGGATCGAGGATCTCCTTACCCGTCACCTTGAACTCGATGGCGGTAGCCTGACTAGGATTACTAGGATCACCTAGGTCCTCCCTAGGATTTCCTAGGACCTCGCCTAATACAGTCGTTGTTGAGAATTTGCAATCGGGCAGGAAGACGGCGATGAATCTTCTTGCCACGAGGTCGAATACCTTTTGTTCGGCATCCGTGAGGTTCTTGGGAATCACCCCTGTGGGGATGATGGCGTGGTGATCCGTCACCTTCGAAGTGTCGAACACGCGCTTCGACTTCTTCAGGGCCTTGCCACCGATGGGCTTGATGAACTCCGCGTAGGGCGCGACACCGCCAAATGTGGTCTGGTAGAGGCCATTGAGCGTCTGTGGACACTTGGGATAGATATCGTCGGAGAGGTATTGCGTATCTACACGGGGGTAGGTGGTGTATTTCTTCTCGTAGAGGCTCTGGATGAGGTTGAGTGTCATCTCTGCTGAGTAGGCGAACTTACGGTTGCAATCCACCTGCAGCGAGGTGAGGTCGTAGAGTTGGGGGGGCTGTTCCTTACTCTCCTTCTTCTCCACCTTCGTCACCGTGAAGGGCTTGCCCTCGATGGTCGCGAAGGCCTTCTCACCCTCTTCTTTCGAAGTAAACTTCCCCTTGAACTCCGTTCGAGTTTGCTCACGCTCGGCAGCCTCCAAACCTGTTTGGGCCTGCTCTCGCTTACTCGCAACCTTAGTGGCCGTAAAGATGGTGTCGCGATATACCGTTGCCAGCACCCAGTAAGGCTCGGGCTTGAAGTTCTCGATCTCCTTCTGGCGGTTCACGATGAGGGCGAGGGTAGGGGTCTGCACACGGCCGATGGAGAGCACCTGACGGTTCTGGCCGTATTTCAGCGTATAGAGGCGCGTGGCGTTCATGCCCAGGAGCCAGTCGCCGATGGCACGGGAGAGTCCTGCGAGGTAGAGCGGCTGGTAGTCGCCCTGGTCTTTCAACGAAGCAAAACCCTCGCGGATGGCCTCGTCAGTCATCGACGAGATCCAGAGGCGCTTCACGGGACAGGTGGCCTGTGCCTTCTGCATCACCCACCGCTGGATGAGTTCACCCTCCTGTCCGGCATCGCCACAGTTCACGATGCCGTCGGCCTTCTGCATCAGTTTCTCGATGATGGCAAACTGTTTCTTGATGCCGTTATCCTCGATGAGTTTGATACCGAAGCGCTGAGGGATCATGGGCAGTTGGGCAAGAGCCCACGGCTTCCATGCCTGCGTATAGTCGCCAGGCTCCTTCAGCGTACACAGGTGGCCGAAGGTCCACGTCACCTGATAGCCGTTGCCCTCCATATAGCCGTCATGGGAACTGTTGGCCCCCAGGATGCGTGCGATGTCACGCGCCACGCTCGGCTTCTCTGCGATGCAGACAATCATCTTTCCTTTATAGGATTATCGGATGACAACCTTGCGGCCGTTGCGGATGTAGATGCCCTTGGTGGGATGATCCACGCGCTGGCCCTGCAGGTTGTAGATAAGGTCGTTGTCAGTGGTGTTTATACGAGTGGAGTGGATGGCGGTGGTGGTGTCGTCGCCGATGGCCATGGTCTGGCCTGTATAACTGAGGATGCTCCATTGTGTCAGGTCGTCGGACTCGAAGTCGCCGTTGCCCACCATCTCGTCGGCAGTGCCTTTCTCCACGCAGGTCACATCGTCGAAGTAGATCTTGCCGCCAATCAGTCCGAAGACGAACTGCAGGATGTCGTGGTCGAAGGCGGCCTCAAACTCCCATGTGTATTCCTGGAAGTCTGATGTGACGTTCTTGGCCTCCAGATACTGCACATCGTCGCTGTTACCCCACTGGTTACGGTTCGGACTGGTGCTCCAGATGGGCCAGAGGGCGCAGTCGCCGCCCTTGTCGGCCCTGATGGTGGCCTTCACCACGTAGGTCTTGCCCTTCACCATGGGCGTGAGCAGTGTGCAGTGCACCTGCTTGTCCCAGGAGTTGGTGCCTGCCGTGCCGTTGTCGATGACGAGCACGTGGTTGGGTCCCAGATCGTTGGCTATCACCTTAATGGTCTCAGTATGGGTCTCGCCCAGGAAGTCTGTATAGGAGACAGTCACGCTGCCTTCTTTCTCAGCCGTGGCCTTGATGGTGTTGCCATCCAGTTCGAAGTCCGTGCTGCTGAAGGTGACCTCGTTCGTCAGATCCTCTTGATGGCCGTCGGCGAACGTACCTTTGACGATAACCTTCTTGCTGCTGCCCACCCTGAGGGTGATGTTGTCAAGGTCCAATTGATTCAGCGTGAAGAAGCCCTTCAGGTTCTCTGGCAACTCATAGTCTGCGTCCTTCTTCGTGTCGCGTCCCATTACCTTCAGGGCCTCGAAGGCGTAGCGCTTGCCGAAGGTGCGATAGCCGGAGGCGGAGAAATGCCAGGGATCGACGCCGTTGCCAGGGATACCCTCTGCACTCACCACGTGCGAGGTAGGTACCGTGGCAGGCATCTTCGCCACTACGGCATTATGGGCCGAGCAGCCACCACCCATCTCAGCATATTCCGTCTCACCCACGAACAGGGGCACGTCCTCAGCGTTCAGACCGAGGTCAGACAGCATATTCTCGTAGATACCCTTTACCATCTTGGGCCAGTTGGGATCACCGTTGTTCGAACAACCCTGATGCAGCAGGATGCCCTTGATGACACCTACCTCCTGCGCCTTCTTGCCCATGTCCACCAGTCGCTGGTAGGGGTCGCTGCCGTAGGCCCTGATACGTTCTGCCTGCCAGCCATCGGCCTTGGCCAGAATACCAGCGATCTTGTCAGGCATAAAGCCTTCGATGGCGATACCGCCGATGGCTACATCCACGACGCCCACCTTGACATTACTGGGCAGGGCTGCTACCATGGTACGTCCGAAATAGTCGGCCATGCCCAGTCCGCCCCAGGGACTGACGATCGGACATTCGGCCGTGTACCACTCGCCCAAGGTGCGCTTGGGCGACGTGAAGTCTGTCGTTGCCAACATCTGGAAGCGGGGATCGACATAGTTATCCACTTTCTCCCACTTGGCATTGCCCTCCATGTTGGACTGTCCGAAACAAAGATACACATAGAAATTGGGGTCGGCCTCGGCCGAAGCCTCCTGTGGCTGGGCCAGCATGGCCAGTCCCAGCAAAGCGATGGTAAATATGTTCTTCTTCATAACGGCTGCAAAGGTACGAATAATTCTTTTGAAAAGTAGCAAAATATGTGAAAAATGTTGTATCTTTGCAGCCTGGAAGATACAACTAAAGACTCAGAGCGAGATGAAAAGACTGATTCTGACTATGTGCATCGGCCTGTGTGCCGTGCTGGCAAGGGGTGAGGACGTGAGTGTGGCTTCACCTGACGGGAAACTGAAGGTGGCTGTTGTTGAGCGTAATGGCCAAGTCTGTTATACAGTTGATTATGACGGAAAACTGGTGATCCAGGAGTCGGCCCTGGGACTCCAGGCCGATATCGGGGATTTCGAGAACGGTCTGACGGTCAAGGCCGTGAGGACCAACAAGGTGGATCAGACCTACGACCTCACGCGCGCAAAGATATCTAAGGTGCACTATCAGGCCAACGAACTGCAGATTGACTGTCAGAATGCCGATGGGCAGATGATGACCATCACCTTCCAGGTGTCGGACAATAATATCGCCTACCGCTACACGCTGCCAGTACCCGCCAACCAGCACAGGTGTGCCGTGATCAGGAGTGAGGGCAGCAGTTTCAACTTCATCGACGGCACTACTACTTTCCTCTGCCCGCAGATCGGCGGACAGACGGGATGGAGCCGTACCAAACCGAGTTACGAGGAGGACTACAGACCTGACGAGCCGATGGCAAAGAAGTCGCACTTCGGCCTGGGCTACACGTTCCCGTGCCTGTTCAAGACCCCTGAAGCCTGGGTATTGGTGAGTGAGACGGGCGTGCGTGGCAACTACTGCGCCTCGCACCTGAGCGACTATCAGAGGGGCAGGGGCTATACCATCGCCTTCCCTGATGCCACGGAGAACAACGGCTTTGGCAGTGAGTTCGCGGCCATCGCCCTGCCTGGCAGCACCCCCTGGCGAACCATCACGATAGGCTCGTCGCTGAAGCCCATTGTGGAGACGACGATCCCCTACGACGTGGTGGAGCCGCTCTATGAGGCCAGCGAGGACTATAAGCCCGGACGCTATACGTGGTCGTGGCTGGTGTGGCAGGACAACTCGTGTAACTACGACGACCAGGTGCTGTTTGTCGATCTTGCAGCCACGATGGGCTATGAGTATGTCTTGGTGGATGCCCTGTGGGATGAGCAGATAGGTCGCGAAAGGATGGCGGAACTGTCGAGGTATGCACAGTCAAAGGGTGTCTCGCTGATGCTGTGGTACAACTCCAACGGCTTTGCCAACGATGCCCCGCAGTCGCCCAAGAACTGCCTGAACACGGGTATGGCCCGTGACAGGGAGATGGCCTGGCTGAAGCAGGTCGGCATCAAGGGTATCAAGGTGGACTTCTTCGGAGGCGACAAGCAGGAGACGATGCAACTCTATGAGGATATCCTCTATGATGCCAACCGTTATGGCATACAGGTGATATTCCACGGCTGTACGCTGCCTCGCGGATGGGAGCGGATGTACCCCAACTACGTCAGCAGTGAGGCGGTGCTGGCCTCGGAGAATGTGTTCTTCTCCGACTACCATGCCGTGAACGAGGCCCGCGAACTGACCATGCACCCGTTCTGCAGGAATGCCGTCGCCGCCATGGACTGGGGCGGAACGATCATGAACAAATATCTCTCAAGGGATAACAAGAGCCGTCACAGCCGTAAGACGAGTGATGTATTTGAGATCGCTGCTGCCATCGTCAACCAGACGAGCATTCAGTGCATCGCCATCTATCCCAATAACCTCACCGAACTGCCACAGGCGGAACTCGATCTGTTGAAGGAGATTCCCACCACATGGGATGAGACACGCCTCATCGACGGCTATCCGATGAAGTACGTGGTGCTGGCACGCCGTCATGGTCAGGAGTGGTGGATCGCCGGCCTGAATGCGGAGAAGGAACCCCTGAGACTGGCCCTCGACCTGCCGATGCTCGCAGGGAAGAGCGTCCGCTACTATACGGACGAGAAAGCGGATGGGACATCGGGGATGACATCCGCCATGCTCAAGGTGAACAAGCAGGGCAGGGCGGTGATCACCATGCAGCCCAATGGTGGCATGCTCGTCATCGACAAATAAAAAAAGTAAAGGAAGCAGTTTCTAACTGCTTCCTTCTTTTTGATGTCGGGATTACTGGACTCGAACCAGCGACCTCGCGCCCCCCAGACGTGTGCGCTACCAACTGCGCTAAATCCCGAACATTCTTGCTTGGCACCGACCTGTTTTTGTCGAATGCGGGTGCAAAGGTACGTACTTTTTACGAAACCACCAAATTTTCCGCCAACTTTTTTTAAAATATGTGCTACACAAGTTGATGCAGACATCATCATTGCCTTTGTAGGAATTGACAACGATCACGGGGACGCTGTGACCCCCACCCTTCTGTATTTAGTTTTGGACAGTGGACAGTAATGGACAGTAAAATTACAAGACTTATCACGCGTACCGCATGCGCGCGCAGTACCCGTGAGGCTTTTAAGGAAACTACTGTCCATTACTGTCCACTGTCCATTGAGAAGCCGTCTGATGATCTTCGTTCTTTCCATACCTGATATGATTTGGCGGCAAAGATACAAAATAAAACAATACGTTTGCCGGAAATCCCAGAGTCAGGATAAACCTAAAATTTGTGGTTGCCCCCCGCCCAACGGGCTGTGGCTTTCGGGAAATACTCAATGACTATTGCAAAATAGTCATTGAGTAATTTTCCTAAAGCATTGAGTAATTTTCATTTAATACTTCTCGAAAAGTATCACTTGTTTGCCAGGGCCTGAAATATAGGTTTATCCTGAGTTTGGACTTTTGGGGAAATGAAAGAAAATAATTCGTATCTTTGCAGCCAAATCAAAGAAGAATGAACGATATGACGCATTTGACACATTTGACAAATTATTTCAAAGAATCCTCACGCGTATCGCGCACGCACGGTACGCGTGAGAAAGTACTATATGTGGCGAGTCCATAAGGGCTCCTGTTGCCATTTATGAGGAAAACCCATGGCTGTGGGATCTATTGTCGGATAATTAGAAAGCAATTCCTTGATGTGGATTGTGAACCCAAAAACGTGAGTCCTTTCGAAGTCATGCCATATTGCTTTTGCCTGTTCAGATGAACGTACCTCTCATGCTGATAGCCTCTTACGTTGATTAAGATAGTCCCTTGCAGTTGTTCGGATAATCCCTTATTAGTAGTACAAATAGTTTGTGCTTTTGGTATAAATGTTTTCTGAAAGTTCCAAATAATTTTGAGGAAAACTTGTGTGTTTAGTAAAAAAAGGATTAATTATCATAATTTTGAGGGGGCTTATTTTGTCAATCCGAATATTATGCTTACTTTTGCAATCGTAATTGTGTAATGAATACGAATGGAACAATATAGACTGACGGCACCCAGTAGGCTGGATGCCACTATCAATCTGCCGGCTTCGAAGAGCATATCCAACCGTGCCCTGATCATCTACGCGCTCAGTGGAGGCAGGAACCTGCCCCAGAACCTCAGCGACTGCGACGATACCGAGGTGATTATCGAGGCCCTGCGCTATATGCCGAAAGAGATTAACATCAAGGCGGCAGGTACGGCTATGCGCTTCATGACCGCCTACCTCAGTGTGATGCGCGGCACCCATGTCCTGACGGGGACGGAGCGGATGAAGCACCGTCCGATAGGGATCCTGGTGGATGCGCTCAAGAAACTGGGGGCGGATATCGAATATGTGGGTGAGGCGGGCTATCCCCCTCTCAGGATCTCAGGAAAGATGCTTGAAGGCGGACTGCTGGAGATACCAGGCAACGTGAGTTCGCAGTATATCTCCGCCCTGCTGATGATCGGGCCGATGCTCAGGGAGGGCATGACGCTGAGGCTCCTGGATGACATCATCTCCAGACCCTATATAGACCTGACGCTGTGGACGATGAACGAGTTTGGCGCAGAGGCGGAATGGACGTCGGCAGACACCATCAACGTGAAGCCAAAGCCGTATAAGGACCGCAGTTACTTCATCGAGAACGACTGGAGCGGTGCCAGTTACTGGTATGAGATAGTGGCGCTGAGTGACGACCCGGAGTCGGAAATCAGACTGACAGGACTGATGGACGGTTCAAAGCAGGGTGACTCCATCACACGCTATATCTTCAGCCTGTTGGGCGTCAAGACGAAGTTCGACTCGAAGAAGGCTGGCGTCCCACAGACCGTAACACTGAAGAAGAACGGGCGCTGCGTGCCTCGTCTGGAGTACGACTTCGTGAGTTGTCCTGACCTGGCGCAGACCTTCGTCGTGGTTTGTGCAGCGAAGAATATCCCGTTCCACTTCACAGGACTATCAACCCTGAAGATCAAGGAGACGGACCGTATCGAGGCCCTGAAGACGGAGATGCGGAAACTGGGTTATGTGCTGAAAGAAAAGAACGGCAGTGAACTGCTATGGGACGGTGAGCGCTGCGAGCCCTCGCCTGAACAGGGCATCGACACCTACGAGGACCATCGTATGGCCCTGGCCTTTGCGCCATACGTGCTGAGGCAAGACGGACTGTTGATCAACAACCCCCACGTGGTGTCCAAGTCGTATCCGCATTTCTGGGACGACCTGCGCTTTGCTGGGTTTGGAGTAGAAAAGGTAAAATAATAAATAGGTGACTTTTGCGTTTGTATGTATAGGGATGCTGGTGGCATTGGGCGTGATTGCCCTGGTGGCCAACCGTTTCGACAAGGGTGAGGACACCATCGTTACTGGTCACGACTGTTCGACCTGCACAGCCGCCGACGAGGGGGAATGCAAGATCCACTGTCTCCTGGAAGAGAAGAAAAAGAAAGCGAAGCATGACGCATAAGGGCAGACATACCGTCATTTTTTTCCTTTGCACGATGGGTCTCATCGCGCTTCTGACAGCCTGCTCGACCAAGAAGAACACGGCCAACACCCGTTGGTGGCACTCCTTCAATGCCCGCTATAACACCTATTTCAATGGCTCTCAGGCTTTTATCGACGGTAATCTGGAGAAGGAGAAGGGCAACAAGGACAACTATACGGAACTGATCCCCCTGTATATGGTGGGCAACAAGCAGAGCCGTGATCTCGGCAAGGGCCAGTATGACCGTGCCATCGAGAAGAGTGAGAAGGCCATCCGTCTGCACAGCATCAAGGCGAAGCCAGAATGGAAAAGCAGCAAGGCGAAGACGGCCAAGGACCGCGAGTGGCTGGGGCGCAGGGAGTATAACCCCTTCCTGTGGAGGGCGTGGATGCTGTTGGGTAAGGCACAGTTCCAGAAAGGTGCCTTCGACGAGGCTGCCGCCACCTTCTCTTATATGACGCGCCTCTACCAGACACAGCCCATGCAGAGCGGACTGGCCAGGGCATGGCTCGCCAAATGCTATACGGAACTCGGCTGGATGTACGATGCGGAGGACGTGATCCGCAACATGAGCCGTGACTCGATGGATTTCCGTGCCGTGAAGGACTGGGATTATACCTACGCCGACTACTATATCCGCAGCGGTGAGTACGAGAAGGCCGTACCCTACCTGCGGAAAGCCATCAGCCACGAACGGCGCAAGGTGCAGAGGGCCAGGGAGTGGTTCCTCATGGGACAGATAGAAAGTCTGCTAGGGCATCGGGAACAGGCTTACAGGGCCTACAGGAAGGTGGTGGCCTGCCATCCGCCCTACGAACTGGAGTTCAACGCCCGTATCGCCCAGACAGAAGTGATGGCAGAGGGTAATGCCAAGCAGATGATCGGCCGTCTGAAGCGCATGGCTGCTGATGACAATAACGCGGAGTATCTCGACCAGGTATATTACGCCATCGGCAATATCCACCTGATGCAGAAAGACACGTTGCTGGCCATTGCCGCCTATGAGAAAGGCAACGAGAAATCGGTGAGGAACGGTATCGAGAAGGGTGTGCTTCTGCTGACCCTGGGAAACCTGTACTGGCAGCGGGAACAGTTCAACGATGCCCAGCGCTGCTATGGTGAGGCCATCGGACTGCTTGACAAGGAGCGCCCTGACTACGAGGAACTGTCAGACCGTTCGAAGGTCCTCGACGAACTGGTGCCCTATACGGATGCCATCCACCTGCAGGACTCCCTGCTGGAACTCTCCACCATGCCTGAGGCAGAGATGCTGGCGGCCATCGACAGGGTCATCGATGCCCTGAAGAAGAAGGAGAAAGAAGAGCGCGATGCACAACGGATCGCGGAGGTGGAACAGGCGCAGCAGGAGCGACAGGCAATGGGCAGCCAACCCATGAACAACCAGCCCGCAGCCCCCGTGGCACAGCAGCAGGGCAACGGACAGTGGTACTTCTATAATCCCGTGGTCGTGAACCAGGGAAAGACGGCTTTCCAACGGCTCTGGGGAAAGCGTGAGAACAAGGACAACTGGCAGCGTATCAACCAGACGGTGGTCTCCATGCCAGACCAGGAGGAAGAGACGGAGATGCAGGGCGATCAGGACGATCTGCCCATGGCAGAAGACTCCCTGGGGGTGGAGATGCCAGACAGCATCGGTGCACCAGCAGAGCCGGACTCCATCTCCAACGATCCCCATGAACGGGAATACTATCTGGCGCAGATCCCCTTCTCCGAAGATCAGAAAGCCGCCTGTCATGAGATCATCAAAGACGGCCTGTTCCATGCTGGCATCATCTTCAAGGACAAACTCAACAACCTGTCCCTCAGCGAGAAAAACCTGACGCGACTGACGGGGAACTACAACGATTACGAGTATATGGACGAGGCGTGGTATCACCTGTTCCTGCTCTATTCCCTCCAAGGCAGGAGACAGGAGGCGGATAATTGTCTCATCCACCTGAAGAGCGAGCATCCGGAGAGTGACTGGACGATCCTGCTGACCAATCCTTACTTCGAGGAGAATGCCCGTTTCGGTGAACAGATCGAGGACTCGCTATACGCTGCCACATACGAGGCCTTCAAGAACGACAATCACGACATGGTGAGAGCCAACGCCCGACTGTCGGCGGAGCGCTTCCCCCTGGGAGAGAACAGGGCGAAGTTTCTCTTCATCGATGGTCTCAGCCAGTTGAATGACGGCGATGGCGACGGCTGCATAGAGCGCCTGAAGGAAGTGGTGGAGAAATATCCTGACAGTGAGGTGACGGAACTGGCTGGCATGATCATCAAGGGTGTGCAGGAAGGGCGCAGGCTCCACGGTGGCAAGTTCGACATCGGCGATATCTGGTCACGGCGCGACATTACCCTCTCCGCCGACTCTACGGGTACTATCGAACTCAGTGCAGAGCGCAATGACAACTTCATGTTCATCCTGGCCTATGAGCCTGACTCCGTGAACGAGAACCAACTGCTGTTTGAGTTGGCACGCTATAACTTCACCAACTTCCTCGTGCGCAACTTCGACATCCAGTTGGACGAGGACAACGGGCTTCACAGGATGCGTGTCAGCGGGTTCCTCAGTTACGACGAGGCTCTGCAATATGCGCGTCAGTTGTATGCTGACAATGCGATGGCAGACTGGCTGAAGCCCTGTCGCAGCCTGATTATCGGCGAGAAGAACCTGGCATTGATAGGCACGAGGTTCAGTTACGAGGATTATCAGCAGTTCTACGAGGATACTTTCGTGCCGATGGAGGTCAGTAAACAACAGTTGCTGACGGAGCCTAGCGACGTGGAGATTCTCGACCCAGAGGACTTCGGAACTACTGAGGAAGAATCGTCGGAGAACGGGGAGGACGACGAGGATGATGATTTGTTCCCCACTCAGCAGCCGAAGGTGCAGGACTTCGACTTCGGAGATGACTTCTGGTAAAGATAAAAATGTAAAAAAGTAAGGATATGACCAACGGATTATTATTGTGGGTAGATGACGAGATAGAACAGTTGAAGGCGCACCTGATGTTCCTCGAAAAGAAGGGCTATGAGGTGGTGACCGTCAGCAACGGCACCGATGCCATCGACCTGTGCAGGGAGCGCAACTTCGACCTGGTGCTGCTCGACGAGCAGATGCCAGGCATCAGCGGACTGGAGACCCTGCAGAAGATGAAGGAACTACAGCCCTCACTCCCTGTCGTCATGGTGACGAAGAGCGAGGAGGAGAACATTATGGAACAGGCCATCGGCCAGAAGATTGCCGACTACCTCATCAAACCCGTCAATCCCAACCAGATCCTGTTGGCCCTGAAGAAGAATATCCACCGCAGGGAGATAGAGACGGAGGTCACGCAGAGCCAGTATCAGCAGAATTTCCAGCAGATAGCCATGCAGATCCAGGACTGTCGCACGTGGAAGGACTGGGCAGACGTCTATAAGCGTCTGGTGCACTGGGAACTGGAACTGAGTGCCACGGACAGCAGCATGACGGAGATGTTGCAGATGCAGAAGGAAGATGCGAACAACGGCTTCGCCAAGTTCGTCAGGAAGAACTATCTGGATTGGGTGGCTGACATAGAGGCCCATAGGATGGAGGCCGATGATCTGCGTCCGATGTTGTCGCCAGAGGTTTTCAAGCGCGAGGTGTTCCCCCTGCTGAACGAGGGTAGGAAGGTGTTCCTCGTGGTGCTCGACAACTTCCGCTACGACCAGTGGCGGATGCTCGCCAATGAGATCAGCGAACAATTCGACATTGACGAGGACCTGTACTATAGCATCCTGCCTACGGCTACCCAGTATGCCCGTAATGCCATCTTCAGCGGTCTGATGCCGAACAAGATCGCCCAGATGTTCCCTGACCTCTGGGTGGATGAAGACGAGGAGGAAGGCAAGAACCTGAATGAAGCCCCACTTATCCAGACGCAGTTCGAGAGATACCGCAGGAAGAACACGTTCTCCTATCATAAGGTGAACAACTCAGCAGATGCCGACAGATTCATGCAGCAGTTTAATACGTTGGAGAAGAACGACCTGAACGTTGTCGTCTTCAACTTTATCGACATGCTCAGTCACGCCCGTACGGAGTCGAGGATGGTGCGCGAACTGGCCAACAGTGAGAGCGCCTACAGAAGCATCACGCTCTCCTGGTTCCGTCATTCCGTGATCTCAGACTTCTTCAAGTTAGTGGCCCAGACAGACTGTACTGTCATCGTCACTACCGATCATGGCAGTATCCGCTGTACCCAGCCAGTGAAGATCATCGGCGACAGGAACACGAATACCAACCTGCGCTATAAGTTGGGTAAGAACCTGGCCTATGATGACAAGAGCCTCTATGTCATCAAGGAGCCTCAGAAGGCCCAGTTGCCTACGCCCAACCTCTCCACCAGTTATGTCTTTGCCACGGGCGACTCGTTCTTCGCCTATCCCAACAACTATAATTATTACGTGTCCTACTATCGTGACACCTTCCAGCATGGTGGTATCTCGATGGAGGAGATGATCGTGCCCGTCATTACGCTGAAAGGAAAGAAAAGGTGAGATTATATGGAAATAAGAATTGAGAGTTTAGAACAGATACGTGATGCGGCACGGGAGTTTGTCGCAGAGATGGGAGACCGTAAGGTATTTGCCTTCTACGGCAGTATGGGAGCGGGTAAGACCACGTTTGTCAAGGCCGTTTGTGAGGAGTTGGGCGTTGAGGATGTCATTACCTCTCCAACTTTCGCCATTATCAATGAATACCATGCCCCGCAGTGTGTCATCTACCATTTCGACTTCTATCGTATCAAGAAGTTGGAGGAAGTCTATGACATGGGTTACGAAGACTATTTCTACAGTGGTGCCCTCTGCTTCATCGAGTGGCCGGAACTCATTGAGGAACTGCTGCCCGAAGATGCCGTGAAGGTCCATATCCGTGAGAATGAAAACGGTTCTCGCACCGTCTCCATATCATAGAAAGAGGTGAGCGTTGATGCTCACCTCTTGTCTTACAGGTTCTGCTCTTGGAAATCCAGGTCAGCCTGAACGATGAAGAACACTTCCTCAGGATTGAAAGAAGAACTGAAACCTTCTTCTTTGGCCCGTTTGCAGACATGTTCGGCTACGGCCTCCATGTCGATGTCGATCTCCTCGTCGCTACTCTCCAGGATACCGCTCGTGTAGTAATAATCGACAATGAGATCCATCATATAGAGGATATCCTTGTCGCTATAGTACTTCTTCAGATCCGTTGGCAGTTGGGTACGGATGAATGCCAGTTCCCGCTTGTTCTCTTCTTCGTCCAGACGGATCTCTTCGTCAAGGCTTGCCATCTCAGATCAGGGCTTTGAATTTCTCCTCCAATTTGGGCTTGGGCTGGTAACCGATCAGTTTATCGACCACCTCGCCGTTCTTGAAGAACAGGATGGTGGGAATGTTGCGGATACCAAACTCGGCGGCCAGATCCTCATTATCCTCCACATCGCACTTGCCGACGACCAGTTTGCCGTCATATTCCTGTGCCAACTCAGCAATGATGGGAGCCAGCATACGGCAGGGACCGCACCAGGTTGCCCAGAAATCCACTACTAAAGGCTTGTCGCCTGCTTTCAAACCCGCAAAATTCTCATTTGTGATTGTTACTTCCATCTTCTTTTTGTTTAAAGTGAATACTATGTTTATGTCCAGTCTTGCAAATAGTGTGCCATTAATTGATGTGATAGTCCAGACTCTCATGCTTTTCTATATAGTCGATGAGCGTGTGTCGCACGTCAACACCGTTGCCCTTGCTGCGGAGCAGCACATGGCTCTTGCCAAGGGAGTCGCGTAGTTGGAAGAAGAGTTGTGTCTTCCCTGGATGGCTGCTGATGATCTCATTGAGGTCGGCCACGATCTGCTCGTCCAGCAGATCCGTCACCATAGAGATGGTGATACGCTCCACTGCCTTTTCCTTGACGGTCTGAAGGATCTCAACACTCTGTACCTTCAGCGACATAATGTCACTGTATTGGAAACGGGGTTGCACCTTGGCCATGATATAGACAGAAGCCCCTTCTTTGAGCCACCCGTTCCACTTGGCCCAGTCCTCTTCGAACAAAGCGAGTTCGCCTGAACCCTCGAAATCCTCTAATGTGACAAAGCCGCAGGGGTTGCCGCGTCTGTCCAGTTTGGTCCTGATGGTTGTCACGATGCCGCCGATGACCACATCCTCGCGCCCCTTCAGACTGCTAATGTCTGACAATTCGGCACACTTGGTGTTGCAGAGGTTGTCGAGGATGATCTTGTACTCGTCCAATGGATGGGCGGAGAGGTAGATGCCTACCAGTTCGCGCTCTTTGTTCAGACGCTCTATGTCACTCCAGCGCTCATCTGATTTGGGAAGCGGGGGCGTGGCAATCTCAATGTCATCGAAACCACCGAACAGAGAGTTCTGAGACTGTGCCTTCTCTTGTTGGTAAGTCTGGCCATAACGTACCAGGGTGTCCAGGAACATCTCGCCCTTGACATTGGTGGCGAAGTAGTCCTCGCGACGAATGCCGAAACTGTCGAAACCGCCACTCAAGGCCAGCACCTCACAGGCCTTACGGTTGATGTTCTGGAAACTGACACGTTGCACGAAGTCAAAAATATCCTTATAGGGACCATTTTTCTCCCGCTCGTTGATGATGGCCTCCGCAGCACCGTCGCCCAGACCTTTAATACCTGCCAGCCCGAAACGGATCTCACCATGGTGGTTCACGCCGAACTTCTCGTAACTCTCATTCACGTCAGGCCCCAGGGTGGCGATTCCCATCTGCTTGCACTCGTCCATCAGTTTCGTAATCTCCGTGATCTGGTCACGGCGGCGGCTCATGATGGCGGCCATGAACTCTGCGGGGTAGTTGGCCTTCAGATAGGCCGTCTGATATGCCACCCATGAGTAGCAGGCAGCGTGCGACTTGTTGAAGGCGTAGGAGGCAAAAGCCTCCCAGTCTGCCCAAATCTTCTCGAGCACCTTGGGATCGTGGCCGTTCTTCTTGCCTCCCTCAATGAACTTTGGTTTCATGGCATCAACGATGTCCTTCTTCTTCTTACCCATGGCTTTACGGAGGGCATCACTCTCACCCCGGGTGAAGTCGGCCAACAGTCGCGAGAGCAACATGACTTGCTCCTGATAGACGGTGATGCCATAGGTATCCTTGAGGTATTTCTCCATCACGGGGATATCGTATGTGATGGGTTCGTCACCATGCTTACGACGGATAAACTGGGGGATATAGCCCATAGGTCCTGGACGGTAGAGGGCGTTCATGGCTATCAGATCCTCGAATACAGTAGGTTTCAACTCGCGGAGATACTTACGCATGCCATCGGACTCGAACTGGAAAGTACCCACGGTACGCCCCTCTTGGTAGAGTTTGTAAGTCTTGGGATCATCGATGGGGATATTGTCGAGATCAATCTCAATACCTCGTGTACGTTTGATATTGGCACAGGCCTCCTTCAACTCGGAGAGCGTCTTCAGTCCGAGGAAGTCCATCTTGATGAGCCCTGTCGATTCAATGACATGACCATCGTACTGGGTACAGTTGGTCTTGGTGCCTTTGAAGTCTGGATCATCGGCCGTCGAGACAGGCACATGGTCGCTGATGGCGTCGCGACAGATGATAAAACCACAGGCATGGATACCCGTGCCTCGCACCGTTCCTTCCAACATCTTTGCATATTTGATGGTATTGGAGAGCGCCAGATCACTGGAAGCCTCAGCATCCCGCAGTTCAGGTACATATTTGATGGCGTTGGGCAGGTTCATCTTTGTCGCCTTCCCATCTGGACCATCTGGTAGGCGGTCGGGGATAGCCTTGCACAAAGCATTGGAAACAGGGATGGGCACTTTCTCCACACGGGCCACGTCCTTGATGGAGTTCTTCGTGGCCATTGTGGCATAGGTGATGATATGGGCACAGTTCTCGTGTCCGTATTTGTCTTCCACCCATTTCAGAACCTTACCGCGCCCGTCATCATCAAAGTCTGTGTCGATATCAGGCAGTGAGATACGGTCAGGATTCAGGAAACGCTCGAATAGCAGGTCGTATTTCAGGGGGTCGATCTTTGTGATGCCAAGGCAGTAGGCCACCACCGAACCAGCCGCCGAGCCGCGCCCAGGGCCTACCATCACGTCTAGTTCGTCGCGGGCAGAGTTGATGAAGTCTTGCACGATGAGGAAGTAGCCTGGGAATCCCATGGTTTTCATGATGTGCAACTCGAACTTCACGCGCTCCATCACGTCGTCAGGAATCGGTTCTCCGTAACGCTTCTTGGCACCTTTATAGGCCAGTTCTGCCAGATAGTCGGCCTCGAACTTGATGCGGTACAACTTGTCGTAGCCTCCCAGTTTCTTGATTTTCTTCTCACCCTCTTCTGGCGGCAGTTGGTTCTCGCCATTCTCGTCACTGGTGAACTCGTCGTGGAGTTGTTGCTCCGTAAACTTCTGCCGCCACTCCTCCTCCGTACCAAAGGACTCGGGAATAGGGAAGAAGGGCATGATTGGATCATTGTCGAGACTGTAGGTCTCCACCTTGTCGAGAATCTCAACGGTGTTAGCCATGGCCTCTGGTACATCGCTGAAAATGTCGTACATTTCCTGGCGCGTCTTGAACCACTCCTGTTTGGAATAGAGCATGCGGGTGGGGTCGTCGAGATCCTTACCAGTAGAGAGACAGAGCAAATGGTCGTGTGCCTCGGCATTCTCCTTATCCACAAAATGGGCATCGTTGGTGCAGATCAGTTTGATGCCATACTCCTTAGCCAGTTCTATCAGTACCTTATTGGCCTGCTGCTGCAAGGGATAGGTCTCACGGTTGGCACGGAGGGTAGGATCCGTTACCTCATGGCGCTGCAGTTCCAGATAGTAGTCATCACCCCAGAGCCGCTTATGCCACTCAATGGCCTCACGGGCTCCCGTGATGTCACCCTTGAGGATCTTGGCAGGTACCTCACCGGCGATACAGGCGGAACAGACAATCAGGTCCTCGTGGTACTTCTCCAGTTCCTTGCGGTCTGTACGGGGGCGGTTATAGAAACCATCCACCCACGAATTGCTGACAAGTTTAATCAGGTTCTTGTAGCCGTTCAAGTTCTTGGCGAGTACGATGAGGTGGTAACCGCCAAGGTC
The DNA here is from genome assembly GCA_017430675.1 of Prevotella sp. The sequence continues at coordinate 56,339 of JAFRMM010000112.1, forward strand.
TTCCTTGGTCTCCTTCAGGTTCATATCACCACGGCGGGCCACATACATCTCACAGCCGAATATCGGCTTGAAAGGCTCTAGCCCATCCTTCTTGCGCTGTTTGTTCACACCGATGCAGATGTCGTGAAATTCCTTAATGCCAAACATGTCGCCATGGTCCGTGATAGCCATACCTTTCATACCGTCGGAAATGGCCTTATCTACAAGTTTCTTGATGCTCGACTGCCCGTCGAGAATAGAATAGTATGTATGTACGTGCAGATGTACGAAATCTTCCATCTTTATTTTGTGCTCTTTCTTTTTTAAGCCCCAAAGATACACCTAAATCTTGTAAATACCAAAAGAAAAACGTGAAAAGTTTGTAACTTACGTGAAAAATATGTACCTTTGCACGCAAAATAGGAAACAATCAAAATAACTAATGGGAGAAAGAATCAAGAAACTGAAGAAGATCAGGATTCATCGCGAAGGCACTAACGAACTGTTTCTGAGTGCATTGGCCATTGTTGGCATCGCGGCTCTGCTCTGGTATTCTTTCAGTACGACTATACCTTTCTGGATTTTTATCGTCATCTTCGGAATCGCGTGGGCGATGGCGCTGAACTTTTACAGATGCCCTATCCGCTATTTCAATGGAGATACAGAAAAATTGGTCGTTGCTCCTGCCGATGGAAAGATTGTCGTTGTCGAGGAAGCAGAGGAAAACGAATATTTCCACGATAAGCGTTTGATGATCTCCATCTTCATGAGTCCGCTGAACGTCCATGCTAACTGGTTTCCCATCGACGGTAAGGTGAAATTTGTTCACCATCAGGACGGCAACTATCACAAGGCATGGCTACCGAAGGCCAGTGAGGAAAATGAGCATGCCGACATCATGATCACTACTCCAGACGGAGAGGATGTCCTCGTGCGCCAGATTGCTGGAGCGATGGCTCGGCGTATTGTCACATACGCCAAGGAAGGTGAGGAGTGTTTTATCGACGAGCATCTGGGATTTATCAAACTGGGGTCTCGCGTGGATGTCTATCTTCCACTGACTGCTAAGGCCACCGTCACTATTGGCCAGCCCACGACAGGTGATCAGACTGTGATTGCTAAGATGAAGTGAAGTGTAAACGAAGTAAAGAATGAGCATCAAGAAGCACATCCCTAACGCCATTACTTGCTGCAACCTCATCTCTGGTAGCATAGCCACTTATTACGCCATCTGCGGACTATATGACTATGCGCTGGCCTTCATCATCATTGGCGCTGTCTTCGATTTTTTCGACGGTATGTGTGCCCGTCTCCTGAATGTATCTTCATCTATCGGGAAGGAACTTGACTCCCTGGCCGACGATATCACATTCGGACTGGCCCCCTCCGCCATCCTCTTCTCCTACCTCATGGAGCAGAACTGGACAGGTATCATGCAGGGGAACCGACTGGCATTCCTGCTTCCGTTTTTGGCATTCGTGATGGCAGCCTTCTCTGCCCTCCGACTGGCCAAGTTTAACCTTGATGAGCGTCAGGCATTGGGATTTATCGGACTGCCCACTCCTGCCAATGCGCTTTTCTGGGGCTCTTTGATTGCTGGTGCTGGCAGTTGGTTGGCCCATGTGCCTTATATTTGTTATATCCTTCTGGCTGGTATGTTCCTCAGTTGCTATCTGCTTGTGGCGGAGATTCCTATGTTTGCCCTGAAGTTCAAACACTGGGGCTGGAAAGGCAATGAGATTAAATACATCTTTGTTCTCACGTGCATACCCCTTCTCCTGATTCTGGGGGTCGGTGGTTTTGCAGCCATTATCGCATGGTATGTCATCCTGTCTGTCGCAACTACCAAGAAAACAATCTAAAACACCAATTCGGAAATGAAGACAATTATCGCCGTTATCGTATTCGGAATTATCATTCTTGCTGTCATTGTGATGGTAGTGATTAATTTCTCTTATAAGGGAATCCGGAAAATTAAGGAGGAAGTGGAGGAAAACTACTACCGCAACCAGAAACTGAAAGAGCAGAAAGAGAAGAACCCCTTCGGTGAGGACTATTTTAAGAGTGCCTCAACCCCTAAAAACAAGCCGAAGGCCAAGAGTGAAAGACAGGAGCGTCCACAGCCTGAGAAACAGGAACGTTCTCATTCCCAAGAACGAGTGCAAGACCGCCAGCAGGAACGTCGGCGCCCTGAGCAGGAAGAAACTACTGCCCGTAATCAGACTACGGGCAGCAGTGTAACCATCATTGACGATCGGGACGTCGAGGATAAGCGTAAGATCTTCGACCACAGCGACGGTGAATACGTTGAGTTCGAAGAAGTCTAAGCGAGAAGTTTAGTTGTGGACGAGTGTGCCGATGGGGCTACCGTCCATCACCTTCTTCAGATTCCCCACAATATCCATATTGAACACATAGATGGGCAGGTTGTTGTCCTGACACATGCAGATGGCAGTCAGGTCCATCACCTTCAGGCCGCGTGCCAGCACCTCCTTATAGGTGATCTCGTCAAACTTCGTAGCCGTGGGATCCTTCTCGGGGTCAGCCGTATAGACACCATCCACGCGGGTACCCTTCAGCATCACGTCGGCCTCGATCTCGATGCCGCGCAGAGAGGAGCCGGTATCCGTGGTGAAGTAGGGGGAACCCGTTCCTGCCGAGAAGATACAGACGTAACCGGCCTCCATGGCCTCGATGGCCTTCCACTTGGTATAGAACTCGCCGATGGGCTCCATGCGGATGGCCGTCAGTACCTTGTTTTTTACACCCACAGCACCTAAGGCGCTGCTCAGTGCCAGAGAGTTGATCACTGTGGCACACATGCCCATCTGGTCGCCCTTCACACGGTCGAAACCCTTTTGGGAGCCTGACAGTCCACGGAAGATATTACCACCACCGATGACGATGCCGATCTGGACACCCATCTCACTGACCTCCTTGATCTGTTTCGCATAGTCGCTCAATCGTTCAGGGTCTATGCCGTAGCCCTGCTTGCCCATCAGGCTCTCACCTGAGAGTTTCAAAAGAATTCTGTTAAATCTTGCCATACACCTTATTATTAATTATATAAGAAACTTCCTTGAAAGCATAGATCCGTGCCGTCCCCTCCGTATCAAGCAGCACCAGACGGCCGTCGTTGAGCACATCCAGCACCCTGGCCAGAAACCGTCCCTTGGCATCCTCGTACTCATAGTAATCATCTTTGTGATACAGTAGGTGGCGATAGTCGGCAGAGACCATTTCCCACTCGCTGCCAAACGTCTCTTCAAGCCGCTGGAGGAAGTCGTTAAGCAAGGCCTCACGATCGGTTTCGTATCCTAGGATCTGGCAGAGCGACACGGGATTGGGGGCATCGCTCCGAAACACCTCCTGATTCACGTTGATGCCAATGCCGATGATGCTGTCCTTGATGGTGCTCCCCTGCAACTGATTCTCTATCAGTATCCCGCAGAGTTTGTTATCACCGTAATAGATATCATTTGGCCATTTGATCCGCAGTGGCGCTTTGTCTGTTGAAGGTTCGAGCCATTGCTCTAACGTCTTGCAGAGTGCCACGGACACGACCTCCGAGATCAGGAACTGTCTGCTGGCGGGAATATCCGTGGGATGAATCAGCATAGAAAATGTCAGGTTCTTGCTGCGCTCACTCTCCCACGTGTTCGTGCCGCAACCCCGTCCAGCCGTCTGGTAGTCAGCCACGACGCAAAACTCATTCGGAACCGTCCCCTGTGAGTTTCTCAGCCAGCGGTTGGTGGAGTCCGTCTCGTTGATATGAATAACCTTAAAATCCATAATCCGCTTGCAAAGTTACAATATTTTTTGTAATTTTGCAACATGATTGAGCAAGAACAGCAAAAAAAAGATGAACGCTATATGCAGATGGCCATCGAAGAGGCCTGTATGGCGTATGAAAAAGGTGAGATTCCCATCGGTGCAGTTGTGGTGTGTAAGGAGCGGGTTGTCTCCCGAGCCCATAACCTGACAGAGACGCTCTGCGACGTCACGGCCCATGCTGAGATGCTGGCGATTACGGCCGCAGCGAACACCCTGGGCGGCAAATACTTGACAGACTGCACGCTTTACGTTACGGTGGAACCCTGTACGATGTGCGCAGGTGCCCTCGGCTGGGCACAGATTCCCCGTATCGTCTATGGCGCTATGGATGAGAAAAGGGGTTATCACGAGTATGCACCAAGAGCGATGCATCCCAAGGCTGTGGTCCTCGGAGGCGTATTTGAGGAAGAATGCCGTCAGTTGATGGTGGATTTCTTTAAGTCAAGGCGCTCATAGTCCCTCCTGCCTGATCCATGTGGAGTCCAAGGCCATGAAGATTTTCCGCTCGTCATAGATGCCAAGGATGAACTTGGCGGCGCGTGTCTCTGACGTCTCGTTGGGCATCACGGTGATTGGCTTGATCTTCCCGCTCCATTCCTCTGTGCGGGTCTTTCCTTCGGTATCTGCAATGGAGAGCCAGTCAAGTTTCAGGTAGGAGACATACAGTTCCCCTTTCGCCACATTGGTGGAGAAGGCCATGCTCACCTCGCCTCCTGCCGGATCCACCACATATTCGTGGGATTCGAATAATGCGAAATCCCCCCGCTGCACCACCTGTATCATCTTGCTTTTCCCGTCGGAAGTGATGGTTACCTGGGTTTTACGCGGCTGTTTCGTGTAATTCTGCTCTTTGGAGCGTACGGTGATGACGTTCCGACCTCCATTTCCCGTCTCAGGCAACACCTCCAGCCAACTGTCAGAGGCTTTGGCTGTCCATTCCCCACCGGCATAGAATATGATATCGGCCTTCTGGTCAGTCACGGCATGTAAGGTATCTGCCCTTTCAGTGGTCATATAGATTCCGCCCACCTCGTCGGCAATGCAGCCCGTTAGGATGGCAGCGAGGAAAGCAACTACGATAAGCAGATGTCTCTGAGTCGTTGGCATGTGATATGAACTAAAAAGAGGGATATTACTCCCTCCTCATGTGATCCGTTTGGGGCTCGAACCCAAGACCCCAACATTAAAAGTGTTGTGCTCTACCGACTGAGCTAACGGATCAACCTTATTGCTTGTTTTTGAAAGCGGGTGCAAAGGTACAATGTTTTTTTGAATTAGCCAAATTTATTTGGAGGATTTTTGCTTTTCTGTCTGATTTAGTCGGACGGAGCGTCCTCTTTCTTCGCATTCTCACCTTCTTTCGTTACGTATCGCTGATAATAAGCGATGAACAGTGTGGTGGCAGGCAGGGCGATGATCAGTCCGATGAATCCCAGCAGGGCACCCCATACGGAGAGCGAGAGCAGGAGGATGGCGGGGTTGAGGCCCATGGCCTTGCCCATGACCTTAGGCGTAACAACCATGTCGCAGATGAGTTGGACAACGATAAACACGGCAAGGGCCATGATCAGGATAATCCAGAAGTTCTGACCCGTATCGGCCGACTTCAGCAGGGCCAGTAGCACGGTGGGGATCAGGGCGAAGGTATGCAGGTAGGGCCCAAGGTCCATGATGCCGATCATGATGCCAAGGCCGATGGCCATGGGGAAGTCGATGATCGTGAAGCCGATGCAGAAGAGTACACCCATGATGAGGGCCACAAGTCCCTGGCCACGGATATAATTGTTCAGTTCACGCTCCACGTCGCCCATCAGTTCCTCCCAGAACGGACGCACCTTCTTGGGGAAGATCTTGATCCAGTTGTCCGTCAGGTACTCGTAGTCGAGCAGGATGAAGAACATATATAATAAGGTGATGAACGAGGCGATGATGCTGACGATGACACTGTAGGTCTGTCCGACCACGCTGAAGAGGCCGGGCATGACGGTCTTGATGCCGTCGGTGAAGGTGTCACTGCGGAAGAAGTTGCCGATCTCCTCCTGATTCTCGAGCCACCACTGGCTGATGGCGGCGGGGATGCTGGAGATATGGGCTGACTTGTGGATATAGTCGGTGGCCAACTGTCCCAGTTTCTCAAACTGCTCAATCATCGGCGGAATGATGAGATAGACGATGCCGCTGATGAGGGCGATGACGACGATTAGTGTCAGGATAATGCTCAGTGCACGGGGCAGGTGCATGTGCCGCTCCACGAACTTGATGATGGGGTAGAGCAGATAGGCGAAGAACCAGGCGATGAAAAAAGGCAGCAGTACGCTGCTGAGGTAGTTCACAAGCAGCAGGATGCCGAGTACGAGCAGTCCGATTCCAATCCATCGGATTAATCGGTCAAAGGTGATGGTTTCTCTTGTCATTTTCTTCTTGTATGGCTTTTTGATAACATTCTCTGCAAAGTGGCTCATATTCCTGTGTCTCACCGAGAAGTACGCGCTGGGAGCCTTCGACGGTGCGGTGGCTGACGTAGGCGAGGCTGCCGCAGCGCACGCAGATGGCGTGAACCTTTGTCACTTCATCGGCGATGGCGCACAGGGCAGGCATCGGACCGAAGGGCTCTCCCTTGTAGTCCATGTCAAGTCCCGCAATGATAACACGGATACCACGGTTGGCGAGTTCGTTACACACGTCGGGCAGTCCCATGTCGAAAAACTGTGCCTCGTCAATGCCCACTACGTCGCAATCGGAGGAAAGCAGCAGGATACTCGCCGATGAGTCGATGGGTGTGGAGGGGATATGGCTCTGGTCATGGCTGACGACCTCTTCCTCGGAATATCTGACATCGATGGCGGGTTTGAAGATCTCCACCTTCTGCTTGGCGAACTGCGCACGGCGCAGACGGCGGATCAGTTCCTCCGTCTTACCCGAGAACATCGAGCCGCAAACGACCTCGATTCTGCCAGGACGATGCATTTCACCAGTCATATTTCCCGTCATTTGGCGGCAAAATTACCAAATCCTTTTAAAAATTGCAAAGTTTTTGCCGCTTTTTTTGTCTATTCTGATAATTTGCGCTAAATTTGCGCCCGATATGGGCATATTGTATATCGTTCCGACCCCAGTGGGCAATATGGAAGACATGACCTTCCGAGCCGTCCGTATCTTAAAAGAGGTGGATCTCGTGCTGGCGGAAGATACCCGGACTTCGGGCATCCTGCTGAAACATTACGAGATCAAGAATACCCTGATGTCGCACCATAAGTTTAATGAGCATGGTACGTCGGCGGGCATCGTCAGCCGTCTGCTGGCGGGTGAGAATGTGGCACTCATCAGCGACGCGGGTACGCCAGGCATCAGTGACCCGGGTTTTTTTCTGGTGCGCGAGGCTGTCAGGGCTGGGGTGGAGGTGCAGTGTCTGCCAGGGGCGACTGCCTTTGTGCCTGCACTCGTGGCGAGTGGACTGCCGTGCGACCGTTTTGCCTTCGAGGGCTTCTTGCCGCAGAAGAAGGGACGCCAGACGAAACTGGAATCGCTGAAGGACGAGGAACGTACTATGATCTTCTACGAATCGCCCTATCGTTTGGTGAAGACGCTGGAGCAGTTTGTCGAGGCCTACGGCAGCGACCGTCAGGTGAGCGTCTGCCGTGAGATCTCAAAGGTTCATGAGGAGAGTGTGCGTGGAACGCTTGGTGAGGTGATTGCCCATTTCAAGGAGAAAGAACCGAAAGGCGAAATAGTTATTATCCTCGCAGGAAAGAGGAAAGAAGTGAAAACTGAAGAGTGAAAATGATGATTATTTAAAATATTATTAGGTATGAAAAAACTATTTTTCGCAGCCGTCTGCACAATGACGGTCGTTAGTTGTAACCAGGATGCCCTCAAGAAGGCCGAACTGGCAGCCACGCAGCAGCGCGACTCGCTTGAACAGATTATTGCCCAGAAGGACAATGAGATCAACGACATGATGACTACGCTGAGTGACATCGAGGAAGGCTTCCGCGAGATCACGGAGGCCCAGAACCGCGTGACGCTTGCCAAGCAGGGTGAGGGCACGAACACCAAGCAGCGCATCACGGAGAACATGCAGTTTATCCAGGAGGCGATGAAGCAGAACAAAGAACTCATCAACAAACTGAAGCAGCAGGTGCGTGAGAGTACTGTGAAGGGTAGCCAGTTGAAGAAGATCATTGACAACCTGACACAGCAGATGGAAGTTAAGGACAAGCAGTTACAGGCTCTCCGCGAGGAACTGGACAAGAAGGATATCCACATCGCTGAACTTGACGAGCAGGTGGCAGACCTGAACACGAATGTCAGTTCGCTGAAAGAAGAGAATACCCAAAAGAGTGAAACGATTTCTTCTCAGGATAAAGCACTGCATACTGCCTGGTTCGTCTTCGGTACGAAGAAGGAGTTGAAGGAGCAGAAGATCCTCGACTCGGGAGAGGTGCTACGCTCGAACTTCAATAAGGACTATTTCACGAAGATTGACATCCGCATCGATAAGGAAATCAAACTCTACAGCAAGTCGGCTGAGATCCTGACCAGTCATCCCGCCGGTTCCTATACGTTGCAGCGCGATGCTAACAAGCAGTATGTGCTTCGGATTAACGACCCGCAGACCTTCTGGTCAACGAGCAAGTATCTGGTTGTTCAGGTGAAGTAAGAGAAATGGCATTAATAAAGCCCTGCTGAACTTATCGGCAGGGCTTTTTTATGCTATAGGGAGTCTATTTCGTCCACAGACAGTTTCGTAGCCTTTGCAATATCTTCTGTCTTGAATCCCATTGATTTAAGATTCTTGGCAGTATCCCAGATACCTTCTGCACGTCCTTCCGCACGTCCTTCTGCACGTCCCTCTAAACGTCCGATTTCCAAGCCTTCTACCCGCCCCTCGATCCTGGCGGCGTCAAAGGCGTCTGTCTGCACGGCCATCGCATCCAGATGTCGTTCGTAGGCCAGTTGGTCCGAACGATTCATCTGCATATACAGCAGTTTCTCGCGTGCCTCGGCCAGACCAGGCGTGGTGGTGTCCTCCTTGATGCGTCCGTTCTTCAAGTAGTCAAGCCACTCATCGATGGGTGTGGTTGCCACCTTGTTGAACTCATTGACACGTATGATATAATACTCAGGAAACACCTCCTCTGGTGCTTTCATCTTGATGACATTGTTCTCCTTGACGTTGATCTGAAGCGTGTCGCCCGTGTGGACTCCCTTGAAGGTGTTGATCCCGTGGTAGAGATAGTCGGCTCCCTTGCCAATGTCAAAGTAGAGAATATTGATGGAATAGACCTTCTTGACGTTGCTGTAGCGCTGGCCCAGTGAGATATGCTCCGTGATGGCCTTGGCCACCCCGTAGAGGATGCGCTCCAGATAGTAGAGTTCTGTTGTCAACTGCACCTCAACGATGATGATACTCCCCTTGGAGTCCTTGGCCTTGATATCGACACGGTTGTACTTATCGTCATCCGTTTCCTGGTTACCTTCACTCTCAAGGATCTCCTCAATAGTGATCTTCTCGCCCAGCAACACTGTAATCAGACCCTCGAGCACACCGAAGTTCGCCTTGTCGCGAAGCATCCGTTTCACGGCCCAGTCAAATCGTACATACTTCTCGTTGATCATCACTTCTCCTTCCACTTTTTGTTCCTCTGTTTTCATAATCATTACATTTAGAGGGTTAAACAATTTGATTTATCGGGTGCAAAGATAGGACTTTTATTTGAAATCTCCAAATAAAATGCACAAAAAGTACAAATAGAAGATACGGCTCCTGTCGCATGGTTGACGGGAGCCATATCACTGATGGCGCAGGTGCGCCTATTTGTTGGCGGGATGTCATAACCCGTTGGACCTGTCCACGTGAGTTCACATACCACCGAAACCTCACTTTGCCACAACTTTTTTCCCGTTGTGGATATATACCCCCTTCTTCGTGGGCCTGGCAATCCGCAGACCATTGAAGGAATGCCATTGGTCTGACGGTTCCTCTTGGATGACGTTGACAACGCCCGTTCCGTTCATGATGAATTCCTCATATTTTACTGCAGAGACAATTTGACTTTTGTCATCAGGATTGTCACTCAGCCACTGGACGAACCCGGACATGGCATAATATCTCTTGCCAGGCTGGACATCCATCGTCACCTCTTGCGTCAGCGTATAGGTGCCGTTGCCACCCTTTTCTGGCAAGGCCTTCAGATAGTCCAAACTCTCTTCTGGCCAACTTTTTATAACCATATTCTCTCCGTCGATCTCCATGATGTTGACGGTGAGAGCCACCCTTTCGTCAGGCTTGCCCTGAGGGATGTTAGCCTCTGGATTATCCGCGATGCGAACATAGTAGATAACCTTGCCGGGTATCAGCCTGTAATAACTCTCATTTATCAGATAATCATCATAACTTCCAATGATGTCACTCACCTCTATGAATGTGTCAGCCAGCGGCGTGCCGTCAGACAGAGCCAGTATCAGGTAGATTGTGCCGCTGCCCAAGGGCTTGAAGCAGTAGGTAATCTCCGAATCCTGAACAGCCCGGAGATAAGCACCTGCCAGTAGCGGATCACCCTCAGTACACGGTGTGCCCTCCGTGATATCTTCCGGTTTGACATCCCCAAAATAATAAGGAATCAGGTAAAGCGGCACGGTGCTCTCGAAGTTGCTGTTGTTACGGACGGTCAGCGTCAGGTCGTTGAGCATGCCCATCCGTCCGAGACCCTTGGTGAATGCAGCCTTCCTGATCTCCAGATCAGGCAGTTCCCGATACAAGTAGAACAGGCCTTCGGTCGTACGGCCTGCCACCACGCAGTATTCCTCTGGAGAGCCGAGCAACTGCCAGTCTGCTCCAGGGATATTGCGGAACTTCACCATCGGACAGAGTCGCAGCCCATCGCCAGGCTCGAAGAGGTTAGAGTCGATGCGAACAACATGGTAATTACACACCGAATAATCATAGGTAGAATTATATGCGATACTGTCTGTGGGATCACCGATGATCAAAGGTGTCAAGACACCGTTGGCATCCACCGCCCCTAAGGCAAAGTTTACGTACACCTCATCGTAACCATAGGAGAATGAAAACATCGAATATTCGAAGTAAACGGTATCTGGAGCGAGCACTCCGATGGGATCACCCACAAAAAAGTATGCCTGGGGGGGCACATGCCTGGGACTGGTGCCTTCGGTATCTGGCTCTACCCCCAAGATTGCGTCCTGATTGATGCTGAAACCGATGCCGCAGGAACTGGACCCCGCACTCGTATTGTTGTAGGGGTTCAGAACGGCCAGCGCAAAATAGTCATCGCTGTAACCGTCCCAGCCCCAGTTGATGTGGAAGAGGCCGTTGCCGTCATAGCCGTCGCAGACGAAGGAGTGGCCGTCGTCATCAGAGTTACCGCCGTACTGTACGGGGTGACCCTTGACTAACTCGTCATAGATTAGATCCTCCCAGCCGTCGATGGAATAGTGGACGCGCTTGACGCTGCGGACTGTATTCTTATAGCCGAAATACTTGACAAGAGCCTCCACCACCCCCTGATGGTCGCTACCGGAGAACTCAGGAGAATAATACATATAGATTGACTGCCCACAGTAGCGCATCAGCGTGGCCACTGCGTTCTGTTGGGCCTGGGTACCCTGAACCTGTCCATCTACCACGTAATCATTGAGCATCTGATCCCAGTCGAAGGTCGTTGCCGGCAGAGCGTCAATATAGACAACTTTCTCCTTATCATTGTGGGCTGTTGTATATTTATATCCAGGAATGGGTTCGCAGGCAGTCTTCGGCCATTGATAGTAGTTCATAATCTGCGCCATCGTTGTGGCCACACATCCCGTCAGGTTATGCTGCCCTTTCCAGTTAGGATTGGCCCCGTTGTAGAGTGGCACCTTGTTCCAGTACGGTTCCGTCTGACCCCAGTGTGTTTTGACGAGCGGCTCGATGGCTTGTCGTGCCGAACGGGTCTTCTGCCCGTGCTGGCTGTTGCCATCAATGAAGTCCTTGCTCTGGCCGAGCGAGGCGATAGCCTGATCGTACTGCTTCAGCCATGCCCGCATGTTCGCCGGCATCCGTTCCCAGTCGATAGTGCCCGAGACACTGTAGCCCAGCACGGGCAGTGCCCGGCTGTCACCCGAGGCAATCACGTAGCCGCCGCCCTCCAGGTTGAAGGCATAGATGCTCTCTGCCCCTACTTTCGTCGCAGTGGCTTTCCTGTCGGTGGCTTCCATGCCCCTAGCCTTGGCTGCATCGTTGGTAGTGAGATATTTCAGTGCCCGTTCGCACGCCTGCTCTTCAGTGATGTGCTGAGCCCAAGCGACCGCAGTCAGCAGCACCAGAACGAGTAATAATGAAATCCTTTTCATATCTGTCATTCGAGGAAAATCGTACTTATGTAGCGAATAAAACTCCCGTCACGATTGAGTGACGGGAGCCGAAAACTCTCGTTTTTTACATCATTACTTGTTGGCAGGGTGATCGTAACTTGAAGTACGGACATCCCAGAACATTTTCGAGTAGTAGTTGTTCGTGCCGTCCTGCAGTTTGGCTACTGCGGCATTCCAACTTTCACTGTTCAGTGTGCTCTCATCTGTCGGATACTTCACACGAGCGATAATATCGTTCTTTACCTCAGACAGCGGTGAGAATACATAGGGAACCTGACCCTCATCTGTATTATACACGGCGCAAATCTCACCCGGACGAACGATCTGCTCAGGATAACCCGTACGACGGATCTCCGTCCATGCCTCCGTACCATTGGTATAGAGGTCGATATACTTCTGGATGGCGTAAGCCTCTGCGTTGACGTTCTGGCAGACTGCTTCCACATAGGCGGCAACTTCCTCTGGGTCATAAATTTCACCCATCACGTCATACCAATAGTCGATACTAGCCTCAACACCTTCCTGATAGTCCTCAACACTGAAACCATTGTACTCACCGATGATGAACTTCAGTTCAGCATAGGTCATCAGGGGCACTGCATAGGTTTTATACAGTACTGGGGGCTGATAGGCATACCAACTCTTAACACCGTCCTGAGTAAACAGACGAGCCTGAATACCTGTCTGGGTAGCAACAGCCATACCATTCCATACACCATCGTCAACAGTGTAAACATGGATACGGGGATCAATCACGCCCTCCCAGGGGTGAGTCTTGGCGTTCAGCGTATCGGGCTGACCCTTCAGGAGGTCTGCCAGAGTCTTGTTGATGGCAAAGTCATTACGACGGTCCACATAGAAACCCTCGTAGAACTTACAATACTCCTCACCAGTAGCAGTATATTGGAACTTGGCAGCATCGTCGTTGCTCTCCATCACACCGCTGGCCAGAGCCTGCTGGATGTAAGTCTTCCAGTTGCTGTCAACCTTCGACATGTGGATGGCAAGACGGCACTTCAGAGAGTTACCGAACTTCTTCCACTTCGAGGCGTCACCGTCGTAGATCACGTCACCGCTTGTAAAGGCGGGCTCGTTCTCGTCGATCATGTTCACAGCCTCTGTCAGTTCGTTCATCAGTTGAGCATAGAGTTCCTTCTGATCGTCATATTTGGCATAGAGCACGTTGTCTGACTCCAGTTTCAGAGCCTCAGAATAAGGGATGCCACCCCAAGTGTCAGTCATCACATCAGCCAGCCAAACCTTCATGATCATGGCGGCGGCAATCTGGTTGGCGTTGGCACCGTATGCAGAACTGGCATCCTTCGTAGCCTCATTAGTGTTCATCTCGATTACCTTCTGGAAGTTGTTCAGACCCATATACATATACTTGAAGTAACTGTTGTTCACAGACTCACGGATCTGGTAACGGTCTTCCTCAGTATAGTTACGCTGGCTCCACTGCTGTGAATACACGAGGCACTGGCGACCACTGAACCAGTTGTCGTAGATATTATCCATCGTCCACTTCTCAGCAGCGTTCATGATCATGTTAGAGGGAACGTTCGAAGCCGCATTGGGATTGACGTTCATAGTTTCCTGATCTGAGCAAGAGAATGCTGAGATGCAGAAAGAAGCAATCAGTGTATATTTAATCAATTTCTTCATATCTTGTTTCCTCCTATGTTTTAGAATTTGAGATTGACAGTCAGACCGTAGGTGGATACCATCGGAGTAGCACCACCCTCAACACCCTGAATGTTACCAGAGCCAGTCACGATCATCTCAGGATCGAAGTGCTTCACATCGGGACCCCATACAGCGAGGTTACGACCGTATGCAGAGAGACGCAGGCTCTTAACGAAGTACTGCGGCTTCATCTTGAAGGTATAGCCGATACTTACCTCACGCAACTTAAGATAATCGCTCTTCAGCAGGCTCTGTGCAGCAGGGCCAGAATAGAAGTTCTCATAGTAGTCACGGGCAGCAACCACCGTTGTGTTGGGTACACCTGCCTCGGTGTAACCCTCTGATACGATACCAGTTTCACGAACATTGTTGGCTGCTGTCTCTTCGAACATACCGCAATACATACCCCACAGATAAGTGGTAGAGAAGTACTGACCACCCTTAGAGAAGTCGAGTTGGAAGCCCAGGTCGAGGTTCTTGTAGCGGAACGTGTTGCTCCAACCACCAGTGAAGTCTGGGAAAATGTGGCCGATTACCTCGTTACCGTCGGTAGATATATAAAGTCCGTCCTCGTCAACGAGTTTGTTGCCGTTATCGTCATAGAGGTAGTTCGTACCCATGATGACACCATACTCCTCACCGACCATTGCACCGATCTCTACTTTGAACGGAGCACTGGTGATACGATAGTAATCTACGCCGTCAGCCAGTGACTTCACCTTATTCTTATTATGAGCAAGCGTCAGGTGAGTGTACCACTCGAAGTCGCGTGTCTTGACCGGTGTAGCGTGCAGACCAATCTCGATACCCTTGTTCTCAATCTCACCAGAGTTCACATACTTGTAGATGTAACCCGTTGTACCAGATACTGACAGTGGCAGGATCTCGTCCTTCGTGTTGGTCTGATAGTAGGTGATATCGAAGCCCAGTCGGTTGTTGAAGAAGTTCATCTCCAGACCAGCCTCCCAAGAAGTGGTTGACTCAGGCTTCAGGTCGGGATTCTGCATGGTGTTGGGCAGACGGTAACCTGGCGTTGAAGAGTCAATGTTGGTGTACTGTGAGAACACGTTGTACAACTGATAAGGATCGGTGTCGTTACCTACCTTTGCAAAGCCGAGGCGTATCTTACCGAAACTCAGCCAGGAAGCCTTGTCCTTCAGAAGTTCTGAGAAGATAAAACTGCCTGTTACAGAGGGATATACGTAAGTGTTGTTATCCTTCGGGAGGGTAGAAGACTTATCACCACGGATGGTGCCTTCCAGATAGAGCATGTTCTTCCAGCCGAGAGTCACGTCGCCGAAGAGTGAGTTGATTGACTTCTCACGACGGTAATTGTAACCAGCAGCCTGTGTCATAGAGTTGGCCAGGTTGTAGAACTCAGGGATAGCGAGTCCGCCCTTAGTCTCACCATAGACATACTCATAGTGATTCTTCATGATGTTTGCACCCACGTTAGCGCTCAAAGAGAAATCGTTGAACGTCTGGTTGTACATCAGCATGAACTCATGGTTGATCTCATACTGCTGACGAGAAATCTCCTCATAGCGAGACTCCTCCTGAGAACCTACGGCATTGCGCTCGTACTGCTTGTCAACGAAGAAGTCGAGGTTCACCTTATACTGGGCCTTCAACTGTGGGATGATCTGGTAACTGACACCAACGTTACCATAGATACGGTTACGGGTATCGTTCTCATAGTTCATGTAACGGCTCCAGTACTGGTTGTTGTGGTATGCAGGCGTAGGATCCTCAACATCGTTACGGTTCCATGTAGCCTGAGTGCCGTCGGGATACTTGTACATATCCTTCAGTTGGTCCATATCCAGTTGGCGCTGGCCCCACTGTACGAACTTCACCATGATGTTGTTATCACCATAACCGGTATCCTGACGACCCTTGGCGCGGCTGTTGAAGTAGTTCACGCTGGTGAACACGTTCAACTTCTTGTCAGGGCTCATGATGTTACCATTTACGTTGAAGATGTTCTTGTACATCGAACTGTTGGGCAGATAGCCGTCGAGGCTCGTGTTGGTATAACTGATACGGAAGGCGCTGTTGTCATACACCTGAGAGATGGCTACGTTGTTGGTGAACGACACACCAGTCTCGAAGAACTCGTCATAGTCCTTGCTGGGAGCGCTCCAGGGTGATGTCGTCGGGTTACCGACCTTGCCGTTGGCTTCCCACTTAGCCAGGTCGTACCATGACAGCACCTGACGGCCGTCGAGTTTCGGACCCCAACTTTCGTCCATACTATAGTCGGGCACAGTATAGGTCACACCGTTGATCTCTGCCTCGCTGAAGTCATCATAGTCGTCAAGAGCCATGTAGCCATAACCGCCACCATACTCCTTCTGCAGTTTTGGCAGTTTGGAAACGCGCTCGATGCCCAGTGTAGAACTGAACTCAACACCAAGACCCTGCTGCTTCTGAGCCTTCTTCGTGGTGATCATGATCACACCGTTAGAAGCACGGCTACCATACAGGGCAGATGCGGCAGCACCCTTCAGCACGGATACGCTCTCGATATCATCGGGGTTCATATCCTGGATCAGGTTACCATAGTCGTAACCACCACCACCACGCTGTGTGTCGGTAGAGTTGAAGTCCTTACCCTCGATGGGCACACCGTCAACTACGAACAGAGGCTGGTTGGAACCACTCAGAGAGTTGTTGCCACGAATGAGGACCTTTGAAGAACCACCCATAGAACCTGCGCCGGAACTGATCTGCAGACCAGCAACCTTACCCTGCAGGGCATTCACGGGGTTGCTCAGACCACCACGGCTCTTAATCAGTTCGTCACTGTTCACTTCCGACACGGCATAGCCGAGGGCTTTCTTCTCACGGCTGATGCCCATGGCGGTCACCACCACCTCGTCCAGAGCCGTAGCGTCGCTCTTCAGGAAGACGCGCATGCCGTTCTTGGCCTGCAGGGTCTTCGACTCATAGCCCAGATAAGATACTGTAATCTGGTTCTTGCCTTCAGGCAGAGTCAGCGAGAAACGACCATTTACGTCAGTCAACATACCAGTACTCGTACCATCCACCTTGACAGCGGCACCGATGATCGGCTGGCCGTCTTCCTGGGAGAATACCGTACCGGTAACTTTGGTTTGAGCCATCGCTGTTCCCATACAAAGGAAGAGCACGGCTAAAAACATCGTTAGTCTTTTTTTCATAAATTCTCTCTCTTTTTTTGTTAATATAATAATGTGTAAATAGCATTTCTACTGCACACCTCTGCGCCAGAGGCGTGCAGAAACACTTATTATTTAATATTGTTTTAAAATAATATCTAGCACTTCTGACACTTCTAGCACTTTTATCTGTGAATCAGGTACTTACTTATATATATACCTAACACTTAACTAACACTTAATCCCGCACTTAATTATTACCTTAATCAGCCGTTGAATTCTCTAGAGAATTGAGTGAATAAGTACCACTTTACGATCGTAGAGTACTGAGTATTCACGGAAAATCAGTCACTTGTTTTCCGAGAGTCTGTAAATTTTGGCAAGTGTAAGTTTAAGTGTCAGTCTAGTGTTAGGTAGTATTTATATAAGTATTTGATAATCAATTATAAATGTTGGAAATGTAAGAAGTGTCTGGTAATATTTATGATTACAAACTAATATCCAACAGTTTTAAACTTTCTTGGAGTGACCACGTCAAACATCCTATGAGTTTTTATATACGATTTGAGTTTCATGTCTTTATCCATCGGGAGAATGGAGAAAGACGGGAGATCCGGCCGCAATCCACCAGGGAGACGGTATCTCCGGAAGTGTTCTGCCAACGGGCTGAGGTGGAGATTGTCAGACAGCAGGAACTGTTGTCGCGTTCCACAGTGGATAATTATCAGACCGCCCTGCGCTCTTTCAGGGTGTTTTGCAAAGAACAGCATGAGAAAGGCGCGATCGACGCCGCCCTGATAAAACGTTACGAGCGTTGGCTCGATAATCAGCATATCAAGTCGAACACCGTCTCCTGCTACATGCGCTCCCTGCGTTCCCTGCTTTCAAAGATCTATGGCGACGGGATGCGCCATCTGTTCGACAAGGTCTATACGGGTCGGGCAGCGACGGCCAAACGCTCACTGCCCATCGACGACGTGGCCCGTCTGAAGTCTGTCGAACTGCCAAGGCGGAGTTTCCTGTCGCTGGTACGCGACCTGTTCCTTTTCAGTTTCTATGCCCTCGGTATGCCTTTCGTCGATATGGCCTTCCTGCGTCGCCAGCAGATCATTGACGGCCAACTGACCTACTGCCGCCACAAGACGGGGCAGCCTGTCACCGTTAGGATCGAACCCTGCATGCAGGAGATCCTGGACCGTTATCAGACAGCGGGTAGGGACTATGTGTTCCCCTTGATTAAATCGACAGATCAGCAGAAAGCGTATCAGGAGTATAAACAGATGCTTAACCGCTATAACCGTGCTCTGAAGCATCTGGCGGGCATGGCGGGCATCGGCAGGCATCTTACCTCCTATGTCGCCCGTCATACCTGGGCGAGCACGGCCTATAGCGAGAACGTCGATCTGGCTGTCATCTCCAGGGCACTGGGACACGCGAACCCGCAGAATACGCTGATCTACATCCGTCAGATCGACGACCAGCGGCTCCATGATGCCAACCATCACATCATTGATTCAATTAATAACCATTCCTGAAACATTTTTTTATCTTTCCAATTGATTTAAATCAAGACGGGCGGCGAAAAATGTTAATTTAAAACGATGGAATGTGATTTTTTTATAAAATTATTCGTTTTTTAGAAACTTATGCATTATTTTTGCAGCCCGAAGTATTGAGAAATGGCTTAACCATGTATGACCTCTGGCGCAGAGGTGTGCACGGAGGTGTGTAACAATGAGTGTAAACAGGCAACAATTACACATTATTAATATATTTATTAATCAAAAGAGAGAGAATTTATGAAAAAAAGACTAACGATGTTTTTAGCCGTGCTCTTCCTTTGTATGGGAACAGCGATGGCTCAAACCAAAGTTACCGGTACGGTATTCTCCCAGGA
>JAFRMM010000113.1 GCA_017430675.1 Prevotella sp.
CGCCAGCGACGAGGAGATCCTGCAGCACTTCATGCGCGCCCAGTTGCCCGACTCGCTGATCGCCGACTTCTTCACGTTCTTCGATGCCGTGAAGTCACCCATCGCCGTACGCTCGTCGTCGCTGCTCGAAGACAGCCACTACCAGCCATTCGCAGGTATCTACTCCACCTATATGATCCCCTACCTGCAGGACAAGTACGAGATGCTGCGGATGATGGCCTGTGCCATCAAGGGCGTCTATGCCTCCGTCTATTACAAGGACTCGAAGGCCTATATGCTCGCCACGGAGAATGTCATCGACCAGGAGAAGATGGCCGTCATCCTGCAGGAAGTAGTGGGCAAGCAGTATGGCGACCTCTACTATCCGAACTTCTCGGGTGTGCTCCGTTCGCTCAACTACTACCCCATCGGCGAGGAGACGGCCGAGGAGGGTATCGCCAGCCTTGCCCTCGGACTAGGCAAATACATCGTCGATGGCGGACAGACGCTCCGCGTCTCACCCTACCATCCGACGCAGGTGCTCCAGATGTCGGAGATGGAGACGGCACTCAGCGAGACACAGACACGCTTCTATGCCCTCGACATGACACACGTGGGCGACGACTTCAAGGTGGATGACGGCTTCAACATCAAGAAGATTCGCGTGAAACAGGCCGCTGAGGACGGCGCTCTCACCTATATCGCCTCGACCTACGACCCCACGGACCAGATCATCCGCGACGGCATCTACGAGGGCGGCCGTAAGATCATCTCCTTCACGGGCGTGCTCCAGCACGGCATCTTCCCCCTGCCTGAGATCCTCCAGATGGTACAGAAACTCGGCTCCGACGAGATGAAGCGCCCCGTGGAGATCGAGTTCGCCTGTAACCTCAACGACGACCGTACGGGCACGTTCTACCTCCTGCAGATCCGTCCCATCGTCGATAGCAAACAGGTGCTCGACGAAGACCTCGAGGCCATCCCCGATGAACAGTGCCTGTTGCGCTCCCACAACTCCCTGGGCCATGGCATCTCCGAGGACGTCACCGATGTGGTCTATGTGAAGGCGGGCGACGACTTCACGGCCGTGAACAATCCGATGATCGCCGACCAGATCGAGCAGATCAACCGCAAGTTCCTCAACGAGAACAAGAACTACGTCCTGATAGGTCCGGGCCGCTGGGGCTCCTCAGACTACTGGCTGGGCATCCCCGTGAAATGGCCCCATATCAGTGCCGCCCGCGTCATCGTCGAAACGGCCCTGAAAAACTACCACGTCGATCCCTCGCAGGGCACGCACTTCTTCCAAAACCTCACCTCGTTCGGTGTCGGCTACTTCACCATCAACACCTTCACGGGCGACGGTCTCTTCCAACAGTCCATCCTTGATGCCCTCCCCGCCGTCGAAGAGACGGAATACGTGCGCCATGTCCGCTTCGAAAAGCCCCTGAAGATCATGATGGACGGCAAGAAGCAGCATGGCGTGATACTGGTATAGTCCATCAACCTGGTGGACGAGTTCCACGGTGGCTGCGGTATGAAAGAGTAAGACGAATAACCTACAAGAGAAGTTACGATGGCTCTAACCTTCACTATAGAAAGAGAGGGCAATCGTATAAAGTTCTGTTGGGTCTGCATTCTGCCTGTTTGAATTCCAACTTTGCACATTCTGCAAAGCCAATATGGATTCTCCATAGCCAGCATTTATTACATCTCGAAGGATCAATTTTGTAGCATTTCTTTTAGTGCTTTATGTAATTCCATCTTTATTCTCCTTTTTCTCTTTTCTATTCTTTAACTCATCCATGTATCCAGCAGTTACAATACCTGAAGGCAGGGCGATGATGGCGATTCCTACCATAGCAGAGATGATACTAATGACACGTCCAGTGCTTGAGATAGGATAAAGATCGCCATAACCGACAGTTGTTAATGTGCATGCAGCCCAATAGAATGCATCGAAGAAACTATCAAAAAGATATTTACCAGTCTCAGGATTGATTTTCTCTTCCGCATTAAACATTATCAGAGCAGTTATAAAAATATAGAATACAGCCAAGGAAAAGACTGTCAACAGAATCTTACTTTGTCTGCGAATGACAGACATGATGATTACCAATGGCAGGAAATATCTGATGACCTTGAAGATTCTTAGTATCTTTAGTAATCGTGATACACGGAATACCTTGAATGTAGGACCTAATAAATTGAAGATTGGCAAAATCGATAGCAAATCAATAATTGCCATCGGGGTGAATGGATAAACTGCAAATGCTGCGATTTTGCCCCTCTTGGAATCATAATCAGCAGTAATCCAACGAAGGATATAATCGGCAATAAAACATAGTCCGGAAATCAGGTCAAAATACCAGAATATCTTGTGTTGTGTCCTGAACATAAGAGGTAATATGCCTATAGCAATAGCGATCAGCATCACGATGTCATAAACTCGAGATACATAGTTTTCTTTATTTCTTGGCTCTACGACCTTGTATATTTCATCACGTAGTTGCATAGTTTTTAATTATTGACCATGCAAAGGTAGAAAAAAATGCAGAATAATAATTGAAATGTAGGAAAAAAGTGATTTAATAACCAAATTTCTCTGAAATTAGAGGTTTATGTATATGGTTTTAGCCCCCCAAAAGGTCTTTTTTGATGTAGCAAACAGCCCACAGCATTTTTCTTTCAATTATACCCAGGGACTGTCCCCATGACCACGTCGGTGCCAGGCACGGTGTGACTAGAAATAAAAGAAAAAACGTATTTTTCTTTGCGTTTCTCTTGGTTTTTACTATCTTTGCAGCGATGTTTGAGAAAGAGATAGAAGAATACGAGCGCATCCGAAAGGAATATCAGCAAAAGATAGCCGATAGGATGGGGAAGCAGCAGTGGATGGAATATAACGAGATTCTGTTCTCTGCGCACTCTTGTGCTATTGAGGGAAACTCGTTTACTGTCGATGATACTCGGATTCTTCGAGAACAGGGTATGGCCATGATTCCTGTAGGTCGTTCTTTGTTGGAATGTACAGAGATGGCCGACCATTTCCGAGCCTTCGACTTTATGGTCAGCCACTTGGATCATCCTTTTGATGAAGCATTATTAAAAGAGGTAAACCGTTTGGTAACAGAGCACACCCTCAACTATCGTGCTCCAGAGGCCATACCTGGCGAGTACACCACTGAGGATATGGCTGCCGGCGATACTGTCTTTGGAGACCATGAGACGTTGATATCTCGTGTGCCAAACCTGATGGATTCCACTCAAAAGGCACTCGATGATGGGCAACACCCATTAATTGTTGCCGCCAAATGGCATGGCTATTACGAATATCTGCATCCTTTCCGAGATGGCAATGGCAGAACGGGGCGGTTGCTCTCCAACTTCATCCTCCTTCGAGCCAATCATCCCTTGTTGATCATCCGTCTCGAAGATCGCTCAGCCTACATTTCTGCCATCAAGCAAATCCGCACAGAAGGCACAGACGAGCACCTTATTGCCTTCTTCTTTAAGACGGCCATCTCCCGCATGAAGTCCGAACTCTCCCAAAAGCGCAAGAACTCCCTGCCCACGATGTTCTTCTAAACCTCAGTCACACGGTGCCAGGCACGGTGTGACTTTGGCGAAGACGTTGGCCTTACCCTTACCGTCTGGAGAGGTGTATTGCTGGGCACCGATGACGATGGTCTCTGAGCCGTTGAGCCTGTTGATACGGTCTATAGCGGCACTAATCGAAGCCCTGCTAGTCTATGTCAAAATCAAACAAATGCCTCATAACGGTATTCATACCACCAATATGTGACCTCTTGCCAAGGTCACGACGGTATTGTGCATTCGTCTTCGAAGGCTGTCCTGCAAACACGTTCACCGTCTGCTCCACTGCCTCCGTCTGGTACTGTTGTATCTTGAATTTAAATTTCATATTGAATGTTTTGCTCTGTATTATGTAACTGTAATTAGTGTCTACTGAATAACATCTAACTTGCTGATTATTAAGAATATATAACGGTATTTCTTCTTTTGTTTAACAAAAAATGAGTACCTTTGGGTGTTAAAAGTCAAATGGGAATGAAGTATTACGCGCCACAACACAAGCA
>JAFRMM010000114.1 GCA_017430675.1 Prevotella sp.
AGAACAACTGGCACAAGAAGACGACCATCTACTGCTACACGACCGACGAGACCCGCGTCAACCACAAGATCCTCGACTCGCGCGGCGGCTCTAACTACTACGAGGTGCCCCTGCCCTGGGCCAACGGCGGAACATACGCCTCGCTGCCTGTCAATTTCTGCAAAGGCATGACCCCGGAGAACGGATGGAACCTCGTGATGGTGTACTGCGGACGCCGCTACCCCTCCGACGCCAACTACATTGCGCTCTACAACAAGTACTCGGGCAAACTGCGCATGTTCTACTACATTCCCGAGCACATCAAGACCAACAATGCCAGCGGCTACCACTTCCAGGTGCTGATGCCTTCGGCCCTGGCCGAGCATTCGCCCTTCATGTATCCCGTGCCATACGAAAGGTCTATCAGCAACCCCAAGTCCATCGGCGTAGATGTCACTAATGGCGACTACTGGTCGCAGTATATCACCCCGTACTGCGCCGCTCCCGACGCCCTGGGCCAGGTGCAGCCCAAGCCGGGTTGGCAGGCCATCGACATCGACCTCTCGCTCTATCGCCAAAAGACGTTCACCGCCAACGGCTCCCCCCTGCAACTCATCACCCGTGCCACCACCAAGTCGGTTATCGACCTGATTGGCAGTCAGACGGGCAGCATCACCGGCAGCATCGACATGAAGCAGTGCAGCGTCAACTCGGAGAGCGGCGTCTTCGGCCCGATAGAGTCGCTGCTCAGCAAGGCCGGCGACCTTAAGGAACTCGTAAGCAATATCACGGATACCTACACGAAGTTTACCAAGGGCGACATCTTCGACGGCGTGAAGGGCGTGGTCGACGCGGCCAAGGCGGGATGCGACTTCGTAGGCATAGACTACGGCCAGAAGGAGTCGGGCTTCAACGGCTACCAGGGCGAGGCGAACCTGAAACTGGAGACAAGGATCGACATGAAAGGAACGAGCACCGAGCAGGCCGTCATAACGGGCCTGGCCGACCCGCAGATACCGATGAAGTACTTCGACTTCGACGGCACCGGCTTCGGCGAGGGCGTATGGAACCTGCAGAAAGCCCCGGTGGTATGCTACACCAATACCTACGTCGACTGGAGAAGGCTGGACATCGGT
Source organism: Prevotella sp. (assembly GCA_017430675.1). Next base: position 1,116 of record JAFRMM010000114.1, read on the forward strand.
TCAGAAGAGAAGTTTCACTATATCCTCTATCCGGAAAAGATGCCGAGCCCGTTCGGCGGACAGCCCTATTTGTGGGCTAACCAGAATTACGACACCAAGGAGGAGAAGCCCTACCGCGGCCGCATCTGCTTCTTCGAACCCAGCAATATCCAGGTGAACATAAACCACAATGTGTTCCCGGAGAATGACATCGACTACGTGAAGACCTTTGCCGTATGCGGCGTGCGCAAGGGCGTGAAGTTCGGAAGCACGGAAAAATACCGCACCGCCCAGGGCCTGGCTTCGAGCAAATACAAGGTGAGCAACGCGTGGAACTACCACAACCGTCCGCTGACCGAGGTGCCTTTCGATGCGCTGGAATCCCATCACGGTGGACAATATGACTACAGCAATACTGACAAATGGAAGACGGGCGCCACGTTCGACGCGGAGAACTACGACGGCCGCAAGTGGGGACTCGTGGGCCGTGGCGACAGCGAATACCTCATCGAGCCGATGGCGCTCTGCGGCGACAACGAGACGTACAAGAGTTCAGACACCAAGAGGTATTACGACGCAGAGATGTGGATGCCGCCCTACGAAGTCACCGTGACGATGATCCTGAAACTCAAGAGCAAGCCCACGCCGTTCGTCTTCACCCGTTCCTATCTGCCCGATTACAAGTATGTGGCTCCCAGCGATCTCTACAAGGAGTACGAATATGTGCAAAATCACCGCGGCATATATTACGATGAAGAACTGTACAAATACCAGCAGGAGCACATCTTCAACCTCTATAATTGGTGTGCCCGTACGTTCGTGGCCGATGGCGGTACACCGACATCCTATGGTCTCAAATCATTTGGGGATGCTATTATATATGATGATGAGCCCGAATCATTCTACCGTGCCATCGACGGTGACGTAAATACAGAATGGAAAGCCTATCAGACTGACTTCCTTATTCCGAACGTTGACAATTGGGCATTATCCAGCAATTATACCGTCCCCACCTGGTTTATAGAATTCCACACGCACATGTCCGCCAAGCCGAAACAACTCGTGCTGTGGACCGGTTTGGATGCACCTTGGGGGCGTCCCAGAAGCATCTGTGTGTATGCCAAGAGAGGCACCCCGACCGACCATTCAAAGACCTATAAATGCGACGACTGGGACGCTATCTATTCTAATGATGAATTGAATTTACCCACGACTCCGACGACTAAATATGTCATCGACATACCTACCATATTCAGAGACTGGTATAACTGCTACCGCATCGAGATAAGAAAACTTTGGAAAGGCGATGATATACATCTCGGAGAGATACAACTCGTATATGAAGGCGACGATTAAATAAAGAAAGAGACAATGAAGAAGTTTAATCTATGGATGCTCGCCGCCATCCTGACCATCTGCGGCGCAAGCGTGCTGACATCGTGCAGCAGCAATGACGACAATGCGGTGACCCCCGCGACTCCCGACGGCCCCGGCCCGCTGGCCGAGACCATCGAGGGCCTGTGGTGGGGATTCTCTGTCGGAGAAGGCACCCTGAACGACGGCAGTCTGGAATACGCTGCCGCAATCATCGCCTATCGCCTGTCCAACGACGGTACGGGAATGTGGCAGAAAATCTATCTCGACGATGAAGGCGCACCCGTATGGTCCTATGGTGAGATAGACAACGAGTCAGGTAATAATGCATACGGTGAAATCAACTACACCTCTGCTGCCGACGGCACCATCGCCGTCAAGATCAAGCATCAGGAGTACTACTACGACGTTCCCACTGAATGGCAACTTCGTTACAACGACGGCAGCATCACCGGTACGGACAACGGGAACGACTATCAACTGACGCCTGCCACAGAGCAGATGGAGAAGATTATCTCCCTCTATGCCGAGGAAGTAAGGCACACCGGCAGCGACGAGAGCACCAGAGACCTGGCTGAGGACGTGGCCGACGTGAAGTACGAGATCATCAAGGACACCGCCATGTGGAAGTTCGATATCCTGTCGAACGTCTATGGTGCCGTGATGAAGGACCACGACATCGAGGCAGAACTCCAGAAGATGAGGGACGAGGCAGAAAAGCCGGTCCGCCTCAAGACCGCCACGGCCCGCGCCGCCGCTGCGACCCGCTCCGTGGCCGACCCCAAGGTGGCATGGATACCCTCGGGTTTCCGCTATATCGACTATACCTATGAGAGCGTCGATGAGCAGGGCAACCCCGTCACCCTCTCCTCGCGCGTCTGCTGGGGCGTAAACATGGGAGCCGGCAAGCACTACTTCGAGTTCCGCCCGTGCGACCTCGTGCTCTGCGCCCACTCCACCATCGCCGACGACCTGGAGGCTCCCACCTTAGGCGGATCGGCCGAGACGCTGATGCTGCAGGGCGACCGCGTGCTCATACTGCCCGACTACATCGGCTACGGCGTGACCAAGGACCGCGTACACCCCTACATCAACCACGACCTCTGCGCCCGGAACTGCATCGACGCGCTGAAGGCCGGCTACAAGGTGTTCGCCGACAAGTGCGGCTATCCGCTCCACCCCGACTGGAAGTTCTACGTGATAGGCGCTTCGCAGGGCGGCGGCAACGCACTCGCCATCCACAAGTGGCTCGACACCCACGAGGACTTTGCCAGCCGCTGGCGCTTCCAGTACAGCTACTGTGCCTCTGGACCCTACAGCCCCAAAATCACCTTCGAGAAATACTTCGAGCAGAAGGTGCTCGACTATCCCATCGTGCTGCCCCTGACGCTGAAGGCCATGTTCGCCGCATATCCCGACATCCTGGGTAAGTGGAAGGAGGAGGACTTCTACAGCGAGACCTACCTGCAGCACAAGCAGGACATCGACCTGATGATCAGCAGCAAGGAGTTCCAGTCGGGCTACATCAACGGCGAGATCTTCAAGATGTTCCCACACACGGGCGAGACGGGCATCAAGCCGGGCGAGCAGATATACATGACCGACATCCTGAACCCGGAGGTGTGCGACATGGAGTCGGAGAAGTGCAAGGCCCTCTTCCGCTGCTTCGAGAAGAACGACCTGACCAAGGGCTGGACACCTATCCACCCCATCCACCTCTACCATGGCAAGAGCGACACCTACGTGAGTTATGCCAACTCGGAGGCCGTGATGGCTGCCTTCCCCGACAAGGCCACGCTGAAGGAGCCTACAAAGCAGTTCTCCGATCACATCAAGACCTGCGTCCTCTGGATGCTGTCGGTGGCGTTCGGGACGTGGTGATTTTTTAAGGGAAAAGTGAATAGGGAAAAGTGAATAATTTGCTACCGCACTTTAAGGGCACGGCAAATTGTGAAATCGTAAAATTGTGAAATTGTAAAATGAATATGGTGAATTACAAATCAATCAACGGCAGGGGGATGAAGAGCATCCTCGCCTGCCTCGTGGCGATGGTCATGGGACTGTCGCTCACAGCATGCGTCGGCAACGACGACAATGCAGTACCCATCCCCGCAGGCCAGAATCCGCTGGGCGAACTGATCGCGGGCGACTGGTATGCCGTCTATAGCGCCACTGGCACCACAAAGGCTTGGAAGAAGGATGACATGACGGCGGAAACCACCGTCGACTACACCCAGGTGATGGACAGTTACTACTTCGGCGACCTGGGAGACGAGTCGTATGGCACCCTGATACGCTACTACTATGCCGACGGCAATCTGGTGCCCACGGCCTTCAACATCATCCATTTCGACTACACATCGACACTGGAACAATCGCCAGCCTACGAGAAATACGGTATCGTCAAAGGGCAGGTAGCCATGACTCCTATTGAAGACAACACATGGCCATGGAGAGAGAATGCGCCGACAAGCGCCACGCTCTACTATGACAACGGCAGCATCACCGCCAGCGGACAGAACGGCCAGGAGATCAGCCTGACAGCCGCCGACGAAACGATGACCGACTACCTGAACCATCTGTGGGGACAAGGTGGCGGCACATCCACCCCCTCTGCTGCCGATGCCTACAAGCCCAAGGCAGACCACAGCCGCTGGATGGCCCCGCTGAATGACAGCCGAATGGTGGCCGACCTCTCGCTGCCCGGCACCCACGATGCCTGCACCGGTGAGGGCTGGCATGTGGA
>JAFRMM010000115.1 GCA_017430675.1 Prevotella sp.
GATTCTGATAATACGGTTTGTCTGTTCGGCTACAGAGGGGTCGTGAGTGACGATAATCTGCGTCATGCCCTCGTCCTGGTTGAGTTGCTTGAGCAACTGCATCACCTCCACAGAGGTCTTCGAGTCGAGTGCGCCTGTAGGCTCGTCGGCGAGGATGATCTGTGGCTTGGTGATGAGTGCTCTGGCAATTGCCACGCGTTGTTTCTGTCCTCCCGACAGTTCGTTGGGGTAATGGTCTGCCCAGTCTAGAAGACCTAGACGGTCTAGATAATCCAGGGCAAGCGCATGGCGCTTCTTGCGAGATACCCCCTGATAAAATAATGGCAACTCAACGTTTTCCACGGCGGTCTTAAAAGAGATGAGATTAAATGACTGGAAGATAAAACCTATCATCCGGTTACGGTAGTCGGCGGCCTTGCGCTCCGAGAGGTTCCAGATGGGCACGCCAGCCAGTTCGTAGGTGCCTGTGTCGTAGTTGTCGAGGATGCCCAGGATGTTCAGGAGTGTACTCTTTCCTGAGCCTGAGGCACCCATGATCGATACGAACTCGCCTTTGGCGATGTCGAGGGTAATACCCTTCAGCACGTGGAGCGGCTGGGCTCCCTGATAGGTCTTGTTGATGTCTTGTAGATGTATCATAAAAACAATCTATTTACCTTAGTTTTATTGTTTGACGAGGCAAAGGTACGAAAAGTTGCATCATTATCAAAAAAAATGGGATATTTTGCACATTTTTGTGATGAATGGATGGAAATCTTTCTCATACTGCCAACTTTTTGTAGGCTTCTGCAACATCTTCGATGGTGATGTCGAGCAACTGCATCTGGCGGAAGAGTTCTGGCAGACGCTCCTTCATGAACTCCTTCTTACGGGCCTTCAGTATCTGCTTCTTGGCGCCCTTGGTGACGAAGTAGCCCAGACCACGCTTGTTGTAGATGATCTCCTCGCGGGCCAACTGCTCGTAGGCTTTGACAGCCGTATTCGTATTCACCTCGAGGAGCACACTGTACTCACGGACGGACGGAATACGGTCATCGTCCTGATATACTCCTGAGAGTATCTCATCGCAGAGGCGGTCCGCCATCTGGATGTAGATGGGTTTATCGTTTGAGAATGTCATAATTAGTCCACTTGTTTGTTATTAACTGAAAACCTTTGAAGATATGGAATGATGCCCGATAATTGAAGTAAGTAAGCAGAGGGAGTGCCACCATCAGCACATAGGCCATTGCCCCCACCATTTCACCTTTATATTGATTATCTATCCACACTTTGGTGGTCAGGCCGAGATTAAATCGAACAATGAATCCCATGAAAAGTAATAGAATCGCCCACCAGATCATGCCTGTGATGACAAACGTATATTTGCGAAGCAATGTACTGCCCAGCGTAAAGAACGAGTGAGTCCATACGACTACCATCACAGCCAATATCCACGATGCCCATTCGTACCAGCCCCAATAGATGCCACTGCTCCACACCGTGATCAGATGAGGTGTCATCTGCGAGAAGACCCAATACACGGTCGAGGACCAGAGATAGTACGTTCCATCCACACCATTGAAGTTGAACACCTCGCATGCAGCAAACCCCGGATCACTGGAAACCTGTGCCCATACCCAGAGGCAGACCATACGGAGACAGTCGCCTAAGATATAACCCACAATGGTACACAGTCCACAGATCACCGTCACATAGATGAACACCGACAGGAACTTCTCCAGATTGGTGGCTGGGATCATCAGCCAGTTGCCTCGCTGCTGCTTGGAACCAATACCTGTAAAGTTTGAAAAAGCCAGACAGACGGTGAAAAGTATGACAAACGGTATGAAGAAAAAACCGAAATCTGCACAACGCCAGAGATATGGAACGATTTGCTCGAATGAGCCAAATACGAACATCATCATCTGGATCAGGAATGTAGAGAACATGATGCCTAACGTAAAGCCCAGCAATCTGACGCGATTCACGCTGACGAGCCAGAGAAGCATCTGTCCAAACCTGTTGATACTAAAACTATTCATATCTTGATATCCTTTCTATCATTATACGTTCACATACTTGCCTATCACCTGCTGACGACAGAAGAGCCTGTACGACAGCCAGAAGTTCAGCGCCACCCACGCGACATACGCCATATTCACCACCATATCCAATGCAGAGTCGTCTTTCACAAGATCAATTCCTTCACCGTCCTGAGAAAGCCAGACAAGCAGCAGGAACAATACGATAACGACAGCCGTCGTGGGGATCCAGTTGTATTTCTTCGACCTGAAGAACGTGGCACCAAGGGCATAGACCGACTGAAGCCAGAAGAAGAGAAGCACCATTCCTATCACAAAGATATGATGCTTTTCTGCTAGCACCTTTGCCCAGGCGTTGCCCAACAACTCCATCGTCGCAGGTGCCACAAACCGCACCTCCTCGTGACCCACCACCAGACCAAACACATACTGCACCAAGTCGGCTGCCACAGTGGCTACTATATAGAGGGGAATCAGAAGGATCCATGAGGCATAGCGCATGAGGTACTTCTCGAAGTTCGACGCTGGCAGCATCAGCAGCGCCTGCATGTCGTGCTTGCCATCCATGCTGTAGAACATAAACGACGATCCCAGCACAAACGTACTGACAAACAAGATGACCGTCCCTATGGCGCAAGCATGGTAGTTGGCATTATCCTTACCATACGTGATGGTAATCGAGGTGAGGAACAGGAATAACAGCGTCATGATCACCAACGTCTGGAAGAACGTCTTCACGTGGTACTTCTTGTCGTTCGTCAGCGACCATCTTGCCAACTTTCCGAATCTATTTAGATTAAACTGTATCATACCCGTCTAACTGTCTAACTGTCTAAATGTCTAAATGTCTAATTGTCTAACTGTCTAATTGTCTAACTGTCAAATCCTCCCCTGTGTCACAGCATTAAACAGCAGTTCGAGGTTCACCTGTGTCTCTGCGCTGTCCTCCTTCCGAGGCGCGATGACGGCATTTCCCTGCAGCGAGGGCTCGGCATAGAGCGCATCCTCCATATCGTCGGGTGTCCGATACTCGAAGGTGTATTTCTCCTGAATCTCCCCCACGGGGGCATCGAGCAATAGTTTCTGCTGGGAGAGGATCAGGATATGGTCGAGCAGCGACTCCACATCATGCACCTGGTGGGTGGAGATGATCAGCGTACGGTCGTCAGTCATATACTGCGCTACCACTTTACGGAACTGGCTCTTCGAGGGAATGTCGAGGCCGTTGGTGGGTTCGTCCATCAGCAGCACCTTGGTGTTGGTGGCCAGCGCAAAGGCCATGAACACCTTCTTCTTCTGTCCCATCGAGAGGCTGTTCAACTTCAGGTCCGTCGTGAGTTCGAAGTCCTTCAGACAGTCCTCCAGCACCTGCGTACTGAACAGGGGATAGAACGGACGGTTGATCTTCACATAGTCATCGAGCGACATGGCAGGCAGGTCGAACTCCTCTGGCACGATGAAGATCTCGCTCAGTGTCTCAGGCTTGCGCTTACATGTTTCGATGCCATCGAAACACACGGTGCCCTTCTTCGGACGGAGCAGACCGCTGATCAGATACAGCAGCGTGCTCTTGCCCGTACCGTTCTTGCCCAGCAGTCCGTAGATGTTATCCTGCTTCAGTTCCAGACTGAAATCATCGAATACCAGGTCCTTTTGACCTGCATACTTAAAACTGATGTTGTTTACCTCGATCATAGTCTTCTTATATTTTTTCTAATTCTTGTCTGTTTTTTGGGGCTATGAATCGCCCTGTTTTAGTGTACTACTTCAATAGTACACTGCAAAAGTAGATATTTTCTCCATACGCTCCAAGTATTTCGCCAAAAAACTTTCATTTATTAACACACTTTAGCACTCTCCCCTCGTGCGTACCTTATTTACTATTTATCATTTTTTTGAAAAAATAATTTCAATTACCTTTCAGCCAAAGCCTAAATCGTTGACACCCAGACGATTCGGCTGAAGGGTTATAACAAGGTTCATGGGAGTTCATTCGAAGGCACATGAGCAAAAAACACAGGAGGCAGAAGGCTGGCAATACTCATTGAGTATTTCAAATTAGTCATTGACTAATTTTCCTAAAGCACTGCTTATTTTTTGTCCCAAGGCCTGGGACAAACCCTAAGAAACACACGACACAAACTTACAGATACGCATTCACTTGATGAGAGCCCTATCAGTGTTCATCATGGCGAATTAAAATCTAACCTAACAAACAAATGATACCACAATCCTATTATCCTGCCATTTTCTTTCTCTATTCAGAAATAATTCGTATCTTTGCAGCGTGAAGTTAAAAATGACACTGAGAATGAAAAGAACCATTATCTTAACTATCGTGCTGGTGGGCTGTCTGCAGGTGGCGCTGGCGCAGAACACCATTGAGAGTATCCGCAAGGCCTATCAGGCCCAGCAGGCAGAGATCGCAGAGATGGCAGAGGATTTCCCATACGATGGCTACCCGCCCTGCTATTACCAATTGAGCGTAGTGATGAACCTGCCCGCCACGGGTCTCCACCGGGAGAACATCAGGATGTATTTTGGCGAGATGGCGCAGGACGACGAGGATAACTACAACCCCTATCCGCCCCACTACCTGAGTTTCCTGACGACCAAATACAACTATGCCGCCCGTGAGTTCTATGAGGAGTATCTCTACGACAAGGACGGACAGGTGATGTTTATCTATGCCCAGACACCCGATATCGATATGAGTTGCATGCACGAACTGAGACTATATTTCGACGGACAGAAACTGTTGCGCCTGAATGTGAAGAAGTCCGATGATCTGAAGTCGTACGACGATACAGCCATCAAGGTGGCTGGCTTTAAGGATGTCTTTACGGGCACCTCGATCCCTGAGGCTTATAAAGAATTCTGCGACATGTATCAGAAGAAGGCCCAGCAGTATCTCAGCATGTTCAATAGTATCGACGGCACGGTGTATTAAAGAATCAGGGCTCGCAGTGATGCGAGCCCTGAGTGTATTCATCATTAGTAACCTTTACTCTGGGAGGATAGGCTCACCCATGGCGGAAGCCTCAGCATCCTTCTCATCGAGTTTGAAGAGCATGAACTGGGGAGACTCTGCTGTACAGGGCGTCCACCCGAGACCCTCAGCACCTTCAGCACCGTTGGGATCGCTGTACTTGGCGAAGTTCGTCCAGGCCGTGAGCATCTTCTCTGCGAGATCCCAGTCACCCTGGGTCCAGGGGCGCCAGCAGTGCTCGAGGCTCTTAAAGACGAACCAGAGGTCGCTGCTGTGGAAGGCTCCCTTCAGGCGCTCCGTCACCTCAGGATGCTTGCCGTCGTCGGGCAGCGGACGGGCAAACTCGTAGGCCCAGGCCTTGCCACCCTTCTCGGCACGAACCTTACAGAACTCGGCGATGCCTGGTCCCATGGCACCCAGATCGTTCATGGTGTAACCGATCATATAGGGCACATCGGCGATGGAACCCTCGCGGGCAGCCTCGTCAAAACTCTTCAGAGAGACATAGCCGTCGATGATGGGGCGCTCCATGACATAGAGGTCGCTCTTGTTCACCATATTATATATATTACACATGGGATAGAGGATCTCCGTGGAGGCTGCACGCAACTTCTGCAGATCTGTCAGACCAGCCCAGTCCATCACCTTCTTGGTCTCTGCCTCAGCCTCCTTCAGCGTGGGGTTATAAGTAAAGAACTTAGCCATCGGCGTAGCGGGTTTGGCAGCCTCACCATCCTTCGGAGGAACATTCAGTCCCCCACCGCTCATGATGACCGCCTTGTGGAACAGGCCACGGGCCAGGGGACTCTCGCAGATGGTGCGGACGCTACCGGCTCCGGCGCTCTGTCCGAAGATGGTCACATTGTCAGGATCGCCACCAAACTGGGCGATGTTCTCCTTGATCCACTTCAACGACTGTATCTGGTCCAGGATGCCATAGTTGCCAGAGACACCGTGGGGACTCTCTACAGAGAGTTCGCCGTAAGGCATGAAGCCGAAGATGCCCAGACGATAGTTGATGGTGACGAGCACCACATCCTTCAGGGCCCACTCCTTACCGTCGAACTCGGGCTCCGTGCCCCAGCCCTCACGATAGCCACCACCATGGATCCAGAGGGCCACGGGCAGTTTCTTGTCAGCCTGTCCTGCTGCCTTGGTGAACACATTCAGATAGAGACAGTCCTCACTATAGGGAGCCTCGTCGCCATAGCCCCACTCCGTGGCATAGCCACCAGGATAGTGCACGGCCTGATAACCGGGATGGCCGTACTTGGTGCAGTCCTTCACACCTTCCCAAGCCACCACGGGCTGCGGCTCCTTCCAGCGCAGGTCACCGATGGGTGCTGCAGCGTAGGGGATGCCCTTATAGGCACAATAGGTACCCACATCCTGGATATGATAACCCACACCCAGGATCTGTCCGCCCTCGACGGTCAGGACGGGACAATCCTCACTCTGCTCCTGAGATGTCGTACATCCCAGGAATGCCATGACTGGCAACAATAATACGAATAGTTTCTTCATATAGGTTTTGATTTTAAATGATTTCGGGGGCAAAGATACGAAAAGAATCACAAAGGCGGTATATCGGGTGTAACAAATACTTTAGAAAATCTAACAACCATTTCTGCCATTTAGAATTATTTTGTAATTTTGGAAGAAAAAGCAATCTTTCTTTATTTAAAGGCAGTTCGAGGGATTGAGAAAAAACAGGGTTACGAATAAGAGACCGTTCTCAATTCCACGTTCTGCATCAAATTGCTTTCAAAGAACTCCCGACTTTGAGCC
>JAFRMM010000116.1 GCA_017430675.1 Prevotella sp.
AACACTGGTGAGCCTTCTGCGAGAGATAGAGTCCCACCATGTCCTTTCGGTTCAGCGAGTCGGCAAGTGAGATACACAGGTCGGCCATATAGAGTGCCGAGTCATTCCGATAAGGCTTATAGAGTTCGAAGAGTTGTTCCGCCAGGGCAAACCGCTTCTCCAAGGTGCTCTCAGAAAGAAACATCTGGCGCGTATCATCGATCTGGCTGAGCCGTTTGGCAACATACTCCGGAGACTGGTCGATGGCATCGTCAATCTGTTGATAGAGTTCCTGCAGGTCCATCTCCTCGTCGGATTCCTGAGCCGACAACAGGGAACCCGTTCCAATGGCCATCAATAGTACGAAAAGGGCGATTGTTCTATTCATTTGTATCATTATTCTATGTTATCTGACTGCAAATATACCGACTATTTCTGAAAAATCCAAATAATTCCGCGACTTTTCACAGGCTGAAAGGAAATACGCCAAGAAATTTGGTATTTCGTCCGATTTGCATTACCTTTGCAGCAGATATGGAAAAGATCATACTGGGCATCGACCCTGGTACGAACCTGATGGGATACGGCTTGCTGAAGGTGAACGACGGCAAGGCGCAGATGATGACCATGGGCGTGATCGACCTGCGCAAGTTTCCTGATGCCTACCTGAAACTCGGACATATCTTCGAGCGCGTGACGGGCATCATCGACGGCTACCTGCCCGACGAGATGGCCATCGAGGCACCGTTCTTCGGCAAGAACGTACAGTCGATGCTGAAACTCGGGCGCGCACAGGGCACGGCCATCGCCGCCGCCATCCATCACGGCGTGCCTATCCATGAGTATGCGCCCATGAAGATCAAGATGGCCCTGACGGGTAATGGCAACGCCTCGAAAGAACAGGTGGCGGGCATGCTGCAGCGCCTCCTGAAGATCCCTCAGGAGGAGATGGGCAAGTTCATGGATGCCACCGATGCCCTGGCCGCTGCCTACTGCCACTACCTGCAGATGGGACGGCCCGAGAGTGACATGAAGTATCGCGGCTGGAAGGACTTCGTGAACAAGAACAAGGATAAAGTGTCGAAGCGGAAGAATAAGGATGAAGACGATTGAATTAGTAAACGCCAGGGCGAGGAAGCCAGAGTGGTCGATGGCCGAGCCAGTGAACTTCTGTCTGGACGAGGGCGAGCATATCGCCATCATCGGCAGGAACGGTGCCGGCAAGTCGATGTTCGTGGATATGATCACAGGGCGCCATCCCGCCTTCCCCGACATGGTGAAATACAGTTTCGACGAACCGTATAACAACCTGAAGCATATCTCCTTCCGCGATACCTACGGCGGTGACAACGACAAGACCTATTTCCTGCAGCAACGCTGGAACCAGATGGAGATCGACGAGGAGACACCCACCGTGGGCAGCAAACTCGAAGAGGCATACCAGTTGGCTGGCGAAGACACGCCTGAGCGCAGGGCATTGCAGAGGCATATCTATGAGTTGTTCCATCTGGAAGGACTCTTGGATAAGTATATCATCCTGCTGTCGAGCGGAGAGTTGAGGAAATACAAACTCGCCGCGTCGCTGTTCACCAAGCCGAAGGTGCTTATTATGGAGAATCCGTTTATCGGGCTCGATGCCGAGACGAGGGATCAGTTGAAAGCCCTGTTAGCCATGCTGGCCGAAGAGCAGGGGCTTCAGATGATATTAGTGCTGGCGAAGACGGACGAGATACCGGCGTTTATCACGCATGTCGTGGAGGTGAGGGATATGTGCGTCATGACAAAGGAGGAACGGAGCGCGTGGGAAGTAGGCGGGGTCGCACACAGGGGAAATCCCTGCTGTGAGAAAGGAGCGTCAGCGACTGGATTACAGAGGGACTGTCCCCTGTGTGCGGAGGTAATACGATTTAACAAGGTAAGCATCCGATATGGCGAAAGAACGATATTAAGGGATCTGGATTGGACGGTGCGGCAGGGCGAGCACTGGGCACTCTCAGGACAGAACGGCTCGGGCAAATCGACACTGCTCTCGCTGGTCTGTGCCGACAATCCCCAGGGCTACGCCTGTGACATCTCACTGTTCGGACATAAACGGGGCAGCGGCGAGAGTATCTGGGACATCAAGCGCCATATCGGCTACGTGTCGCCAGAGATGCACCGCAGTTATAAGCAGAACATCCCCGCCATCCAGATTGTGGCCAGCGGACTGAAAGATACCGTGGGGCTCTATGTCAGGGCCAACGAAGAAGAGAAAGAGCAGTGCCGCCAATGGCTCCGACGATTAGGAATCGGCCATCTGGAGAACCGTCAGTTCATGGAGATGTCGAGCGGTGAGCAGCGGCTGGTGCTGTTGGCACGTGCCTTCGTGAAGGAGCCCGACCTGCTGATCCTCGACGAACCATTGCACGGCCTTGACGACGAGAACCGTCGGATGGTGAAGGATCTGGTGGATGACTACTGTCAGGATCCGGCCGTCACGCTGATCTACGTCACGCATTATCAGGAAGAACTGCCCCACTGCATCGATCATTCCATCTATCTGGAGCGGCAGTCATAAAAAGGAATACAGCATGATATTCTATTTCTCAGGCACAGGCAACACCCGTTGGGTGGCCACGGAGATCGCCAAGGCTCTTGACGAACCACTGCTCTATATCCCTGACCTCATCAGGGAGGGGCGCTATGAGTTCTCGCTGAAAGAAGGTGAAAGGCTCGGCTTCTGCTTCCCCACGCACGGGTGGCAGCCGCCGAGGATCGTCAGGGAGTTTATAGGGCGGCTGCATCTGAACAGCATGCCGACATACTGCTGGGCGCTGACGACTTGCGGCGATAACATGGGCGATGCGATGACCATCCTGAACAAGGACCTGGCGGCCAATACGGCACTGTGCACGGAGGACGACAAGCCCTTACAGGCAGAGACGCTATTCTCCGTGATCATGCCGGAGTCGTACGTCTGTCTGCCATTCATGAAGACCGACCCTGAGGATAAGGAGCGCTGGAAGATCGGGAATGCCGAGCGACAGTTGCACCATATCATCAGTATCCTGAAGGACCGCAAGCGGGGCATTGAGGAACTGGAGAAGGGCGCCACTCCCCGACTCTATTCCTACGTGATCGGCGGCTACTTCAACAAGCGGATGATCACGGACAAGAAATTCACGGTGGATGCGGATGTCTGCATCCGCTGCGGCAAGTGCCAGAAAGTATGTCCTGTGGATAATATCAAAGGTACACCTCCCGTATGGTTGCATAACGGACGGTGTACCTGTTGTCTGGCCTGTTACCACTACTGTCCTGTGCATGCCGTGAACTACGGCAGGATCACCAGGAAGCGGGATCAGTATTACTTCAATAGACGCGCGGACCGAAAATAGACGTGCCGATGCGGACCATCGTGGAACGTGTCTCAAGGGCGATGGGATAGTCGTCGCTCATGCCCCAGGAACGCTCACGGAAAGCAGCGTCATCGTCAAAATATTTCACCTTGACCTCGTCGAAGAAATCAGCCGCCGTCTGCATCTCGCGACGGATCTGTTCCTTATCATCCACAAACGAGGCCATCATCATCAGACCGCAGATCTGCACATGCTGCATCGTGCGCCACTCACCACCCTCAAGGAGTTCGCGACAGGCATCGAGGGTCAGCCCATACTTCGTGGACTCCTCGGCGATATGGAGTTCCAAAAGCACCTTGATGACACGTCCGCACTTCTCTGCCTGACGGTTAATCTCTTTCAGGAGTTTTAAAGAGTCAACAGCCTCAATCATTGACACATACGGTGCGATGTACTTCACCTTATTCGTCTGCAAGTGACCGATGAAGTGCCATTCGATATCCTTGGGCAGTGTCTCATGCTTCAGGCGCAACTCCTGTTCGTGGCTCTCACCGAAAATGCGCTGTCCCTCAGCGTAGGCAGTCTCGATATATTCATTGGGATGATACTTGGAAATTGCCACAAGGCGGACGCCCTGTGGCAATGTGTCGAGTATCTGGTGCAGATGACCTTTGACGTCGTAGTCCATCACTGTTCGTATTCCGGTTTGTCGTCCTTTTTCGCCTTCGCATACTCGAATACATCCATCAGGGCCGTCTCAGCAACAGAGGCAATGACATAGTCGATCATCGTGCCGCCCATCACCTCCTCGATGTTCTTCACGGCACCGTTGAAGGAGCCTGCCTGCACCAGATAGGTCACCGTACTGCGCTTCTCCTTCTCCGTCTTCTCGTCGATGGTGATAAACTGCAGTTTGGCCTTATACCACTTGTCGGCCATCTCGTCGTCGGAGAAGAATATCTCCTTGTAGGCAGCCTTCTTGATGTCGGCCACGTCGAACTCACCGCTGATGTATGAGGACATCTCCTCGATGATGCGCTCCTCGGCCTCACTGAAACTGAGGGCATCGACCACATAACTCTCGTTTACCTTCTTCTGCAAGCCGTCTTCCATGACCTTCTCATAGCGGATCTTGCACTCAAACCAAATTGCTGTTCTGCTTCTCATGTCTGTATTTTGTTGATTCGTTTTATTTCTGCTGCTTGATACCGTAATAGTCCTTCTCCATCTGGGACTTCTTCTTCTCCGTCAGTTGTTCAATGATCTGTGAGGAAATGGCAGAGGCACGGTCCTGACTCAACGCCGTCGTCTTGCACAATTCTGTCTGCAGTTTGCCAAGTTTGTCTGTCATGACCCTGCTCTTAGCAGCAAAGTCCTGCTCCGAGGCATTCATCTGGCTGGAGTTATACACATCGGAGATGATGGCATCAGCCGCCTTGGCAAACTGTTTGCGGAAGATGGCCTCGGCCTTGGCATTATACTCGCGCATCTTACCCGGGCTCATGCCCAGCGAGTCCTTCCTCTGTTTCTGCAGTTCCACGATATGGGCGATAGTGGCGGAATCCGCATCGGCCCCAATGCCCACCAGCATCTCGGGATCCTCCTCAAGCATCTCGTCGGGTACAATCTCTTTCACCGGCTGCACATACTCAATCACTTCCGGGCTGGGCAACAGGTAGAAGAACAGGCCGACAATGGCAGCCGCAATGGCAATAGCGGAAACAGCCAGCACGGCCGTCCGACGCGCATTCGTCAGATTGGCCATCATCTTTTTCATGGTCTCTACAGAGTCATAGCGGTTCTCAGGTTCTACTGCCGTCGCCTTCTCCACGACTTTCTTCAGTTCTAAAGGCAGACCGGAAGACTGATAGATATAGGCAATGAACTTACCAAGAGAATAGACATCCGTACGGCTGTCGATGGTTCCGCCATTAAACACCTCTGGTGCCACATAGTCCTCTACGCCCTCGTAGAGCACATCCTGATCCACTTTCTGATAGAAAGAGCCGTGACAAAGGAGCCGCACGGCTTGGTCGCTCTTGCGGAGCAGCACATTGGAGGGGGCAAAGCAGACATGATAGATGCCCCGTTCATTCAGATAACTGGTGAAATCCATCAGGTCGCTAAGCGTATCCTTGATAAACTCCCCCTTGGCAACGATGGCAGGATCCTCGTTCAGCATCTGATCCACCGTCACGTAGTTTCCCACCTCGACAGCGATGGCATAGATACCGTCGTCGCCTTCGTTGGGCGTGAAATGGAGTTGCTCCTTGCGGTCAATATCAGCCAGGGCCTCACATTCCTCCTCCACGCTCTTGGGGAAGAAGATATTGTCAGCCACCTCATCGCGGAACTCCACGAAATTGGAGTATTTCCCGTCGATCAGCCGCTTGAAATAAAAACCATACGGCATGCGCACCTTTGTGCCCTTCCGGGCATCACGCGTCTCAATCAATTCTTCATAATTCATCGTTCTATTGCGCTTTTGATTGATTTTATCGGGCAAAAGTACACATAATATCCGAGAAAAACAAATTTTTGGGAAGAGATTGCACAGTTTTACGATAATTTGTGTTACCTTTGCACCGAATTTTACAAAAAGTAAAAAGGTAAGAAAGTAAAAAAGTAAGAAAATGCCTGAAATATCAGTCCGTGGCCTGGAAATGCCCGAGTCTCCTATCCGGAAACTCGCACCGTTGGCCGCTGCCGCCAAGAAAAGAGGGACCAAGGTGTATCACCTGAATATCGGACAGCCAGACCTGCCCACGCCACAGGTAGGACTCGACGCCCTGAAGCAGATAGACCGTGATATCCTCGAGTATTCTCCCTCGCAGGGGTACCTGAGTTATCGCGAGAAGTTGGTTGACTACTACGCCAAATACAATATCAACGTCACTGCCGAGGACATCATCATCACCTCGGGCGGCAGTGAGGCGGTGCTCTTCGCCTTCCTCTCCTGTCTGAACCCAGGCGACGAGATCATCGTGCCCGAACCGGCCTACGCCAACTATATGGCCTTTGCCATCTCCGCAGGTGCGAAGATCCGCACCATCGCCACCACCATCGAGGAAGGCTTCTCACTGCCGAAGGTGGAGAAGTTCGAGGAACTGATCAACGAGCGCACACGGGCTATCATGATCTGCAACCCCAACAATCCGACAGGCTATCTCTATACCCGTCGTGAGATGAACCAGATCCGCGACCTGGTGAAGAAATACGATCTGTATCTCTTCTCCGACGAGGTCTATCGTGAATATATCTATACGGGTTCACCCTATATCTCCGCCTGCCATCTGGAAGGCATCGAGCAGAACGTGATCCTCATCGACTCCGTGTCGAAGCGCTACAGTGAGTGCGGTATCCGTATCGGTGCCCTCATCACGAAGAATGCCGAGGTGAGGAAGGCCGTGATGAAGTTCTGTCAGGCCCGCCTCTCTCCTCCCCTCATCGGACAGATTGTGGCCGAAGCCTCATTGGATACGCCGGAGGAATATCTGCGCGAGGTCTATGACGAATATGTGGAGAGAAGGAAATGCCTGATCGACGGACTGAACCGCATCCCCGGTGTCTATTCGCCGATTCCGATGGGTGCCTTCTATACGGTGGCAAAATTGCCTGTGGATGACGCGGAGAAGTTCTGTCGCTGGTGTCTGGCTGAGTTTGAGTACGAAGGCGAGACCGTGATGATGGCTCCCGCCGCCGGTTTCTATACCACCCCAGGTGCTGGCATCAATCAGGTACGTATTGCCTACGTGTTGAAGAAGAAGGATCTGGAGCGTGCACTCTTCGTGTTGCGAAAGGCTCTCGAAACCTACCCAGGGAGAGTGGAGAATGATTGATGACTGAACACTGAACATTGATCATTGAACATTGAATTTCCCCCTATTCATAGCAAAGAGAATCTATAGTGACAAGGGCGACAAGCGCATGGTAAGTCGCCCTGCCATCCGTATTGCCACCATCGGCGTCGCCATCGGTCTGGCAGTGATGATCGTGACTGTCAGTGTGGTGCTGGGCTTCAAGCATACGATTCGTGACAAGGTAGTGGGCTTCGGCGGACATATCCAGATACACAATGTCCTGCTCTTCAATGATGCTGATCCCTATACGATCTGCGTCAATGACAGTCTTTTGGATGCTATCAGACAAATACAGGGCGTAAACCATGTGGAGCGCTATTCCATCACCCAGGGACTGCTCAAGACAGACGATGACTTCCTGGGTGTAGCCTTCAAGGGCGTAGGACCAGAGTATGATGCCTCCTTTCTGAGAGAGAACCTGGTGGATGGTGAGATGCCCCAGTTCAGCGACTCCACCAGTCGCTACCAGTTATTGATGTCGAAGATGATTGCCGACAAACTGCAATTAAAGGCTGGTGACCAGGTGTTTGCCTATTTTATTGGTGATGACGATGTGAAGACGCGCAAATACACGGTCTGCGGCATCTATCAGACTAACATGACACGTTTCGACGAGAGCCTGTGCTTCACGGACCTCTACGCCGTGAACCGTCTGAACGGCTGGAAGACGGAGGATTGCACAGGCGTGGAGGTAACGGTCGGGGATCTCGAACAGATCCCACAGACGGAAGAAGCCTTCATCAGTGATATCAACCGTACCTGCGACACCAAGGGCAATATGATGACTACACGGACCATCTACGAGGTCTATCCCCAGGTGTTCATGTGGCTGGAACTGCTTGACATCAACGTCTGGATCATCCTCGCCCTGATGGTGTGTGTGGCAGGATTCACGATGATCAGCGGACTGCTGATCATCATCCTCGAGCGTACCCAGATGATCGGCATCCTGAAAGCCCTGGGCGCACGCAACAAGACCGTCCGCCACACGTTCCTGTGGTTCTCCGTGTTCATTATCGGTCAGGGCATGCTCTGGGGCAACATCATCGGCATCGGCATCGTTCTGCTGCAGCAATACACGGGCATCATCTCACTGGATACCCAGACCTATTACGTCAGTGAGGCACCCATGGAACTGAACATCCCACTCATCCTGTTGCTGGATGCCGTCACACTCCTTATTTGTGTCTTTGTCCTGATCGCTCCAAGTTATCTTATCTCGCATATTCATCCTGCAAAGTCGATGAGATACGAATAAAATTGTTCCTTTTTTCCACTAAACCTATTATTTTTTCTTATTGCATTAAAATATTGCACATTTTTTTTGCAAATGTGCAGGAAATGATATATCTTTGCACAAAATTTCAAAAATTGTGCAGTTTCAATGGAGACATTCAGCAGTTTTAATGCTTATATCCAAAGGGCCATCGTTGAGAACTGGGACAAAGATGCTCTAACCGACTATCAGGGCATTACGTTACAGTTTCATGATGTAGCACGGAAAATAGAAAAAATACATATTCTCTTTGAGAACAGTGGTGTTGAGCGGGGTGACAAGATAGCCATCTGCGGCCGTAACTCTGCCCACTGGGCAGTGGCCTTTCTCGCCACACTGACCTACGGAGCCGTCGCTGTTCCCATCCTGCATGAGTTCAACGGTGAGCAGATTCAGAACATCGTCAATCACTCAGGATCCAAACTGTTGTTTATTGGTGACTATGCCGTGAAGACCATTGATCCTGAAACAATGCCTGATTTGGAGGCCATCATCAACCTGCCTGACTTCTCACTGCTGATCTCTCGCTCAGAGAAGGTCACCTACGCGCGCGAACATTTGAATATGTTATTCGGCAGCAAATATCCAAGGGCCTTCCGCAAGGAGCATGTCGATTATTACAAGGACGAGGCCGAGGAACTGGCACTGATCAACTACACCAGTGGTACGACGGGATTCTCGAAGGGTGTGATGCTACCCTACCGTGCCATCTGGGGCAACGTGGAGTTCATCATCAACCGTCTGGGTAAGAAGGTGAAGGCCGGCGACAACCTGCTGAGCATCCTGCCGATGGCCCACATGTACGGTATGGCCGTGGAGTTCCTCTTCGGCTTCTGCAACGGCTGTCACCTGTTCTTCCTCACCCGTCTGCCGTCACCCGCCATCATCGCACAAGCCTTCGCCGATATCAGGCCCACGCTGATTGTCACCGTGCCCCTGATCATCGAGAAGATTATCCGCAAGAAAGTATTCCCCAAGATACAGGACAACCGCATCCGTCTGCTGCTGTCCATGCCCGTGGTGTCGAAGAAGGTCAGGGAGCGCATCTGCCAGGAGGTGTATAATGCCTTCGGCGGACGAGCCTACGAAGTGATCGTCGGCGGTGCTGCGCTCTCCAAGGAGGTGGAGGAGTTCCTGCTCTCCATCAATTTCCCCATCACCGTGGGATACGGCACGACGGAATGCGCACCGCTCATCTCGTATTGTGACCATACCGTTTTCAAGGGAGGCTCCTGTGGTACGCCTGTCGATCGCATGGAGGTGCGTATCGCTTCCAGTGATCCAGAGCATATCCCAGGCGAGATCATCACTAAGGGCACCAATCTGATGCTGGGCTACTATAACAACGACGAGGCCACCAAGGCCGTGATCGACGAGGATGGCTGGTATCATACGGGAGACCTGGCCACGATGGCTCCCAGCGGACATATCTTCATCCGCGGACGCATCAAGAACATGCTGCTTGGCGCCAACGGACAGAATGTCTATCCCGAGGAGATAGAGGACAAACTCAACACGATGGCGATGGTCTCGGAGAGCATCGTCATCCAGCGGGGCGACAAACTCGTGGCACTCGTCTATCCCGACAAGGACGAGATGGTCAACTTCTCCCAGGAGGAGTTGGAGAAGATCATGGAGCAGAACCGCCAGGAACTCAACAACCAGTTGCCCGTCTATAGCCGCATCTCCGCCATCGAACTCCATGAGGAGGAATTTGCCAAGACACCTAAGAAGAGTATCAAACGCTACCTATATCAGAATAACTAACCGCCTATGGAACAAATACCGAGTTTTAATGCACTTATCCAAGAGAGCATTATCAATAATTGGGACAAGGATGCACTGACTGATTTCAAGGGTCAGACACTGCAGTTCCATGATGTAGCAAGAAAGATCGAGAAACTACACATCCTTTTCGAGAACAGTGGAATCCAGAAGGGTGACAAGATTGCCCTCTGTGGCCGTAACTCCTCCCAGTGGGCCGTAGCCTTCATCGCCACTCTCACCTATGGCGCCATCGCCGTGCCCATCCTGCACGAGTTCAACGCGGAGCAGATCCATAATATCGTGAACCACTCTGAGGCCCGCCTCCTTTTCGTGGGCGACCACGTAGCCACGATCATCGACCCACAGGCCATGCCCACACTAGAGGGTATCATCAACAACCCAGACTACTCGCTGATGGTATCGCGTACGGACAAACTGACCTATGCCCGTGAGCACCTGAACGAACTCTATGGCAAGAAGTTCCCGAAGTATTTCCGCAAGCAGCACGTCAATTACTATGTCGAGAAGAGCCCTGACGAACTGGCTGTCATCAACTACACCTCAGGGACCACAGGTTTCTCCAAGGGTGTGATGCTGCCCTACCGTGCCCTATGGTCTAACTACGATTTCGCCTGTTACGTGTTGGGCAAGAAGATCAAGGCTGGCGACCGTGTGATCTCCATGCTGCCGATGGCCCACATGTACGGTATGGCCTTCGAGTTTCTCTTCGAGTTCCTGCACGGCTGCCATGTCTATTACCTGAACCGTGTGCCCTCACCCGCCATCATCGCACAGGCCCTGTCAGAGATCAAGCCCGTCATCGTCATCGCCGTACCGCTGATCATCGAGAAGATCGTCCGCAAGAAGGTGTTCCCGAAGATCCAGAACAACCGCATGCGCCTCCTTCTGCAGATGCCCGTGATATCCAAGAAGGTCCGCGAGATGATCTGTCAGGAGGTGCTGAAAGCCTTCGGTGGCGAGATGTACGAGGTGATCATCGGCGGTGCCGCCCTGAACCAGGAGGTGGAACAGTTCCTGAAGCGCATCAACTTCCCCTATACCGTTGGCTATGGTGCCACGGAGTGTGCCCCGATCATCTGCTACAGCGACTGGCACACCTTCGCACCAGGATCCTGCGGACGTGCTGCCCTGCACCAAGAGGTGGAGATCGACTCCCCAGACCCCAGGCATATCCCCGGTGAGATTCTCACGAAGGGTCTCAACGTCATGCTGGGCTACTACAAGAATCCAGAGGCGACGGCAGAGACCATCGACCGCAACGGCTGGTACCATACGGGAGACCTCGGCACGATGGATGAGGAAGGCAACGTCTTCATCAACGGCCGCTCGAAGAACATGCTCTTGGGACCCAACGGCCAGAATATCTATCCTGAGGAGATCGAGGACAAACTCAACTCCATGACGATGGTGATGGAGAGTATCATCGTACAGCGAGACACCAAACTCGTGGCACTCGTGCATCCTGATATGGACGAGGCCAAGAACATGGGCTTCTCAGAAGAGGATCTGATCAATATCATGGAGCAGAACCGCAACGGCCTGAACGAGATGATCCCTGCCTACGAGAAGATCTCGGAGATAGAAATCTATAAGGAAGAGTTCGAGAAGACACCTAAGAAGTCCATCAAGCGCTACCTCTACCAATAAGAAAAGGGCTCTCCAGACTGGAGAGCCTTTTCTTTTCTCATTCGTATTCGTAATAGTACCAATAGGTACCCCGGTACTGTTCACCTACCCTTCCTTTCCTCTCCGTCAGAGTAGGATATGTCTGTTCCAATTCCCGCAGGTTACCAAAATCCTCTTCCGTCACCGGTTCTTGATAGACAAACAGGGGATTGGCACGCAGGTGCGTATAGAGGGTCAGTGCTTCGCGATAGTGCTTCGGCAGGTTATCATCCACCACATAGTACTTGCCTATATCCCTTACGAAGCGGTCCAGATCCTTGTCGATCAGATAGCCGCAGAGCAGATAGTCGCCTATCGCCTTACGGGGCACGGAGTCACGCCTCTGGAGCATCTGCAGATAGCGCACAGGCTCCATCTGTTCAGCAGGACGTGCTCCAAGGAACCTGTACAGACTGTCTTCAGGACACAGCAGCATCCGTGACTTGCCACTGGTGGGCAACATCCCGGAACTGGTACCTGTCACCGGGTACTCAAAGAGATGCTCACCCAGACCGTCGGTCCTTGCCAGGGCATACATACGGAGCATCAGCAGGTGACTGTCACTCTCAATGGACTTCCTGCCCACCTGCAGTGCCTTGTCGTACCTGCCCTCAGCAAGCAGGCTCTCCGCCTTCATACGGTAATGGAACACGGCATTCGTGTTTCCCAGCCACGCCACACCCATCATCAGCAATGACATGATGAGCATGTTGATCCACATCGGACGGGAGATCAGCGAGAAGGAATCATCATCTTCCACCTCCTGCAACTGACGGGCGAAGAATACGATGGCCAGCCAGACGACAGCCACGATCACCACCAGCCACCAAGGAACCATGTGGACCACATCAACGCCTGACGCTATCTGCTGGCTCACATCCGTCAGCATCGCCAGCACCATCATCGAAGGTACGTATGTCAGCGCATGGGAACGTTTCTTCAGACGGGTGATTCTATAGACCGCCAACTGGACCAGATATAACACTACCGTGATGATCAGCGCACCCAACACCCTATTGTAATGCGTCAGACCACCGCTCAGCACATGCTGTGTCATGGCCATCACGTCGGACTGGAAGAAATAGAGCCAACTGAGCGAGAACATCACAAAAACAATAGCACACATCACATGGACGGTGAGCGTGCTACTGTTCTTTCTCTGATGATTATAATTCATACTATACCTTCTTCAGTACGACGGCAGAACGTGCCGGGATATAGAGTTTCAGCCACTCCTTATGGTCTTTCACGTAGAGCGGGTCGTAGTTCGTGAAATGCGTCATGGTATCGTCGGCGAAACCATTACCGCCAAACTCCTTCGCGTCGGTATTCAGCACCACCTCGTAACTGCCCGTGGGCACGAGGAAGCCGTAGTCGGTATAACTGCGGTTCGGCGAGAAGTTGAATACGAAGACAAGGTTACCACGCATGAAGCAGAGCACCTGGTCGCCGTCGTCGTGCCAGATCTCCGTCACGGGTGTGTTCTGGAAGTTGCGCACGCTCTTGATGGTCTTGAGCATCTCACGGTCGAAGTCGCCGAGCCAGTGGTAGCAGAGATCCTTGTTATCGACGAGGTTCCACTGGCGACGGGCATACTTGTACGACCAGCCGTTACCCTCCCGCGGGAAGTCGATCCACTCGGGATGGCCGAACTCGTTACCCATGAAGTTCAGGTAACCGCCGTTGATGGCAGCAGCCGTCACCAGTCGGATCATCTTATGGAGAGCAATACCTCGCTGAACTATATCATTGACATCTTTCTTTGCAAAGTGCCAGTACATATCGGCATCAATCAGACGGAAGATGATGGTCTTATCACCCACCAAAGCCTGGTCGTGACTCTCGCAGTAAGAGATGGTCTTCTCGTCAGGACGACGGTTCTTGACCTCCCAGAAGATAGAGCAGACATTGATGTCCTCGTCGCGTACCTCCTTAATGGTCTTGATCCAGTAGTCGGGGATATTCATCGCCATACGGTAGTCGAAACCGTAGCCGCCATCCTCAAACTTAGCAGCCAAGCCAGGCATACCAGACACCTCTTCCGCAATAGTGATAGCATCGGGATTCACCTCATGGATCAGACAGTTAGCCAATGTCAGATAACAGATGGCATTATCGTCCTCATGACCGTTGAAGTAGTCGCCATAGCCGCCGAAAGCCTCGCCCAGTCCGTGGCTGTAATAGAGCATCGAGGTGACGCCGTCGAAACGGAATCCGTCGAACTTGAATTCCTCGAGCCAATACTTACAGTTGGAGAGCAGGAAGTGCAACACGTCGTCCTTGCCATAGTCGAAGCAGAGAGAGTCCCATGCTGGGTGCTCGTGGCGGTCGCCAGGATAGAAGAACTGGTTGGGGTCGCCGGCCAGGTTGCCCAAGCCTTCCACCTCATTCTTCACGGCGTGCGAATGTACGATATCCATGATGACTGCAATACCCATCTTGTGGGCCGTGTCGATCATCTCCTTCAGTTCCTCTGGGGTGCCGAAGCGGCTGCTGGGTGCAAAGAACGAGCTGACGTGATAGCCGAACGAGCCATAGTAGGGATGCTCCTGTATAGCCATCACCTGAATGGCATTGTAGCCGTCTTTTTTGACGCGCGGCAGCACGTTTTCAGTAAACTCCTTGTAGGTTCCCACCTTCTCGGCATCCTGGCCCATACCCACGTGGCACTCATAGATGAGAAGCGGATTGGTATCGGGCTTGAAATTCTTCTTCTTAAACTCATAGGGTTTCTCAGGGTTCCATACCTGGGCAGAGAATATCTTTGTCTGATCATCCTGCACCACACGGCGACACCAGGCAGGGATGCGCTCTCCTTCGCCACCGTTCCACTTCACCTTCATCTTATAGAGCTGGCCGTGCTTCAGGGCTTTCTCGCTGAGTTTCAGTTCCCAGTTGCCTGTGCCCTCAATGCGCTTGCACTTATACTTCTCTGACTCCTGCCAGTTGTTGAAGTCGCCTATCAGATAGATTTCTGTTGCGTTGGGAGCCCACTCACGGAACACCCATCCCTTAGCCAGTTTATGCAGACCGAAGTAGAGGTGACCAGAGGCAAACTGCGACAGAGTCTGCTTGCCGTTGCGTGTCAGCTGACCGATTTTCCACAGGGCATGGTCGTGACGGCCGCGGATAGCCTGCTCGAACGGCTCCAGCCATGAGTCGTCGCGTACCAGTCCTATATGCTGTGGCTCCTCCACCTTCTTCACCACTTTCACCACCTTCTTGGCAGCAGATTTCTTAGCAGTGGTCTTCTTGGCGACTGCCTTCTTCTCAGGAGTCTCTTTCTTTGTTGTTTTCTTTGTCGTTGCCATAGTGTTATGCCTTTACCTTAAATATTGCTTTCTTAATCTCAGGAACTCCAGCGATGCAGGGAGCATGACCGTCCTGCGGGAAGAAGATGGCCATCATGCCTATCTGACATGTTACATAGCTGTCGGCAGCCAGATCAGGAATCTTCGTAATGTCCTTCTCGGCATTGTATTCTGCCTTGGGCAACAGGTCGCGCTGTGTGTAGCCGAAGGTCTCGGCAGCAGTGATGGGTATCTGTATGTCTATCATCTTGTCGTGAGTCTCAATGACGGCCTCGTCGGGTGTCTTGCCCTTAGCCACTTGGATGTTGACAAAGAGGTCCTTGCCTACGATTTCATGCTTACCAGCCTCCATAGTATTGAGGTCGTTCTGCTGAAGAAACTCCACTACCTTTGGAAACAGCGGATTGATAGCCGCATAGTTTTTCAGGTTCTCAATTTTGTCGATAATCATAATGCAATGTGATTTTAAA
>JAFRMM010000117.1 GCA_017430675.1 Prevotella sp.
AACGGCATGCGCGTCTTCCTGAAGAGCGATGCTACGGCCCTGGACGAGGTGGTGGTGACCGCCATGGGTATCTCGCGTCAGCAGAAGACGCTGGGTTATTCGGCTCAGACGCTTGATGACGCAGAACTGACCGTCGGTAAACTGACGGATGTGACTGGAGCACTGGCCGGTAAGGTGGCTGGTCTGCAGATCAACTCCACATCTGGCGACCCGGGTGCTGCAAGTTCAGTAATCATCCGTGGTATCAGTTCTATCAACGGTAACAACCAGCCACTCTACGTAGTAGATGGTGTGCCCCTCCAGGAGACCAAGCGCCAGGCCATGGGTCATACCCGCGCCATGGGTGGTCTGTCGAGCATCAACCCGAACGACATTGAGAACATGACCGTGCTGAAGGGTGCTGCCGCTACTGCCCTGTATGGTAGCCGCGCTGCCAACGGTGTGATCGTGATCACCACCAAGAGCGGTAAGAGACAGGGCGAGCGCAACTTCCAGATCTCTTACGACGGAAGCGTTCAGTGGCGTAACGTCAGTGTGCTGCCGAAGATGCAGAACAAGTTCGGACAGGGTTGGAACGGTACTCAGACCTTCATCGAGAACGGTTCCTGGGGTCCTGAGATGGACGGTTCGACACAGGTCTATGGTCCTATCTGGAACCACCAGCAGTTGATCCATGAGTACAGCCCTCTGGAGGATAATATCAAGGATTTCTTCGACACAGGTGTCAGCACTGCCCACAGCGTATCTCTGAATGGTGTCAGCAACGACAACAAGATGACTTACTACCTGAGTTATTCATACAACCATGACGATGGTATCATCCCCATGGACAAGGATACTTACTCTCGTAACACCATCGCCTATCGCGGCAGTTATGAGGCTACCGACTGGCTGAAGATTTCTTCAAGCGTGAACTTCGCCAAGGCAGAGACCAACACCGTGGGCTCGTTCCAGGGTACGTCCATGATTGACGGCGTGCTGGAGTTCCCGCGTGACATCAGCCTCGTCGATCGTCAGGATCTCTCGTCGCCTTTCAATACGCCTGAGGCTTGGTACACACCTTACGGTATCACCAACCCCTACTGGTCAATCGCTAACAACTACGACCACAACGACTCTAAGCAGTTCTTCGGCAAGATCCAGGCCGATATCAAGCCTATCAAGCAGTTGACGCTGACCTATCGTTTCGGTTTCGACTATACCGACTATGACTATAAGGTGGGTGAGCCGAAGATCAACCTCGACGATGCCCTCATCAACGAGGACTATGGTTATGCTCCCTCTAACATGAACCAGAGCGGTTATGTCTATAGCCAGTATCTGCGCAAGTACGAGTTGAACCATGACTTCCTGGCCAGTTTCGCTGACAAGTATCTCGATGGCAAACTCGACGTGAATGTGAACGTGGGTGTGAACATGAACGAGCGCTACCAGACTTTTATGCAGGGACAGACCGACGAGTTGACCTTTGAGACAGGCTTCTGGGATCTGACCAACGGTGCCACGAAGACTACTCTGGATGAGAGCCAGGAGAAGCGTCGCCTCGTGGGTCTCTTCGGTGATGTCACCATCGGTTGGGACGATATGATCTACCTTGGCTTCACAGCCCGTAACGACTGGTCTTCTACCCTGCCGAAGGATGGCAACAGTTTCTTCTATCCCGGTGTGACACTGAGTTGGATCTTCACCAAACTGATTCCTGAGAACAAGATCCTGAACTTCGGTAAACTGCGTCTGGCCTATGGTAAGACTGGTAACGATGCTTCTCCTTACTACATCTATCCTCGCTTCGAGCAGGGTACGGCCCGTGCCTACTATGGACTCGACGTAGCCAAGTTCCCGATGTACGGCACGAACGCCTTCCAGGCTACCACCCGTATCGGTAGTAGTTCGCTGAAGCCTGAGATGACGACTGAGTTTGAGATCGGTGCCAACCTCTCATTCCTCGACAACCGCATCAATATCGATTTCGCATACTATAACCGTACGACAAACGACCAGATCTTCTCACTGCCCGTCGATCCCGCTACCGGTTACACCACGATGGTGACCAACTTCGGTAAGGTGCGCAACAAGGGTATTGAGTTGCTCGTGGACTTCACTCCGATCCGCACCCGTGACTTCCGTTGGGACATCGGCTTCAACTTCGCCAAGAACAAAAACGAGGTTGTCAGTCTGCCTGAGAGCCTTGAGGGTGGTAAGGTTAATATCTACAGTTTCTCGGCAGGTAACGACGCTGTCTATATGTATGCTGAGCAGGGCAAGCCCATGGGTGAGTTCTACACCTATCTGCCCCAATATACTGCCGATGGCAAACTCATCGTCGATGCTAACGGTCAGCCTCTGCTCTCTGCCGAGGTGGAGGACACTGGCAAGAACGTGAATGCTGACTGGACGGGTGGTGTCACCACATCCTTCTCTTATAAGGGCGTGACACTGAGTGGTGCCCTCGATATCCGTAAGGGCGGTTACATGTTCTCTCGCTCGAAGAACCTGGCCCAGTTCGTGGGTAATGCTGAGGTGACGACCTACAACGACCGTCGTCCGTTCGTCATCCCCAACTCTGTTCTTGACAATGGCGATGGTACCTATTCGGAGAACACCACGCCCATCTATCTGAACAACTCGAGTTATCAGAACTATTTCAACAACTTCGGTGCTGCCGAGGGTGGCGAGTTCTACCTGCTGGATCGTAGTTACGTGAAACTGCGTAACATCACGCTGGCTTACACGCTGCCAAAGTCAATCGTCAGCAAGATCTATCTGAGTGACATCACCGTGTCGCTGTTCTGCAACAACGTATTTACCTGGACTGCAAAGGGCAACAAGTACATCGATCCTGAGGGAAGCACCGTGGGTAGCGACCTGACTGGTATGTTCGGTGAACTCTATGTGAACCCCGCCTGCCGTACGTTCGGTTTCAACGTAGGTCTCAAATTCTAATTTAAGGAGGACAGAACATTATGAAGAAATTAGCAATTATATCTGCAATCGTCCTGGGTCTCGGTGCCGCTTCCTGCGACAGTTACATGGATATCAACCAGGACCCCAACTCTCCTGCTGAGAGCAATATGACCCCCAGCATCATGATGCCTGCTGCCGAGATGAACCTCTGCGCTACTTATGGCAACCTGATGCGTATCCCTGCTGGTTATTACACCCAGCACTTCGCTCACGCCTTCGGTACGAGCAACTATGTAGATTATAGCCAGTTCACCATGTCGGCTACTCGTTCTTCTACCGCCTACTCGCAGATGATGCGTGGTGCGCTGAAGAACTTGGAGACGATCCGTACACTGGCCAGCGAGTCTGAGGAGTGGGGTACTTACCTCGCTGCCACGACCCTGCGTGCCTTCGGATTCCAGGCTCTGGTTGACTGCTACGGAGAGATTCCCTTCACAGAGACCTTCGACACAAGCATTCCTTCTCCTAAGTATGACCAGGGTGCTGACATCTACGCAGCCCTGATCGCTGAACTTGACGAGGCTCTCTCAAAGGCTTCGGCTACTGATGTGGTGGCTACGAACTTCCTGTTCCCCGGACAGCGCGCTGCTGCCTGGATCCAGTTCGCCAATGCCGTGAAACTGAAGATCCTCAGCCGTGAGAGTGGTGTGGCCAGCGTGGATAGCCAGATCGGTGCCATCATTGCTGAGGGTAACCTGCCTGGTGACGTGGCTTACGCTAACTGCTGGGCCAATGAGAGCGGTCAGATGAACCCCTACTACTCTGAGGAGTTCGCTACCTCATTCGGTTCTACACAGATCAACGTGGTGGCCAACGTGGCTATCATCGGTACGATGCTGCAGAAGGACAGTGAGGGATCCATCATCTATGAAGATCCCCGTCTGGCTGCCTTCTTCGAGCCCAATGGTTCTGGCAACTACACTGGTGGTATCTCTGGTACGAACTTCTCTACCTCTGACTCTTACAAATCAACCTACTGGTGCCGTCCCGTAGCCACTTACGACATGCCCGTATATCTGATCACAGAGTCTGAGATTGAGTTCTTCATCTCTGAGTACTATGCTCGTCAGGGTAACCACGATCAGGCTGCTGCTCACTATGCTGCCGCCATCGAGGCTTCCTTCGCTACGGCTGGTGTTGCCGGTGCTGAGGAGAACATCGCTTTCTTCCCCTACGACTCGAGCAACTATAAGAAGAGTATCGGTATTGCCAAGTGGGTTGCTCTCACAGGCACTAACGACTTCGAGTCGTACTGCGAGTTGCGCCGTCTGCGCTATCCTGCCTTCGGCAGTGTGAAGGGTATCGACATGTACAACCTGCAGACCGATGCTTCATACAAGCCTGAACTCTATCAGCCGGGTACTCTCTATACGCCGATTCAGGTGGATGGTAACATCGGTGACAACAAGTTGTTGGAGCGCTATCCGTATCCTTCATCTTCTTCAGCCAGCAATGCGAATGCGCCTAAGTTCACGAATGCAGATTTCACCAAGCCTGTGTTCTGGGCGAACTAAGCAAGGTTTCCAAATCATTTAAATGAAGAGACAAATATGAAAAAGAACGTTTTATATACAATGCTTTTCGCAATGGTTGCCCTGCTGGTGACCAGTTGCGGCGACAAGACGTCGGAGGGTAAGAGCCGTTTCACTTACTATCCCACGATTGAACTCGAGGGTGACTCCTATCTCGTATGGGATAAGGGTACACCTTGGGTGGAACCAGGCTACTCATCAGTACTGAACGGTGATGATGTGACCTCTGAGGTGACGATCTCTGGTAGTGTGGATACCAGCACGAGCGGTATCTATAATCTGACTTACACCACCAAGAAGAATGATGACGGCTTTGATGCCAGCACTTCCCGTACGGTGGTGGTGGTCGATCCTAACAGTGATATTGAGGGTTTCTACTTGACACAGCCTGACAGTTACCGTTCCTACAATGGCAATGACGTGGCTTATGGCCGTGCTTTCGAAATCCTTGTGATTGATAATGGTGACGGTACACTCGATGTAGATGACCTGTTCGGCGGCTGGTATTGCCAGCGTGCCGGCTATGGTACCAATTATTGCTGCATCGGAACCATCGCTCTTGACGGCTCGGATGTCTCACTGGTTGGAAGTTACGTTCCCGGATGGGGTGACGAACTGGTAGGCCTGACTGGTACTTATGCCGACGGTGTCTTCGAGATTGAGGCTGAATATGTGAGCGGTATGAAATTTTTCCAAACTTGGGTTAAAGAGTAATAGATTATGAAGAAAGTATTATATTTTGCAGCATTGCTGCTGACAATGACTCTCGCTACTTCCTGTGAGAAGGAAGAGGTAGGTGGAACTGCTACTGAGAGCATGGCTGGACAGTGGTACGTGACTTGTGACGCTGCTGATGCCAATGGCAACGTGGTTGAGGGCCTTGAGGATCCCTTCGGTCTGGGTCGCTTCCTGATCGTGACAGCCAACACCTCGTCTAACAATCCCAACGAGATTCTCGTCAATGACCTGGGTAACTTCTGGGAGTTCAATGTAAAGGCCAACTGTGACCAGAGCACAATGACCTTCTTCACGAACACTTCTGCAGAAAATAACCTGGTTGCTGGTTATGAGGAACTCAATGTGACCATCGCCGGTGGTAAGATCGTGAAGGACGGTGGCGTGCAGAACAATGGTTCTAAGGCCGACTATATCGAGTTCTACGTGAAGTTCAGCGACGATGACTTTCCCGCTGCATACGGCTACGATAGTTACAAGATCAGCGGCGTGCGCTACTCCGGTCTTGCAGAGAACGACTAATCACATAGTCCATACAAAAGAAGATCCCCTGCCAGTCTGTGGCAGGGGATCTTCTTTTTATGCCATTCTTTAACGTATATGTTTCCTGACGGTTCCGTTGGACTGACGCATGATATAGATGCCGTGCTGACTAGGTGCTTCCTGGAGCATGTGTCCCTGCAGGTCGTACCAGGCCTCAGGCTTGCTGTTCGTATTCTCTGAACTTATGATGGCAGTAGGAACTTTCTCCGGTTCTACGATAGAGATGCCCAGATGGTCATGATCCTCGTTCGGAAGATCCCTGTTCCATTTCCCCTGATCGTAGTCGATATACCAACACAACTGCTTCTCGGTAATTGCCTCACCCGTTGCATTTTCCGTAAAACAGGGGAGAAACTTGTCCCACGACGCCTTCTGGCGCTTCTCAATCATCCAGTAATTGGTGGATCCTACAAATGGTCTGATGATATAAGCGTCTGGAGAGAGATGGAGGGGCTCCAGTTCGCCTACTTCGTTAAGACCATTGATAGGTTTCGGCTCCAGCCAGCCGCAGAAATAGCGCTCGAAGGCCGAATAGCCAGGAGGGTACCAACTGTCGCCATTATAGTTGCCGGCATCCATCACGTCATAATAACCTACGATTGATTCACCTGTGGCAGCATCATAGACATCAGGCAGACCAAGACAGTGGCTGAACTCATGACAGATAGTACCGATACCCATCGTCCTGTCGGCATAGTCAATCTCATTACCACAGGCATAGGTATTGATGGTCAAACCCTGCAAAGTTGTCTTCTCACCAGTCCAACCGTCAAGTTCTGACTCATGGGGCCAGATGGTATCCGGATCATCGTAACTGGCCTCGCCATGACCAGCATAGAGCACATACACCTGATCGACCTCGCCATCCTCGTCCCAGTCGTAATCCTTGAAGTCCACGTCGTTGTTTGCAGCATTCACGGCCTCGACGATCAGTTCGAAGGGTGCCTGGTCAAACAACATATCACCCCAATCCTTGTTGCGCCCATAGTAGGCATACTTGTTCTTAGCGGTATATGGGCCACACACGTCAAAGTCGATGGCGAACTTACCATAACTCTGGCTAACGAAATAGTCGCGGATACTGCCGTTCACGATGATACCATTCACAGTCTTAAGACTTTCCTTGTTGGCAATGTCGTTCCAGAAGTCATGCACATTGATATCCTTGCCGCGTCTGTCTTTGTTCACGAACTTCGTGTCCTGGAACTCCATCAGGATGATCAGACCCCTCTTCGAGCCCTCGTAAATCTTCGGGTTACCTACTGCGGCACGTGTAGTGGCACGGGCTTGCTTCTCTGGATACGGAATAAAGCGGTGGACGCACTTGGTGCGCTGCGCCTGAGCAGTTGCTATCATGAGCAACAGCATGATTGATAAGATCGTTTTTCTCATTGACATTCGATATTATAAATAATGTGCAAAGGTAACTATTTTTTATCTATTATGCAAATTTTCATCTTGGATTTTATGGAAATTATTAGCAGGTTTGTTTATTGTTTCCTATACGCTGTTTCGCAGAATGTAAGCGGAAGTCATTGATTTATGTCATTAATGCAAAAATAATTCCGTTTTTGCTTGCATTCTGATAATTTATATGTACCTTTGCACGCGAATTCAACGTAAACAACAATATGGGACAAGTTATTCAACCTGTGATGTATGAGCCACTGCTCGACATGAAGCAGACGGAGCAGGGAATCAAACTGATCAAGGATTTCTTCCAGCAGAACCTCTCCACGGAGTTGAGGTTGCGTCGCGTGACGGCTCCCCTCTTCGTGCTGAAGGGTTTGGGCATCAACGACGACCTGAATGGTGTTGAGCGCGCCGTCACGTTCCCCATTAAGGACTTGGGTGATGCAAAGGCTGAGGTGGTACACTCGCTGGCCAAGTGGAAGCGCCTGTCGTTGGCGGAGTATCAGATAGAACCAGGCTACGGCATCTACACCGACATGAATGCCATCCGTGCTGATGAGGAACTCGATAACCTCCACTCGCTGTATGTCGATCAGTGGGACTGGGAGGCCGTTATCCGTAGGGAAGACCGTACGCTGTCTTTCCTGAAGAGTGTCGTGGAGCGTATCTATGCCGCTATCCGCCGGACAGAGTACCTGACTTGTGAGACCTACCCGCAGATCAAGCCTTTCCTGCCAGAGAAGATTCACTTCATCCATGCCGAGGAACTGCTGAAGATGTACCCCGACAAGTCGCCTAAGGAGCGTGAAGACGCTATCTGTGAGGCTTACGGTGCGGTGTTTATCATTGGTATCGGTGGTAAACTCTCCAATGGTGAGAAGCACGACGGTCGTGCACCCGACTATGACGACTGGTCAACAGTCGCCGAGAATGGTAAGCAGGGCCTCAATGGCGATATCCTGATCTGGTATCCCGTATTGGGCCGTTCGTTTGAACTCTCTTCTATGGGTATCCGCGTTGATAAGGAGAGTCTGTTGCGCCAGTTGAAGATAGAGGGACAGGAAGACCGAGAGCAACTTTTCTTCCACCAGCAACTGCTCAACGACAGACTGCCGTTGAGTATAGGCGGAGGCATTGGGCAAAGCCGTCTCTGCATGGTACTTCTGCACAAAGGCCATATTGGTGAGATCCAGGCTTCGATCTGGCCCGACGATATGCGTAAGGAGTGCAAGAAGTATGGTATGAACCTCATATAATCTTCCTGATAGGAATTGACCTATCATATTTTAACACGGATTAATCTAATTTTTCGTTGTGAAAATGAAGATTAATCCGTTTTCTTTTTGTACCTTTGCACCCCAAATGCATTTTATTATAACGTTATAAGAAAAGGAAATGGCTGAAACAAAGAAGATTAAGACTGCCCTGGTGTCGGTATTCCACAAGGATGGTCTTGACGAACTCCTCAAGAAACTGAACGAGGAGGGTGTGCAGTTCCTGTCAACGGGCGGCACGCAGAAGTTTATCGAGTCACTCGGCTATGAGTGCCAGAAGGTAGAGGATGTGACCACTTATCCCTCTATTCTGGGGGGGCGCGTGAAGACCCTGCATCCGAAGGTGTTTGGAGGTATTCTTGCCCGTCGTGAGAATGTGGGCGACCTTGACCAGATGAAGCAGTACGAGATTCCAGCGATTGACCTGGTCATTGTGGATCTCTATCCGTTCGAGCAGACGGTGGCCAGTGGTGCCTCAGAGGAGGAAATCATCGAGAAGATCGACATCGGTGGCATCTCGCTGATCCGTGCTGGTGCAAAGAACTTCAACGATGTGGTGATCGTGCCGAGCAAGGCCGAATATGGCATGCTGCTGGACATCCTGAAGGCTCAGGGTGCCGAGACCACCTTGGCTCAGCGTCGCGAATTCGCCACCCGTGCCTTCGGCGTGAGTTCACATTACGACACTGCCATCAATGCGTGGTTTGAGAAAAAGTAAAAGGTGAAAAAGTAAAAAGGTAAAAAAGAATGGGATTTTTGAGTTTTGTTCAAGCGATAGCCATGGACTTGGGTACGGCTAACACCATTATCATCAGTGATGATAAGATTGTGGTGGATGAGCCGTCGGTCGTTGCCCTTGACCGTCGTACCGACAAGATGATTGCCGTCGGTAATGAGGCAAAGATGATGTATGAGAAGACGCACGAGAACATCCGTACTATCCGTCCGTTGCGCGATGGTGTGATTGCCGACTTCTCTGCCTGTGAGCAGATGATGCGCGGATTGATCAAGATGGTGCATACAGGCAACCGCTTGTTCTCGCCTTCACTGCGTATGGTGATCGGTGTGCCTTCGGGTTCTACGGAGGTGGAACTTCGTGCCGTGCGCGATTCTGCAGAGCATGCCGACGGTCGTGATGTCTATCTGATTTTTGAGCCGATGGCTGCAGCCATCGGTATTGGCATTGACGTGGAGGCTCCCGAGGGTAACATGATCGTGGATATCGGTGGTGGCTCTACGGAGATCGCCGTTATCTCCCTTGGTGGCATCGTCAGTAACAACTCCATCCGTACGGCAGGCGATGACCTGACGGCCGATATCCAGGAGTATATGTACCGTCAGCACAACGTGAAGGTGTCCGAGCGTATGGCTGAGCGTATCAAGATCAATGTGGGATCGGCCCTGACTGATCTGGGTGAGGAGGCCCCCGAGGACTATCTCGTCCATGGTCCTAACCGCATCACGGCCCTGCCCATGGAGGTGCCCGTCTGCTATCAGGAGATAGCCCATTGTCTTGACAAGACGGTATCGAAGATTGAGAATGCCGTGCTCTCCGCCCTGGAGAACACACCGCCAGAACTCTATGCCGACCTCGTAAAGAACGGTATCTATCTGGCTGGTGGCGGTGCCCTGCTCCGTGGACTCGACAAGCGTCTGACCGACAAGATGCACATTCCTTTCCATGTGCCTGAGGATCCTCTCCACAGTGTGGCAAAGGGAGCCGGTATCGCACTGAAGAACATTGATCGGTTCAGTTTCCTGATGAGATAATCCGGGGATGCGCAACCTGCTGGATTTCCTGAAGAAGTATCATCACTGGTTTCTTTTCATCTTTTTGGAAGTAATCAGTGGTGTTCTGTTGTTTCAGTACAACAGTTATCAAGGGAGTGTCTGGCTCTCTTCTGCCAATGCGGTTGTAGGGAAGGTCTATGACTGGGAGAGCAGGGGGGCCGCCTTTTTCTCCTTGACCAGAGCCAATGAGGAACTGTCCCTGCGAAACTTCTATCTGGAGCGGCAAGTGGATCAGTTGCGGCGGCTCTATGCCGATGCGACGCACGACACCACGGTGGTGGAGCGCCATGAACTTCAACTCCTGAGTCAGTACCAGTTGATCCCGGCAAAGGTTGTCGATAACTCCCTGAATAAGATTGAGAACCTGATGACCATTGACAAGGGTCGTGATGACGGTGTTGAGGTTGATATGGGTGTGGCCTGCGGCAGCGGGGTCGTCGGTGTCGTCTATCTGGTGGCCGACCACTATTCGGTAGTAATTCCGGTGCTGAACGCCTCTTCCTCCCGTATCAGTTGCGCCATTCGCGACAGAGGCTATTTCGGCTATCTGCACTGGTATGGTGGTGATCCGACCGTCGCATACGTTGAGGATATACCCCGTCATGCAAAGTTCAGGTTGGGGGAGTGGGTCGTCACCAGCGGCTTTTCTTCCATATTTCCCTCGGGTGTGATGGTCGGGAAGATTGAGCAGGCCTATAATTCCAGTGATGGTCTTTCCTACAAACTGAAGGTGCGGTTGAGTACCGATTTCAGTTGTGTGCGTGACGTGGTCGTCATCAGTGACAAGGGAATTGCCGAGCGGGCCGCCTTGATGCAGGCTGCGCGTGATTCCATGAATGTGAAACAGAACAGGTAAGTTATATGGAACGGTTTGAACGGTTGACCATGTTTGCGGTGCTATTGGTGGTACAGGTGCTGATCCTGAACCATATCCATCTGTTCCAGGTTGCGACCCCCCTGCTTTATTTGTTCTTTGCTATCACCTTCCGCCGCGGCACCCCCACGTGGATGATCCTGTTGTGGAACTTCGGACTGGGAATTCTGACCGATATCTTTACAAATACTCCGGGTCTGGCCGCGGGTTGCATGACGCTTATCGGTTTCATCCAACCCTATCTGCTGGAGTCCTTGGTCCCGCGTGACTCTGCGGAAAACCTGAAAGTCTCAGCGGTAACGCTGGGCAAGGGTAAGTTCGCCACAATCTGTGTCATTCTGGTGACGCTCTATTGTCTGGTGTTCTTCGCCTTGGAAGCCTTCACCTTCTTCAACTGGCAACTCTGGCTCTTGCGGGCTGGTGGCAGTGCTTTGATTACCTTGGTCTTGATATCGGCTGTTGAAACTGTTCGTTCAAGGTGAGGGAGAAAGGTTACGGTCTGGAATATCGGCACTATGTCATTGCCGGGGTGGCCATTCTGATTGTGGTCATCTACATCATCCGCCTGTTCATGCTTCAGATCACCAGTGACGACTATAAGAAAAGTGCCGACTCCAATGCTTTCTTGAAAAAGATCGAATACCCTTCCCGTGGTGTCATCACGGACAGAAACGGAAAACTGATGGTCTATAACCAACCGTCATACGACATTATGGTGGTGATGAATGAAATAAATGGACAGTTGGATACCACGGATTTCTGCCAGACACTTGGTATTACCAAGGAGGAGTTTGACCGTCGTATGGCGACGATGAAGGACCGTAACAAGAATCCTGGTTACTCGCGCTTCACGCAGCAACTTTTCATTAGCCAACTTTCCGACAAGGACTTCAGCATATTTCAGGAGAAGATGTTCCGCTTCCCGGGCTTTTATGTCCAGAAGCGAAGTGTGCGCCAGTATCAGTCGCCGATGGCTGCCCATGTGCTGGGCGACGTGGCGGAGGTATCTCCTGCCGACATTGAGGAGGACGACTACTACCAGCCTGGTGACTATATCGGTAAACTCGGTGTGGAGCGCAGGTATGAGAAGCAACTCCGCGGAGTGAAGGGCATACAGATCCTGCTCCGTGATGCCCATGGCCGTGTGCAGGGACGTTATAGGAACGGTGAACTGGACCAACGTGCACAGCCCGGTAAGAACCTGACGCTGGCGATAGATGCCGAACTCCAGGCTCTTGGAGAACGGCTGATGGAAGGTAAGATCGGCAGTATCGTGGCCATTGAACCCTCCACGGGTGAGGTTCTCTGTATGGTGTCTTCTCCCTCGTATGACCCCCGTATGATGGTGGGCCGCCAGCGTTCGAAGAACCATAACCTGCTGAGTCAGGATGTGTGGAAGCCGCTGTTGAACCGCAGTATCATGGGACAGTATCCGCCCGGCTCCACGTTCAAGACCACCCAGGGACTAACATTCTTGACCGAGGGTATCATTACCCCATCTACGATGTACCCCTGCAGTCGCGGCTTCGTGTTCCGTGGACTCCGCGTCGGCTGTCACGGCCATGGTGCCCCGTTGCCGTTGGTTCCGGCCCTGAGCACCTCCTGCAACGGCTTCTTCTGCTGGGGACTCTATCACATGATCAATACTAATATCTCCAAATACGGGTCGGTCCAGAATGCGATGGATACCTGGCGCGACTATATGGTGTCGATGGGCTTCGGCTATCGGTTGGGCATAGACCTGCCGGGCGAGAAAAGGGGACTGATACCGAATGCGCAGTTCTATGACAAGGCATATAAAGGTTCGTGGAATGGACTGACAGTCATCTCCATTGCCATCGGACAGGGAGAGGTCAATGCCACACCGCTACAGATTGCCAATCTCGGAGCCACCATTGCCAACAGGGGCTATTTCTATGTGCCCCACGTGGTGCGTAAGGTGCAGGGTGAGCCGTTGGATACGACCTATACCCGGAAACATTATACGAAGGCCTCCCGTGAGGCATACGACTATGTGGTGAAGGGCATGCGCTCCTCCGTGCTCGGCGGTACGTGCCATGAGTTGGGCAAGTACGACTTCATGGCCTGCGGTAAGACGGGTACGGCACAGAACCGCGGACATGACCACTCCGTCTTCATGGGCTTTGCTCCGATGGACAATCCGCAGATTGCCGTGGCCGTCTATGTGGAGAACGGCGGCTGGGGTGCTACTTATGGTGTGCCCATCGGTGGGCTGATTATGGAGAAATATATCAAGGGTAAACTTTCTGAGGCCTCTGAGGCAAAGGCCCAGAACATTCAGGAACGTAGGATCGCGTATGGTACGGCAGACAGATAAGAAGCAGAAGGGCGTGCTCCGTTCCCTCGACTGGTGGACGGTCATCATCTACATGGCCCTGCTCACCTTCGGGTGGGTCAGTGTCTGTGGTGCGAGTTATTCCTATGGTGAGACGGACATCTTCAGCCTTGACACGCGTTCGGGCATGCAGATTATATGGATAGCCACGTCCATCATTCTGGGCTTCGTGCTGCTGATGCTCGACGACCGCTACTATGACACGTTTGCCTTCTTCATCTTCGGCTTCATGTTATTGCTGCTCTTCGCCACCATCTTCAATCCCCACAGCATCAAGGGCTCCCGGTCATGGCTTGTGTTGGGGCCGCTGCGGCTACAGCCAGCCGAGTTCGCGAAGTTCGCCACGGCCTTGGCCTTGGCGAAGGTGATGAGCATCTACGGTTACAATATCCAGAAGTGGCAGCATTTCGCATCGGCCCTGGCCGTCATCTTCGTGCCGATGCTCTTTATCGTCCTCCAGCGTGAGACGGGCTCTGCACTGGTCTATCTGGCTTTCTTCCTGATGTTCTACAGGGAAGGAATGCCGGGGAGTGTCCTGTTTACGGGAGTGGCGATGGTCTTCTATTTCGTAGTGGGCATCCGCTATGCCAATGACATGATCTTATATACTCCCACCTCGGTGGGCAAGTTCGTCGTGCTCCTGTTCATTCAGATATTCTCGGGGGTGATGGTGTGGATCTATTGTTCCGACAAAAAGGATGCCCTGCGTATTCTCGGGACCTGTATCGGTGTCTCTCTGATAGCAATGGCATTCTCTTTGTTCGTCATTCCCTTCGATGTGGTCTATGTCGAACTGACGATGTGTGTCGTCTTGATGGGTTATCTGGTTTGGCGGTCTTTGGCCACACGTATCCGCAGTTATGCATGGATTGCCGCCTTTGCCCTGGGCTCAGTCGTGTTCTTCAGTCTGGCCGACTACGTGCTGAACAATGTGATGGAGGCTCATCAGCGGGTGCGTATCAATGTGCTGTTGGGCTTGGAGGAGGATCTGAAGGGAGCGGGCTATAACGTGCATCAGAGTGAGATCGCCATCGGTTCCGGCGGCCTGGAGGGTAAGGGCTTCCTGAATGGTACCCAGACAAAACTGAAGTTCGTGCCTGAGCAGGATACCGACTTTATCTTCTGTACGGTAGGCGAGGAAGAGGGTTTCGTCGGCTCTGCGGGTGTATTGCTCCTATTCCTGGCATTGATTCTGCGGCTTATCTATCTGTCGGAGCGGCAGCCTTACCGCTTCGGGCGTGTCTATGGCTATTGCGTGTTGAGCATTTTCCTCTTCCACGTGTTTATCAATGTGGGTATGGTGTTAGGACTGACACCTGTCATCGGTATTCCCCTGCCGTTCTTCAGTTACGGCGGATCCTCCCTGTGGGGCTTCACGCTGCTCCTCTTTATTTTCCTGCGCATTGATGCGGGCAGGAACATGGTGCGTACCTGATCCTGTTATCGTTTTTGTCTTGTTAGGGTGATGCCTACGTCGGACACACCGGGCATGATCTCCCGTTTCATGTTATGTATCAAGGAGATGTGTATGGAGTCGTCACGGTTCAGTCGTATGTCGTCGATGGGGAAGGTGTATTGGAAATAACTCACCCCGGCCCCCTTCATGTTACCCTTCTTGTCGATGAGCGGACAGGCCTTGGTATAACTCTTTTGTCCTCCTTTGGGGAATATGGTCTGGGTAATCTCTAAAGTCAGCGACTGGAAAGGGAATGTATTATCGATGCGCAGCCCCAACTCCTCCCGGTAGGTACCGTCTTCTGTCATCGGAGGGATGTCGAAGAAAAACGTGTCGGTCTTCTCCCAACCTGTTGCCGATACATGCTGGAAATGGCTATAGACCTTCTGGCGGTGACAGGCACATAGCAGCAACACTGCCGCCAGAAGGACAACCCACGTATGGTGCTTATTCTCCATTCTGGGGACGGTTGTTGTGCTTCTTCTTTTTCTTTCTCTTGGCCTTGTCGAAGCGGCTGATGTCACCTCCTGTGAGATCGACGTGGGTCTTTGTCTGGACGGGCTTCTTTCCATCATCCTGCAGGGAGATGGGCTTCTCACCCCGGCGGTTCATCTCAATGATCTGTTTAGCGCGTTCGGCGGTGATGGTCTCCAGATTGGCGGCAATGTTCTTGTCGGTGGAATAAGAGACCATTCCTGCGAGGATATCACTCTTGAAGAGGTGATAGTCTGCATCCTGTGTCTGGAGGATGATATCCCTGCCGGGCAGACGCTTACTGGCCTCCACATAATCATCGACCTCATAGTTCAGGCAGCACTTCAGTTTGGCGCACATGCCTGCCAGTTTCTGAGGGTTGAGCGAGATGTCCTGGAATCGGGCGGCATTGGTGCTGACGCTGGAGAAGTTCTTCATCCAGGTGGCACAGCAGAGTTCCCGTCCGCAGGGACCTGTACCGCCAATACGCCCGGCTTCCTGACGGGCACCGATCTGCTTCATCTCGATGCGTACGTGGAAGGCAGCCGCCAAATCCTTGATCAACTGGCGGAAATCCACGCGCTCGTCGGCGATGTAGTAGAAGATGGCCTTGTTGCCGTCGCCCTGATATTCCACGTCACCGATCTTCATGTCCAGCCCGAGTCCCTTGGCTATCTGGCGGCTCTCGATCATGGTCTTATGCTCACGGGCCTTCGCCTCGCGGAACTTCTCCATGTCCGTCGTACGGGCAATGCGGTAGATGCGCTTGATATCGTCGGCCGATTTCAGGTTGGCCTTCTTCAACTGCAGTTTCACGAGTCTGCCAGTGAGTGTCACCACACCGATATCGTGCCCGGGACTGGCCTCCACAGCCACCACGTCACCTTTCTTCAGGTCCAGGTTGTTCACGTTATGGTAATATCCCTTGCGGGTGTGTTTGAACTGTACTTCCACCAGGTCAGTGGTTTCCGTATTGCCGGGCACGTCAGCGAGCCAGTCGTAGGTATTCAACTGGCGATCCTGACGACCTACTGCCTGACGGCACAGTCCTCGGTCGCAACCGACTTTGATGGGCAATTCTTTCGTTTTCTCTGTCATATTATACTTTTTTACTTTTTTACTTCTGCAGAAGCAGCACGATCATCTGTAGGGCGAAGTCGAAGAACACGATCTTCGCATTGGCATTCTGTCCGATGTCGCGGATGGCAAGATTGGCCATGTCGCTGATGGGCAGGATATTCCCCTCATTGACGAACCGGGCAAAGTTTCGGGCGAAGTCCTCCTCCTGCCGGGTCATGTAGTTCAGTTCCCCGTTCTGGAAGTTATACATGAAGTTCTCCCGTGTCATGCGCATGAAATAGGTGAGCCACCTTTTCTGTTTCTCCCTTCCCATGCCGGCCATCTGTTCACTCCATCTCCGCAGGTCCTTGATCTTCCGCTGATAGGCCAGGCGCATCAGCATGATATACATGTCGAGGAACAGTTCGTTCTCCGAACCCACCTGCAGTTCCTCCAGGGCCTTCAGCCAGTTGCCGTTAGCAATACGGCTGATGCGCTGTGCCACTTCCTCATCGATGCCTCTGCGCTCAATGAGTGCCTGACGGATGTCCTCATTGTCGGTCTTGCGGATGTCGATGCGCTGCACGCGGCTGCGGATGGTCTCCAGCAGTTTGTCAGGCTCTTGGCACACCATGATGAACACGGTCTGCTGGGGCGGTTCCTCGATGAGTTTCAGCAGTTTGTTGGCACACTCGATATTCATGCGCTCCGGCAACCAGATGATACTCACCTTATAGCCGCCCTGACTCGACTTCAACGAGAGTTTCCTGACGAGGTCGTCGCTCTCGCCCGCCGTGATGATGGCCTGCTGGTTCTCCCCGCCCATGGCCTGCATCCACTCGTCCATGGTGAAGTAGGGACCCTGCATCACCAGTTCGTGCCACTCCTTGGCGAAGTCGTCGCTCACGGGCTTGTGGTCGCTGCTCATCGATGGCAGTTTGATGGTGGGGTAGGTGAAGTGCAGGTCGGGGTGCTCCAGTTTCTCCAGCATGGCTCTTGATGATGGTCTTCCGTCATCGAGGAGTTGACAGGCGAAGGCTGTCGCCAGGGCGAGTTTTCCGCTGCCCGTCGGGCCGCAGAGCATCATCGCATGTGGCAGATGACCACTCTCCGCCATCTGTATCAGCCGCTTTTGTGACTCCTTCTGTCCTATGACCTCACTCCAATTCATAATTCATAACAGTCGCCTGGCGACTTCTACGACGCTATCCACTGCCGAGACGGTATAGAAATGGATGTTATGCACCCCGTGGGCGTACAGTTCTTTACATTGTTCCGTCGTCCACTCGATGCCGAGTTGCTTGGCATCTTCATCCGTCTTGCACTTCACCACCTCCCGTGCCAGTGGCTCAGGGATGTCGCAGTGGAAGGTCTTGGGTACCACCGTCAACTGACTCAGTTTCGCCATGGGTTTGATGCCGGGGATGATGGGGATGGTGATGCCCATCTGACGGGCCTTCTCCACGAAGGCGAAGTATTTCTGATTGTCG
Organism: Prevotella sp.; assembly: GCA_017430675.1. Next base: position 17,962 of record JAFRMM010000117.1, read on the forward strand.
AAGAACAGTTGGGTGACGGCATACTGTGCCCCCAGATCCTGTTTCTCCTTCAGATACTGCATGTCCATCTCAAGGTTAGGTGCCTCCTCGTGCTTCTCGGGATAGCAGGCCACACCGTAGTCGAACGGCGTGCCCGGGTTCTTGATAGGCGAGCCGTCGGCGAAGAATCCCTCGTTGAAGCGCTTTACCTGCTTCATCAGTTCCGTCGTGTGGGCGTGGCCGCCGGGTGTCGGCACGAAACGGCTGTCCTCCTTGGCCTTGTCGCCACGCAGCAACAACAAGTCCCTGATGCCGAGGAACTGCAGGTCGAGCAGTTCGTACTCGATATCCTCGACGGTGGCACCGCTGCAGATCACATGCGGCTGTACGGGGATGTTGTAACGCTGCTGGATGGCGGCGGCAATGGCCACGGTACCCGGGCGGCGGCGGATGCGCTGACGCTCGAACTGTCCGTTGGGCAGTTCCCTATAGACGAACTCCGAGTGGTGCGTCGTGATGTTGATGTAGGCGGGGTCGAACACGCGCAGTTTGTCGATGTCGGCAAACAGTCTCTCCGTGCCTGTCCCCTTCAGCGGGGGCAGTACCTCAAACGAAAACCGCCGTGTGTCTGTATCTTGATGGATAAATTCCGTAACGCTCATTGTCTATTGTGCATAAATCGCTGCAAAATTACAAAAAATCCGTGTAATCCGTGCCATTCATGCCGAAAATTTATTATCTTTGTACCCAAATGGTGGATATCAAGCGCTTTCTCAAGGACTGGACGCTGCCTGTGGCGATTGCCGTGGGCACGGTGGTCTATCTCGTCTTCTATTGGGTGCCGCAACTCGATGCCGTAGGCGAGGCGCTGGGCGAGGTGGTCGATACCATCTTCCCGATGATGGTGTTCTGCACCCTCTTCTCCACCTTCTGCCGCGTCGATTTCCACCAGATGAAACCCCACCGCTGGCACGTCGGGGTGATGGCGGCACAGGTGTTGCTCGTGGTGCTGAACTTGTGGATCATCTTCTGCGTCGAGGCGGACCCTCGACAGAAGATCCTGTGGGAGAGCGTGCTCACGTGTATCATCGGTCCCACGGCGACGGCTGCGCCTGTGGTCACGGCGAAGATCGGGGGCAATATCAACACGATGACGGCCTATGTCGTGATCTCCTCCTTTGCCTGTGCACTGATGATCCCCGCCGTGTTCCCGCTGTTGGAGCGGGGCAGTCACCTGACCTTCTGGACGGCCTTTCTCATTATCCTCGAGAAACTGGCGATGGTGCTGATCGCGCCGTTGGCCCTGGGCTGGTATATGCAGCACTTTGCCAAGCGGGTCTGCGCGTGGATCGTGTCCATCCCCGACCTGTCGTTCTATCTCTGGGCCGCACAACTCAGTGTCACCTCGGGCGTCACCGTGCGCAACATCGTCCATAGCGATGCCGGACTGCCGTTGCTGCTGCTGATTGCCGCGCTCAGCCTGATACTCTGTTTCGTGCTGTTCCTGATAGGCCGCAGCATAGGCCGTCATCTGGGTGACGAGATCGACGGCGGACAGGCACTCTTCCAGAAGAACACTGCCCTCAGCATCTGGGTGGCCTATACCTACCTGAATCCCGTGGCCTCCGTCGGCGCGGGCTGCTATGTCCTTTGGCAGAACATCATCAACAGTCTCGAACTCTGGGAGTACCGTCGTAAGCATGCTATAGCGAAATAATCCTTTTTTTATTCACAAAAAATACTTATCATTATGGAGACAACATTAGTATTACTGAAGCCCAGTTGCGTACAGCGCCAACTGATTGGAGAGGTCATTAACCGTTTTGAGCGCCGCGGACTCCGCATCTCTGGTTTGAAGATGATGCAACTCAGCGACGAGATCCTGCGTGAGCACTATGCCCACCTCGTCGATCGTCCCTTCTTCCCCGGCCTCTGCGCCTCGATGCAGGCCTCGCCCGTGGTGGTCCTCGCCATCTCCGGTGTCGATGCCGTCCAGGTGGTGCGCACGATGACGGGTGTCACCAACGGCCGTGAGGCAGCCCCCGGCACCATCCGCGGCGACTACTCCGTGAGCAACCAGCAGAACATCGTCCACGCCTCCGACTCCACGTCGAACGCCCAGATCGAACTCGCCCGCTTCTTCAAGCCCGAGGAGATCTTCGACTACCAGAGCGGTGCCTTCGCCTATATCTACGGCGACGGCGAGTGCAAGTAAACCATACAGATTTTGGTTTTGGACAGTGACGCCAGTGACGCTATAATGCGTAAACTTGTCACGCGTACCGTGTAGGCGTATGCGCGTTGCGCCTGGGCGCATTATGCGTGTGCGCAGTACCCGTGAGACTTTTAGGAAATCCAGCGTCACTGGTGTCACTGGCGTCACTGAGATCTGTTTGTATCTGGACAGTGGACAGTAATGGACAGTAAAATTACAAGACTTATCACGCGTACCGCATGCGCG
>JAFRMM010000118.1 GCA_017430675.1 Prevotella sp.
GTTGGCGAAGGGGTTGCGGGGAATCAGCCCGTTGTTGTGGGCGCGGATGATTACGCCCTTCAGCAGCATGCACGCCATCCATGCCGTTGACTGCTTCAAGTTGCGCTCAGTCATCAAATAGATGCTGAACTCCTTGATGAAGTCGGGTGTCAGTTCCAACATCGATATGTCCTTGCGCTTGTAGTGTGCCTTTAAGAAGTCCGCCACATAGTTGCGGTCTCTCACGAATACCTTGTAGGAACTCTCGGCCCTGTCCTTGCCACAGCGCAACTTGAAGTTCGCATTGTCCTTGTCGTAGGCACCCAGCAGGGTTTCATACTCGTTGCCGATACCCTGATAGGCATTGCGAACCATCTCTGCCGTTACGAACGCCTCTCGGTCAGACAGACGCTGATAATGCTTGATAATCTGCGCCTTGATGTCGTCCAACGCGAAGTTGACCTCACGCGCCTCCTTGCTCTTGCCGATGGCACGGTTTCCCTTGGTATCCCAAAGTTCCTTTGGGATACTGCGCTTGCAACTGAATTGGGCAGTTGTTCCGTTAATTGTTACTCGGCCCATGATGGGCACAATTCCGTTTTTCTCCTTGCTTCTGTTCACGTAGAACAGCACCTTGAATGTCGCTCTCATTTTACCTTAATTTTTTGTTTGCAAAATTACTGCAAAAGGAGCTTATCTGATATTCGTAAATCGTGCTGTTCCGTTGAAATGAAAACGGGATATGTTAAAAATGCGCCTCAGTTTCCGGGTTATGATTTGGCAACCATTCGCCTTCTACATTTTTCCATTTTCCGTAAATCCCTCAAAATTGCCATTTCATCATCTAATTCGTAAGTCGCTGATTCTCATACTGACTTCATCATTCTTCTTTTTTATGAAAATCCGCACAACTTTACAACTTTTTTTTGTAAATGCAAGAAAATAACAAAAAAATGCGCAAACATAATTCTTTTTTTTGCTAACTTTGCAGCGGAATGAGTAAGAATGGTCAGTTGATAAGTGTCAGTTCGGCTATGCACTTCCTGGTGGATGGGCTCTGCATGTGTTGCCTGTTCCTGTTGGCTGAGGTTTACTGCCGTAGTCTCGGGGCGTATGGTGACCGTGTGAGCCTGGGTGCTGTCCTGCTGTATAATGTGGTGGCCTTCATGTCGCAGCCCCTGACGGGTATGCTGGCCGACCGTATAGTCCATCGCCATTGGCTGTTGCTGTCGTCGGCCCTGTTGCTGACGCTGGCGGTGGCAATGGCATCGCTCCCTGTCAGGGCGGAGTGGGTGCTGGTACTGGTGGCCGTCGTGCTGGGGACGGGCAACTCGCTCTTCCACGTGTGGGGCGGCAAGCAGACGGTGGTGAAGATGGGCAACGACATGCGGGCGCTCGGTGTGTTCGTCTCAACAGGTGCGCTGGGTCTGGCCGTGGGAGCGGTCTTTTGCTCGTGGACACTGTTATATGGATTATTGCTGGTGTTCGTAGCGCTATCGGTGGCGTATGTGCGATGGGATGAGGCAGGCGACACAGGGGGACAGGCACCACTGTGCTCCGTAGGCTGCGCACAGGATGGAGCCGGTCCCCGTGTGTCGCGTGTGACGGTATGGACGCTCGTGGTGGCGTTGATGCTGTGCGTGGGCTATCGCTCGTTTGCTGGCGAGGTGTTCTCTCAGGGCATCACGAAGAGTCAGAGTCTGATCCTGACCATCGGTGCCGTGGCGATGCTGGGGAAGATGGCCGGTGGATGGATCGCCCGTTACGTGGGCATCCTCCCTTCGGTGATGGTGATATTGGCGGGTGTGGCCTTGTGCTTCCTCTTCAGGGGATAGTTCGTGTGGGTGCTCCTCTTGGGTATCTTCCTGATGAACTGCACGATGCCCATCACGCTCTATCTGGCAAACCTGTTGTTGCCCAAGCGCGAGGGCCTGGCCTTCGGACTGCTCGCAGCGGCACTGATACCAGGCTGGTTGTTGGCCACCTATCTGTAGGATATGGAGATACTTGTAAGCATATTGCCCCCGCTGATCGCCACGATTCTCATCGAACTGGGCGTGCTCGTCTTCCTCAGAGAGAGACGGAAGAGGGTGCTGTGGTCGTCGGTGGTGGTGAATATCCTGACGAACGTGCCGCTGAACCTGTATGTGATGGCTGTTGGCTTTGACTGGACGACGGTCTTGATCTGTGAGGCCGTGGTGGTCCTGCTGGAGACGCTGTGGTATTTCTTCTTTGTGAAGGCATGGGGACGGGCATTCGTCTATGGATTCCTGTGTAATGCCATCAGTTTCCTTTCAGGTACTCTGTTTATCATGATTATGGATTATATGTTGTACTATTAAATAAATAAGGTTATGATTCTATTAGACATTGCTGGTCCTGGCAGACATCACAGACCCATCAGGAGAATTATTGAAGACACCGTGGATACCGTCAGGGATACCATCGTGGATGTGAAGGAAGCAGTGACAGACAGCGTAGCACAGTCTGATGTCGTGCTCAATGGCACCGGTACGGTAGATAATGGCGAGCCCTCGATGGTTCTCGCTATCGTCGTGGTGGTAGCAGCCTTGGCACTCTGTCTGGCCCTGGCCTATATGTACAGAAGGCGCCTGGCCGTCTAGTCTGTCATTCTGAAAGATTGCCAAAGGGTGTCGTCGGGGAGGGGAGCCTCTGCGACGATCGGCTCTTTGGATACCGGATGGATGAACTCCACCCGACGGGCCATCAGTGAGATGCTGCCGTCGGGGTTGCTTCGGGGTGCGCCGTATTTCAGGTCGCCCTTGATGGGACTGCCTATCGCTGCCAACTGGCAGCGGATCTGATGATGGCGGCCCGTCATCAGTTGGATTTCCAATAAGGTGTAGTTGTCGCTGTGGCCGATGACGCGGTATTTCAGGATGGCCTTCTTGGCATTGGGGCGCTCACGGTCGTAGGCATAACTCTTGTTCTGCTTCTCATTCCGCACGAGCCAGTGCTCCAAGGTCTGCCACTCATCATTTCTCTCACCTCTGACCTCTGACCTCTGACCTCTTTTAACTATCGCCCAGTAGGTCTTATGCACCTCACCCTCGGCAAACATCTTGTTCAGTCGTGCAAGAGCCTTCGACGTTCGCGCGAAGACGACAAGGCCAGAGACAGGACGGTCTAGGCGGTGCACCACACCCAGGAACACGGCCCCGGGCTTGGCGTAATGTTCCTTGATATAGTCCTTTACAATATCAGAGAGGGGGCGGTCGCCAGTCTTGTCGCCCTGTACGATCTCCCCACTCTGTTTATTGACGATGATGATATGATTATCCTCGTAAACGACCTGCATACTACATGTTCATGCCACCATCGACCTGGATCACCTGACCACTGACGTAACTCGACATGTCGCTGGCGAGGAACGTAGCCACGTTGGCGATGTCCTCGACCTGTCCGCCACGGCGCAGGGGAATCTTGTTGATCCACTCCTTGCGGATATCGTCGGGCAGAGCCTGTGTCATAGCGGTATCAATGAAGCCAGGGGCGATGGCGTTGGCACGGATGCCCTTCGGACCCATCTCCTGACCGATACTCTTGGCGAGGGCAATCAGACCAGCCTTTGAAGCGGCGTAGTTGGCCTGTCCTGCGTTACCATGAACACCTACCACAGAGGCCATGTTGATGATCGAACCACCACGCTGGCGCATCATCACGGGCACACAGGCGTGGATGAAGTTGAAGGCCGACTTCAGGTTGACGGCAATCACGGCATCCCACTGCTGCTCTGTCATACGGAGCATCAGACCGTCCTTCGTGATACCTGCATTGTTCACTAAGATATCGATGCTGCCGAATTCTTCCTTCACGGCCTTGACGACCTCCTCTGTCTGAGCGAAGTCGGCGGCGTTAGAAGCGTAACTCTTGGCCTTCACGCCTAAGGCGGCGATTTCCTTCTCAGTCTCTAAGTTCACCTCAAGGTCGGTGAATGCAATGTTACAGCCCTCAGAGGCGTACTTCAGTGCGATAGCCTTTCCGATACCGCGTGCAGCACCAGTGATCAGCGCTGTCTTACCTTCCAATAATCCCATAATTCTTAATACTTTTATTTATTAACTCTTAACTCTTAATTCTTAACTCTTAACTCACACTGTCATTTTCTCTGAAACTTTCCCAGTGCACCATACACGAACTTTGCCACTTGAGGCTTGGTGTCTTCCTCCTTCATGCCGTGGGCAATGCGACCGTAGATATACGGCACCTCAAGTCCCTTGATACAGTAGTGGGTGATGTCGGCCACCAGATCGATATTGTCGATGTCAAACTCACCATCTTCCTTACCTTCGGTAAACACCTTACGGAACAACTCCACTTCGGCATCGTCAAAGTGCTTGCGCACTTTCTCCACCATCCAGATGTTACGGAAGAACTCAGCGCGCAGGTTACCGTTGCGCACCACCGTCTCACGGATCATGCTCAGATGGGTGTAGATCAGTTCGATGATCTTGTCCTGCGGACGGATCTTACGGGCAGCCACCTCGTCGAGTTTGTCGCTCAGGCGCTCCAGTTCTCCCTCGATCACGGCATAGTATATTTCTTCCTTGGACTTGAAATAGGTGTAGAGCGTACGGCGGCCCTTGCCTGACTGCAGGGCAATGTCGTTCATCGTCGTATTCTCCAGACCGTTCTTGGCGAACAGTTGGCGCGCTACATCTACCAGTTTTTGCCTTGTTTTGGATATAGACATGGTTGCTTCCTCCTGATGATTAATAATTGCACACGGCAATAACAGTGTGCAAAATTACACGTTTTCTTTGAATTGAGCAAGGAAACAGAAGGAAAAAGTTGCAAAAATCGACATTTTTCAAAAAAAACGCATAATTATTTGCGTATCTCGGAAAATATATGTACCTTTGCAGCCGCTTAGAAAAATCGCGGAGTGGAGCAGTTGGTAGCTCGCCAGGCTCATAACCTGGAGGTCGCACGTTCGAATCCTGCCTCCGCAACTAAAAAGAGGTGCCATCCGGAAGGGTGGCACCTCTGTATTTTATACCTTCTTCGGAGTGGTACACTCCTGAACCAGATAGACAATGCTCATATACGGGATGCCCGTATTCGTCTCGAGACCAATCTCGCAGGTACGGCTGTTACTGTAGCCCACCTCGATGTGGTTGGCCTCGATCTGCGGACGGAGTTTGCGCAGACCGTATTTGTTGAGTTCAGGGAAGGTAAATCCTCTGTCGCCAGCGAAGCCGCAGCAACCTACACCCTCTGGCAAGAAGACCTTCGTGGAACACATCTTAGCGAGGTTGATGAGATCGTCAGCCACACCCATCTGTCGTGTAGAACAGGTGATGTGCAGGGCAATCGGACGGTCTATCGGATGGAAGTCGAGACGATCGACGAGGTACTTCATGATAAACTCGGCGGGCTCGTAGAGTTTCATCTTCTTCATGACCTTCTTCATGCGGTGCAGACAGGGACTCTGGGCGCAGAGTACAGGATACTTGCCTTCCTCGGAGGCTTTCCACAGGGCTGCCTCGAGTTCTGCACTCTTACGGTCGGCGATGTCGAGCATACCCTTCGACTCCCAGATCTGACCGCAGCACATCTTCTCCATGCCTTCAGGGAAGATCACCTCGTAGCCGGCCTTGGCCATCAGTTGGATCACCTCATCTACGAGGTCGTGCTTCATCTTGCCCCCCTTCGACTGTCCCATCGTCTGGTTGATACAACTGGGGAAATAGACCACCTTGAGAGACTCACCCCCAGCGCCTCCCTGCGAGGGAGGGGAGTCATTACCCTGCTGATTCAGCGAACGCTCGATGATGAACTGTGTGAGGTCCGACTGCTTGGGTTGGCGGCGCTTCTTCGGCATGGCCGTGGTCCAGAGGGGCAGTCCCATCTTGTTCATCGTACGGCAGACATTGGTCATCAGCGTAGGCCCGAGGGTGACATGGGCGGCGTGGGCCACATCGAGCACCACGCGCAGACCAGACTTGATGCCTGCCATGTGGTTGGCGGCAAACTCACCCACCTGATAGCCCAGTTTCGAGTTGTTCATGTCCATCTGGCGGATGAGGTGTGTCAGTTCGCCCGTATTGATCTTCATCGGGCACGATGTCGAGCAGAGACCGTCCGTCGCACAGGTCTGGTCGCCATAGTACTTGTATTGTTTCTTCAGGGTCGCCACGCGCTGTGGATCCTTTCCTGTGGCCTCCAACTCACGGATCTCACGCTGGACGGCGATACGCATACGGCTCGACAGCGTCAGTCCGCATGACATACAGTTCACCTCGCAGAAACCGCACTCGATACACTTGTTGGCGCGCTTCACCTGTTCGATGGTCTCCTTGGCCGTCGAGAGTTTAGGATCCATCAGGTAGTGACCACCGTCAGGTACGCTCTTGAAGTCGAAATCAAGCACGGGCAACGGCTTCAGACACTTGATGAAGCACTCAGGATCGTCGTTGAAGATCACGCCCTGGTTCAACAGTCCCTCTGGGTCGAAGATAGCCTTCAGTACCTTCATGGCCTCATAGGCCTTGTCGCGCCACTCATACTTCACGAACGGCGCCATGTTACGGCCCGTGCCGTGTTCGGCCTTCAGCGAACCGTCGTATTCCTCGACGACCAGTTTCGCCACGTCGCGCATCATCTCAGCATAGCGGGCCACCTCATGCTCGTCGGCAAAACTCTGATTCAGGATGAAGTGGTAGTTGCCCTCGAAGGCGTGACCATAGATACAGGCATCGTCGTAGCCGTGGTCAGCAATGAGTTTCTGCAGTTTCACCGTGGCCTCTGGTAGCGATTCAATGGGGAAGGCGACATCCTCGATAAGACAGGAGGTGCCGATGGGACGCGTGCCACCCACACTGGGGAAGATGCCTGAGCGGATGGCCCAGTACTTGCCGTAGATCTTCGGATCCTCCGTAAACTCCGCAGGGATATAAAGGCGGAACTGGCCCAGACATTCCTTGATCTTTTCGATCTTTTCGAGGAGTTGCTCGTGGGTGATGCCCTTGGTCTCAGTCAGGATAGCCGTCAGGTTATGATAGTCGCCAGGCTTCACACCATCAATCTTACCAGCATCCACATCTTTCTTATATTGCAGGAACACGGGATCATCGACGGAGTTAAGCGACATATAGTCGAGCATCTCCGCACTCTTCACCATCAGGTTCTCGGCACTCATCTTCAGGTCCTCGTCGCCAGCCTTCAGTTTCTTCATGGCTACCACGGCCTCGCAACTCTCCTTCATCGTCATGAAATACACCATGGCCGATGCCTTGTACTTATAATCGTAGAGTGTCTTCATCGTCACCTCGGAGAGGAAGGCCAACGTACCCTCTGATCCTACCATCGAGTGGGCGATGATGTCGAAGGGATCGTCGTAGGCAATGAGTGGACGGAGGTTCAGACCCGTCACGTTCTTAATACTATATTTATTGCGTATGCGCGCAGCCAGTTCCTCGTCGGCACGCACCTTGTCGCGCAGAGCCTCAATCTTCTGGATAAACTCCGGATGACTCTGGCGGAAGGCGGCCTTGCTCTCTTCCGAGCCCGTATCCAATACGGTGCCGTCCGTGAGGATGATGCGTGCCGAGACCATCATACGGTCGCTGTTGGCATGCACGCCACAGTTCATGCCCGAGGCATTGTTGATGACGATGCCACCCACCATTGCAGAACCGATCGAAGCAGGATCGGGTGGGAATACACGACCGTATGGCTTCAGGATCTCGTTCACCCTGGCACCCACGATGCCAGGCTGCAGTTTGATGGTATCCTGGTTCTCGCCAATCTCATATTTCTCCCAGTGCTTGCCCGCTACGATGAGCACGGAGTCCGTACAACTCTGTCCGGACAGTGATGTGCCAGCGGCACGGAACGTAAACGGCAGTTTGTATTTCCTGCATAGTCGCACGATCTTGGAAATCTCCTCCTCGCCGTCGCTGCGGATGACGACTTTCGGAATCTGGCGGTAGAAACTGGCATCCGTTCCCCAGCCGAGGGTACGGAGTTCATCGGTATAAATACGGTCAGACGGCAGGAATTGTCTGAGGTCGGAAAGGAATTGTTGAATCATAGGTCGTTATTGGTTTTTAGCGTGTATTACTTTTGGGGCAAAGATACAAAAAAGAAATGAAAAGTGACTGGTTATTAGTGAATTGTTTTCCTCCGTTTTTGTTTTTTTCACTAAAATATTGTGGAAATCTCGCAAAAAGTTCGTACATTTGGCCTCAAATTGCAGTATTGCGGACAACAACTTATATAATAACAAATAACTAAAAACCTATGTCAGCATTAGTATCTGTCATTCCTATTGTGTTGCTCATTGTCCTGATGATGGGCTTCAAAGTGTCTGGTTACAAGAGTGCCATGATCACTCTGGTCGTAACAATTATCCTGGCCTTGTTTGCGGCTCCCGCTATGGGCATCGTACCCGAGAAGTATGCCGATGCCTCCATCTACGGCGTGACGGTGTGGTCTGTCGTCGAGGGATTCCTCAAGGCCTGCTTCCCGATCATCCTGATTATCATCTGTGCGATCTTCAGTTACAACATCCTCTGTGAGACGAAGGAGATCGA
>JAFRMM010000119.1 GCA_017430675.1 Prevotella sp.
CATGTCATTTTTCAAGCGAAACATTTGGATATCTCAGATATTTTTCGTACCTTTGCAATATGTTTCAGAACAACAGCCATCCCCTGAGAAACAAGTGGCACTTTACGGGAAATAAGTGCCACTTTAGCGCGAATAAGTGCCGCTTAATTTCCAAAAAGCACCACTTATTGCGGCTCGCGTGCCTCCTGTTGGCCGTCCTCTTCTGCGCACCCGCGCTCGCGGGCACACACGGTAAGAAGAAGTACCCGGGCGGGAAATACTTCATCTACCGCTACACCCTGAAGGACAAGGAGGGGTCACCCTACTCCATCGACCACCCGGGCAGGTGGCTCACCCATAAGTCCGTGGAGCGCAGGAGACGGCAGGGACTGGCCGTCGATTCCACTGACCTGCCCGTGAGCAGCAAGTACCTGCGGCTCATCGAGAAGACGTCGGCAGAGACGGTCAGGCACAGTCAGCAGCGCAATGCCGAATGGACGATCATCGGCACCAGCCGATGGAACAACACGGTACTCGTGCGGTCGAACGACACCACCGTGTTCAGCAGCATCGCCACCCTGCCCTGCGTCGCAAGAGCAGAGAGGGTGTGGGAGTCGCCCGACTCCATCCCGAAGATGGTGAAGCAGGACTACCACGACTCGTTCAACGCCTGGGACAGCATCAAGGGCGTGGCCTACGGCAACGGTAGGGAACAGATCGAGATGGTGGGCGGTCACCGGCTCCACAACATCGGGATGAAGGGCAAAGGCATCACCATCGCCGTGCTCGACGGCGGCTTCCAGAATGCCGACGCCATCCCTGCCATGCAGCATGCGAACATCATCGGCGCGAAGGACTTCGTCTATCCCAATAGTCCTTATTTCTACCAGGAGACGGACCACGGTACGAAGGTGCTGTCGGCGATGGCCGTCAATGAGCCCGAGGTGCTCGTGGGTACCGCCCCCGACGCCCGCTACTGGCTGTTGCGCTGCGAGGACCAGCAGAGCGAGCAGCCCGTGGAGGAGGACTACTGGGCGATGGCGGCGGAGTTTGCCGACTCCGTGGGCGTCGATATCATCAACAGCAGCCTCGGCTACAACGACTACGACGGTGACTCGGCCTACTACCACCAGCGCGACCTCGACGGCAGGACGGCCCTCATCTCGCGCACCGCCTCGATGCTCGCACGGAAGGGCATCATCCTCGTCAACTCGGCGGGCAACAGCGGTATGGGCCCGTGGAAGAAGATCGTCTTCCCCTCGGATGCCAACGACATCCTGACCGTCGGCGCCCTGAACCAGGAGAAGAAGAACGCACCGTTCAGCGGTGTGGGACCCACGCAGGACGGTCGCGTGAAGCCCGACGTGATGGCCCTCGGCAGTCCGGCAGCCCTGATATCGGGGCGCGGCACCGTCATCAGGGACATGGGCACCTCGTTCTCCACGCCCGTCATCGCCGGACTGGTGGCCTGTCTCTGGCAGGCGCTCCCCGACAAGACGGCCCTGGAGATCATCGACCTCGTGCGCCAGACGGGCAGCAGTTACCAGGAGCCCGACAATATCTACGGCTACGGCCTCCCGAATTTCTGGAGAGCCTATATGATAGGAAGCCTAGGAAAACCTAGGAAATCCTAGGAAAGCCTAGGAAAACCTAGGAAAGCCTAGGAAAGCCTAGGAAAACCTAGGAAAACCTAGGAAAGCCCTAAGACCAAGAGCATGACCAGCGAAAAGACAATAACCCTCTACGAACTCAATTGCCTCGTGCGCGAGGTCATCGAGTGCGAGATGCCCAATGAATATTGGGTAGAGGCCGAACTGTCGGAATGCCGCGAGAGCCGAGGCCACTGCTACATGGAGTTGATTCAGAAGGACCCCCAGACGGCGACGCCCGTCGCCAAGGCCTCGGCGAAGTGCTGGGCCTCGAAATGGATGCTCATCCGCCCCTATTTCGAGCGCACCACGGGACAGCGGCTCCATGCGGGCATGAAGGTGCTGCTGAAGGTCTATGCGCAGTTCCACGAGGCCTACGGCTTCTCATGGATCGTCACGGACATCGACCCCACCTACACCCTCGGCGACATGGCCCGCAAGCGGCAGGAGATCATCCGGCAGTTGAAGGAGGAGGGCGTCTTCGACCTGCAGAAGAGTCTCGAACTGCCCGTGTTCTGCCAACATATCGCCGTCATCTCCAGTGAGACGGCAGCAGGCTACGGCGACTTCTGCAACCAACTGGCCGACAATCCCTACGGGTTCCAGTTCCGCACCCAACTCTTCCCCGCCGTCATGCAGGGCGAAGGCGTGGAGCAGAGCATCATCGCCGCCCTGGAGAATATCTATTCTCTCACCTCCCACCCCTCACCTCTCACCTCTGCTTTCGACTGTGTCGTGATCATCCGAGGCGGTGGAGCGACGAGTGACATGAGTGGCTTCGACACGCTGGCGCTGGCAGAGAACGTGGCCAACTTCCCCCTACCTATTATTACAGGTATCGGCCACGAGCGCGACGAGTCGATCCTCGACATGGTGAGCCACACCCGTGTGAAGACCCCCACGGCAGCCGCCGCCCTGCTCATCGACCATCTGAAGGCCGTGCTCGACCTGCTCAACGACGCCCAGGACCGTCTCGCCCACCATGCCCAACAGAGGATTTCCACGCTCAACCTCCAGTTGTCCGCACTCTCGGAGGCCATCCCCAGGCTTCTCTCCATCGTAAGGACCAGACAGGAAGCGAGACTGGACGGTCTTTACCAGCGCATGCTCTCGACCATCCAGCAGAAAGCCGTCACCTCGCAGGGTGATATCCGTCAGATGGAACAGAGGCTGCTGACGGCTCTCGAGCGTAGGCTGACCTCCGAGCGACATCGCATGGAAATGTTCGAGGAGAAAGTGCGCGCCCTCGACCCCGCCCTGCTGCTCAGACGGGGTTACAGCATCACGCTCTTCAAGGGCAAGGCCGTCAAAGACCCGTCGGAATTGAAGGAAGGCGACGAGATAGAGACACGATTAGAAAAAGGAACCATCAAATCCATTATCCAATGAAAGAGATCAAATACGAGGCTGCAATAGCCGAAATTCAGGCCATCGTCAGCAAGATGGAAAACGACGAACTCGACATCGACCAGATGTCGGAGCAGTTGAAACGTGCACAGGAACTCATCAAACTCTGCAAGGACAAACTGACGAAAACAGACGAGGAAATCAAGAAAATCCTTGCGGAAACATGATAATAGAACATGTAATTATCATGTAATTGAACACGAATTATTCATATAATATTTCCATTATGAATCCAAAGGATTATAAGAAGTTGGTGTATCAGATTATTGGTGCTGCAATGGAAGTACACAGTGAACTAAACTGGGGACTCCTTGAGGCCGTTTACAACGAAGCACTCCATTTAGAGTTGATGGACAGAGGAATAGACAACGAACGTGAACAGAATATATCATGTTACTACAAGCACCACCTGATGGAAAAGCATTATCAGATGGATTTGGTCGTGGGTGATATCATCATTGAACTAAAATCTGTTGATGAACTCACATCAGTTCACCGAGCACAATTATTCAATTATCTCCGTCTGACCAAAAAGCCCATAGGACTACTTATCAATTTTGGACAAGAAAGCCTACAAGGAGAACGCTATGCCTACGACGAACTCACTAATGAATGCATCCTATTAGATCGCAATATGGATCCAGTCTATCAATAATTTCATGACAAATTCGTGTTCAATTATATGATAATTCGTGTCTAAATGAATAAAAACTACACATTTCTCTTTTTTATTAAAAAAAATTGTGTACTTTTGCACGAAAATCGAAACTTTAACAAGGAAGAAATATGAAGAATCTGGATTGGGGTAGTCTGTCGTTCGGCTACATGAAGACCGACTACAACGTGCGTTGCTACTATCGCGACGGCAAATGGGGCGAGATAGAAGTCTGCTCCGACGAGTATCTGAACCTGCACATGGCTGCTACGTGTCTGCACTACGGTCAGGAGGCCTTTGAGGGCCTGAAGGCCTACCGTTGTCCTGACGGTAAGGTGCGCGTGTTCCGCATGGACGAGAATGCCGCCCGTCTGCAGAGCACCTGTCGTGGTATCATGATGCCCGAGGTAAGCACAGAACTGTTCTGTGAGATGGTGAAGAAGGTGGTGCGCCTGAATCAGGAGTGGATCCCCACCTACGAGAGCGGTGCCACGCTCTATATCCGTCCGCTGCTCATCGGTACCAGTGCCCAGGTGGGTGTACATCCCGCCAAGGAGTACTGTTTCCTGATCTTCGTCACGCCCGTAGGCCCGTACTTCAAGGGTGGCTTCGCCGCTAACCCCTACGTGATTATCCGCGACTACGACCGCAGTGCTCCTCTCGGCACAGGTAAGTATAAGGTGGGCGGAAACTACGCAGCCTCGCTCTTCGCCAACAACCTGGCTCACGAAAAAGGTTATGCCTGTGAGTTCTACCTCGACGCCAAGGAGAAGAAATACATGGACGAGTGCGGCGCAGCCAACTTCTTCGGTATCAAGGACAACACATACGTCACCCCGAAATCGACCTCTATCCTGCCCTCCATCACGAACAAGTCGTTGATGCAGGTGGCTGAGGATCTGGGCATGAAGGTAGAGCGTCGTCCGATTCCTGAGGAGGAACTTGAGACCTTCGAGGAGGCTGGTGCCTGTGGTACAGCCGCCGTCATCTCACCTATCTCTTATATCGACGACCTCGACACGGGCAAGCGCTACTCCTTCGGCGAGAAGCCGGGTCCGATGTCGAAGAAACTCTTCGATACCCTGCGTGGCATCCAGTATGGTGAGATTGAGGACAAGCACGGTTGGACGACAATAGTAATAGAATAGTATAAGAACACGAATTATCACGAATTAAACACGAATTTTTCATCAATCAATGATATGATCAATTCATGTTCAATGAGATGGTAATTCGTGTTAAACAGATAATCTATGGGCAAGGGCAAACTGGCCAAATTTGCCGATATGGCATCATACAAGAACGTGTTCCAATACCCCTATTCGGTAGTGGAACACGTACCTTTTGAGATGCAGGGCCACTGGCGCGAGCAGTATTTCCACAACGACCATCCCATCGTGCTGGAACTCGGCTGCGGCAAGGGGGAATACACCGTCGAACTGGCGAAACTCTATCCCGAGGTGAATTTCATCGGCGTCGATATCAAGGGCGCAAGG
>JAFRMM010000120.1 GCA_017430675.1 Prevotella sp.
GGTAGGTCTCTATCTTGGTGTCGAACTGCTTCAGTTCTGGCACATTATATAATAGGTGCTCGAAGTCGAAGGGCTCCAGGGCGCCCGTATGGGGGTTGCGGTTCATGCCGATGGTGCCGCCTGTATAGATGAGGAGAACTTTGTTAGACATTAATCATTAATTTTTCTGCAAAGATAAGGAAAGTTTCGCAGAAAAGTAGTATCTTTGCGGAAAATTTGAAGTTAGGAACTTAAAAACTATACGGATATGAAGCAGTTCAATGACGATAACTTCGTTCTGGAGACCAAGTTGGCCCAGGACCTGTACCACAACCATGCGGCCCACCTGCCGATCATCGACTACCACTGTCACCTGATCCCTGAGATGGTGGCCAACGACCACCGTTTCAAGTCCATCACGGAACTGTGGTTGGGCGGCGACCATTACAAGTGGCGCGCCATGCGCACCAACGGCATCGAGGAGAAGTATATCACGGGTCAGGACACGTCGGACTGGGAGAAGTTCGAGAAGTGGGCTGAGACGGTGCCCTATTGCTTCCGTAATCCGCTGTACCACTGGACGCACCTGGAGCTGAAGACGGCCTTCGGCATCACGAAGCAACTCTCGCCCAAGACCGCCCGTGAGATCTTCGATGCGTGTAACGAGAAGTTGCAGAAGCCGGAGTTCTCGGCCCGTGGGCTGATGAAGCACTACAATGTGGAGTGCGTCTGTACCACCGACGACCCCGTGGATGACCTACACAACCACATCGAGTATGCCAGGCACAAGGCTGCCGATGATCCCATCATGCTGCCCGCCTGGCGTCCTGACAGGGCCATGAACATCGAGAAGGCCGACTTCTCCCAGTACGTGGAAAGACTCTCGGATGCCAGTGGCGTGGATATCACCTCATTTGCCGGTATGGTGGATGCCCTGCAGAAGCGTCACGACTTCTTCGCCGAGCAGGGCTCGAAACTCTCCGACCACGGTCTGGAGGAGTTCTACGACGAACCCTATACCGACTCGCAGATTGAGACGATCTTCGAGAAGGCCCTGCGAGGCCAGCAACTCTCACAGTTGGAGGTCCACCAGTATAAGAACTGCTTCCTGACGGTGATGGCGGAGATGGATGCCGATGCTGGCTGGACGCAGCAGTTCCACTACGGTGCCATCCGCGATAACAACACGGCGATGTTCAACAAGATAGGTCCTGACACGGGCTTCGACAGTATCGGCGAGTTCAATACCGCCAAGGCCATGTCGCACTTCCTGAACAACCTCGAGATGAAGGGCAAACTCACGCGTACCATTCTCTATACGCTGAACCCCTGTGCCAATGAGATGATCGCCACGATGCTCGGCAACTTCCAGGGTGGCGAGCCAGGGAAGATACAGTTTGGCTCCGGCTGGTGGTTCAACGACCAGATGGACGGCATGATACGTCAGATGAACGCCCTTTCCGTGCTCGGACTGCTGAGCCGCTTCGTGGGCATGCTCACCGACTCGCGCTCGTTCCTGAGTTATCCGCGTCATGAGTACTTCCGTCGGATCCTCTGCAACCTCTTGGGCAACGACGTGGAGAAGGGTCTGCTGCCCTGTGATATGGAGATATTGGGTCGGATGGTGGAGGATATTTCTTACAACAACGCCCGCAGATATTTTAAGTTCTACTAATGAGATACAACGCAGGATATAACCGTGAAGGCGACTACGAGCACTATACCGTCTCGGAGCCCATGCCGCTGTTGGAGTGGCTGATCGCCAATGTGCCGCAGTCGAAGTCGAAGATCAAGGCCACGCTGCAGGGCAGGGGCATCAAGGTGAATGGCAAGACCGTGTCTCAGTTTGATTTCCCTTTGGAGCGGGGCATGAAGGTGGCTGTGAGCAAGACCAAGCGCAACCAGATGAGTTTCAAGAGCCGCTATGTGAAGATCGTCTATGAGGACAAGTGGCTGATCGTGGTGGAGAAGGAGATCGGTATCCTCTCGATGGCGGCAGGGCACTCCTCGCTGAACGTGAAATCGGTGCTCGACGACTATTTCAAGAAGTCGCGCCAGAAGTGTACGGCGCATGTGGTGCATCGTCTGGACCGTGACACCAGCGGTCTGATGGTCTATGCGAAGGATATGGAGACGGAGCAGATCCTGGAGCACAACTGGCACGACATCGTCTATGACCGACGTTATGTGGCTGTCTGCTCTGGTGAGATGGCGCAGGATGAGGGTACCGTCGCCAACTGGCTGAAGGACAACAAGGCCTACGTCACCTATTCTTCGCCCGTGGATAATGGCGGCAAGTATGCTGTCACCCACTGGCATGTGCTCAACCGTACGACGGAACATTCATTGGTGGAGTTCAAACTGGAGACGGGTCGTAAGAACCAGATCCGTGTGCACTCGGCAGACATGGGGCATCCTGTCTGCGGTGACTCGAAATACGGCAATGGTGACGACCCCCTGCACCGTCTTTGTCTGCACGCCTGGCTGCTGTGCTTCCGTCATCCTGTGACGGGGGAGCAGATGGAGTTTGAAACGCCGATTCCTGTGGTATTCAGAAAACTGTTCAAATAATGGGAAACGTAGGATATTACATTTTCGTGCTGGCAGCCATCATGGTGGCCTTCCTCGTCGTGAAGAAGGTGGCCTCGTGTATGATCAAGTCTGCGATACTGATTGCGCTGATCGTGATCCTGGCAGCGGTCTATTATCTATATTTTATGTAGCGCTTACCTCTTTTGCATTTTCCTCGGCGAAGACGCGCTCAAAGGCCTCGCGCAGTTTTTCCGGCTGGGCGATGAGGTCGCGTAGTTCACTGAGTCTCCTGGCATTGGGGGAGTTGGGAATCCACAGACGGATATAGCCGTCCTTGGAGTATTTATTGTCCATGTGCTCCTTGAAGCGCTTCCAGTGACCTTCTTTGTTGAATTCGGGGTAGTTGGCGAGGCCGAACTGGACGGTGCGTCGGATGACGGTCTCCGTATCGATGTCGCGGTCTGCCTCGGCGACGATCTTCCCGTAGATGGTCCTCGGGGCTCGGCTGGCGGAGGCACGGTGATCTTCCACGGCTTCCTTCATGATCTTGATCTGTTCAGGCGAGAACCATTTCTTCAGTCTGGCATCCGTGGCGAGGATCTTCCCGCCGCGGATATGATGGTCGGCACGGGGACCGCTCATGCCGAGGTCGTGGTAGGCGGCAATGGTGTAGGCCATGTTGATGTCGGCCCCAGTCGTCTTCACCAGTTCCAGCGAACTGCGGATGACACGGGTGACATGCTCCAGGTTGTGGGCACGGTCGAAAGCGGCATAACGGGGGAGTATCTGGGTCTCGATGAACTCCACTAAATCCAGACTGGGGGTGTTGAGTTGATAGTTCACGGTTCTTAGTTTAGAATGAAAAATTGTACAATTTGTTTGCAAATATACGATTTTCTGCTTACTTTTGCAAATAAATTCAGGAAATAATGATGGAAGAGGAGATAATTAAGACCAATTCGGCGAAGGCGTGGCTGTTGGCAGCCCGTCCGAAAACCCTGTCAGGTGCGGCCGTGCCCGTGATGATCGGTGTGGCTCTGGCATGGGTGGATGCCAGGCAGTACGATGGTGATGTGTTCAGTTGGACGGCGGCCATCCTGTGTCTGCTCTTCGCCTTCGCCATGCAGATCGACGCGAACTTCATTAACGACTTCTTCGACTTTGCCAATGGCACTGACGATGTGGAGACACGCTTAGGTCCCCGCAGGGCTTGTGCCCAGGGGTGGGTGACGCTTGACGCGATGAAGAAGGCCATAGCCCTGACCACCTGCATGGCCTGTGTCATCGGACTGCCATTGGCCTATTTCGGCGGCTTGGAGATGATCCTCGTCGGAGCACTCTGTGTGGTCTTTGCCTTCCTCTATACCACGTTCTTCTCTTATCAGGGACTGGGCGACGTGCTGGTGCTGGTGTTCTTCGGCATCGTACCTGTCTGCTGCACCTATTATGTGCAGTTGCATACCGTTACGTGGCAGGTCTTTCTGGCTTCACTGGCCTGTGGCCTGGTGATTGATGCGCTGTTGATCGTAAATAATTTCCGCGACAGGGACAATGACCGTGTAGCGGGCAAGAACACCATCATCGTGAGACTGGGAGCAGAGGCCGGGTTGCAACTGTACCTCGCCGTCGGCATCGGCGCCGTGACCCTGGGTGCCACGTTTTGGATGAACGGCCATCTGCTGGCGTTCCTGCTTCCGTTGCTGTATCTCCTGATGCACATCTTCACCTATCTGAAGATCAAGCGCATCTATCAGGGCAAGGCCCTGAACCGCTGCTTAGGAGAGACGGCGAGGAATATTTTTGTCTATGGGCTCTGCGTCAGCGTAGGATTATTGCTGATCTAGGATTTCCTAGGCATTCCTAGGCATTCCTAGGCATTCCTAGGCTTTCCTAGGCATTCCTAGTTAAAGAAATTCCAGGAGACTCCCAGATGCAGTACATCGCTGTTGGTGGGATAGTGGGGAGCCAGGAACCTCATGTGATTGCCTGATCCACTGTTCACATGGCTCATCATGATGAAGAAACGCACTCCTTTCAGCACCATGTTCGCATAGACATCGATGAAGGGATAGCCGCCCAGTTCCACACGGCTCTCCTCGTTCTGCTGAACGGCAAATTGCGTAATCATCGGACAATAGTCTGGTGCATAGTACTTACTGAACCAGATGGCATCGGCACCTAACTCTACACCAAGCACCTTCGCGACCTTGAACTTCAGGAACAGGTTGGTGAAGATGTTCCAGGTGGGCAGGGGGAGCACATCCTTGTTGCTGCTGTTCTGGTAGGTGATCATGTTCTCCCAGTTCAGGGGTCCTAGACGGAAGTTCTGGTGAAGTTGCGCCGTGAGGATATTGATGTTGCCCGACTCCTGGAAGACACCAGCCTTCATGTTTGAGATCCTGTAGGTGGTGGGGTCAAGGTCATAACTCATGCCGTAGTAGGTGTAGTTCTGGATCTCCTCGATGCCCACGCGCAGTTTTGTGTTGGTCTTCTCATAACTGAAGACACCCTCTATACGGGTGCGTGTCTCTGCCGAGAGGTCATTGTCCCACCAGAAGTGCTTGGAATGGAATTTGTTCTGGAAGAAGGTTGGCGTGTTCCTGTGGAAATAGGCGTTGGCAGCCAACCGAACCGTATCTCCGAAGAGCGGGAAGTTCAGGTCGGTATTGAAGTCGAGGTGCAACTTCCCCGCGTTGGCACCGGCCAGCCAGGTCTCCGCCCTGAGGTTGAAGTGCAGGGTCTTGCCCTGGGTCTTGCTGAGTTCACCGCCAAAACTGATATCGTGCTCGTTCCACGTAGTCTGCGTGCCGATGCCGTTCAGGGTGTCGGGCATTTCGTAGCGGTTGTAGTCGTATGTGATGAAGGCCTTCAGTCCTGCCTTCACGTATTTGTTGAAGCCCTCCAATAGTGCCAGTCCGAAGGTGTTCTTGAACTGCCTGTTGCGTGCGATGTCGTAGATGGAGTCGTTGCCCGCTTCCTCGTTTCTGGTATAATAGGTGTCACCATAGTAGGCCGACGGTGCATAGTATGCCTGATAGATATGGCGGTTGTTATTCCACTCCAGGGTATGGATGATGCTGGTCACCGGCACGTATTCCTTTTTCATCGTGGCATCGATGGAGTCCTGGATGGCCTGTAGCCTGATCAGACTGTCAAGGGCTTCCTGTCCCTCCACTTTGATGCGGGTGGTGTCGGTCTCTATCGTGGCGATATTCAGTGAGTCAGCCTTGGGCTGGGCACCCATGATCTTGGCACCTTCAGGTCTTCCGCTGGGCTTGGCACCCCCTTTTGGCTTGTCCCCTTCCTCACGGTTCTTGTTGGCGGTTTCCTTGGCTTCCTTTTCCTTTTTCGACGCCTGGGCGAACTCCCGGGCCTTCAGTTCTGCCTCCGTCATCTTGACCTTCCGATAGAATCCAATATTATAGCGGTGGGTCAGGAAGAGATGCTGGTGGTCGTTGCGGTTCCAGTTCTGGGAGAGTTCCGTGGGGATCTCGTTCTCATCGTAGTTGTCCTGGAACGACTCGGGGTGGGTGATATAGGTGTCGTTGACGATACCGCCGTTTTCCGCAGCCTTCTGGTGACTGGTGTTGAAGAACATGTGCAGGTTGTAACGGTCAGCGATATAAGAGCCGAAGAGGATGCCGT
Source organism: Prevotella sp. (assembly GCA_017430675.1). The sequence goes on from JAFRMM010000120.1 coordinate 6,157, forward strand.
TGAAGTGTGAGACGTTTTGCTCGCTGAAATAGCCTCTCGCATAGGCATAGTCAAGGTCGAAGCCGATGTTGAACTTCTTGCCGGCATTCACGGCAAACCTTGCGTCGATATGGTCTTCACCGTTGACCTTGTCGCCGCAGTTGTCGTAAAGCACATTCGTGTAGGGCGACAGTGTGTTCATGAACAGGAACTTCTCCGGCCGTTTCTCCACGAAACCGTAGGGCTGGGTGAAGATGAAGATGTCGCTCTCGGGACGGTTCAGGAAGATCCTGCTCAGGCGTGGTGTATAGTTGCTGCCCGTGTGGTTGTACTCACCATACATGCCGTTGTTGAAGGTGGTATTCATGAAGAGGTGGGGGAGGGTGTCGGGCTCCACGAAGATCCTGTCTCCGAACTTCCTGTCAATGTTCCATGTATAGAATCCCTTGGGGATCTCTTTGTTGCGCGTCGTGTCGTTGTTGTGCATGTTGAAGTTCTGATTGTCGCTGCGCTGCGTGACATTGCCCATCTCGTCGATTTGGTTATAGACATCCTGGGCCATGACGTCTGTCAGTGCCAGCAGTATCAGAAACAGAAGTGCCAGTCTTGCTTTCATTTCATCATTCTCAAGGATGATTCCGCAATCTTTACTGCCATCGAGCAAAGAATCACATAGAGTCCCAGCATGTGTCTCTCCTCATTCTTCTGGAGAAAGAGAATCACGCCTATCACGGCACCGATCATGAAGATGATGTTCAGCCAGTTACGTATCTGATCCTTGCTCATTTCCTTTCGTTAAGCAGTGTATTGAACTTGTTGAAGATAAAGTCTTTACGGTCGATGGTCTTCCTGCGGAACTTGCCCGAGATAGGATAGAGTTTTGTGTGCTTCTTGTTGACACAATATTTGTCCGTGATCCACTCCTCTGCCAAGTAGTGGGTGGGCTTGCGCTCCAGGTCGTAGTCGTAGGTGATGCGGGTCAATTTCACGTTGGCCTTCTCATCGGCACAGGCGATGAGCAACTGGAAGTTGAATTGCGTCCTGTCAAGGGAGAGCAGATGGCTCTTGAAGACCAGCCATTCGTGGAAGACGGCTCCCAACTCATGGTTCACGGAGTCCTTGATGGCCAAGACACTGTTTTCGATCTGGTTGGGCTCCGCGATCATCTTGTTCAGTTGCATCAGCAGGATGTCATAGACTTGCTGTGCGGATTTTCCGGGTGCTTCAATAGTTGTCTCCCAACACACCTTCCCATCCACGACAGGTACGGCATCGGGCAGCAGATACTTGGCATCGGGATTTTCCTTCTCGACAGGGTTCACTTCTATCCGTTCCCAGGTGTTATCCTGAGCCGTTGCCACCATCGGCAGTAGTGTCAGGGCGGCTATCAATAGTCTCTTCATAAACATTTCTTCTGTTATTTCTGCGCAAAATTACTAAGAATAATCAATAATCAGGCACGGATTACATGGATTAACACGGATTTTGTTATTTTTTCACTTTTACTCACCTCTCATCTCTATTTCATCTCCAGTTCTTTCTGGAGCCTGATAATCTCGTCGCGGTACTGAGCCGCCTGCAGGAAGTCGAGGGCCTTGGCAGCCTCCTTCATCAGACGGGTGGTCTCGGCGATGCTCTTCTCCAGTTGCGGTCTGGTCATCCGTTCCAGGATCGGGTCGGCGGCAAGGGCTGCCCCAGTGTCAGGCACCAGCATGGCGCGCCGCAGTTCCTTCACGTCCGGACGGTCGTCTCTCTGCAGGGCACCTGTACTGATGTTCTTCACGATCTGTTTGGGTGTGATGTGATGATCCTCGTTGTAACGGATCTGCTTCTCCCGTCGCCGACGCGTCTCATCAATGGTCAACTGCATGGATTCCGTGATGGTGTCGGCATACATGATGACCTTGCCGTTGATGTTACGTGCCGCACGGCCAGCCGTCTGCGTCAGACTGCGATGGTTGCGCAGGAAACCCTCCTTGTCGGCATCGAGGATGGCCACCAGCGACACCTCAGGCAAGTCCAGTCCCTCGCGCAACAGGTTGACGCCCACCAGCACGTCATAGACGCCTTGCCGCAGGTCGTTGAGGATCTGCACGCGGTCGAGGGTCTTCACCTCACTGTGGATGTAACTGGTGCTGACACCGTGGTTTAGCAGGTACTCCGCCAGTTCCTCGGCCATGCGCTTCGTCAGGGTGGTCACGAGCACGCGCTCCCCCCGATGGCTGCGCGTCTGTATCTCGTCCATCAGGTCATCGATCTGGTTCTCGCTGGGACGTACCTCTATCTCGGGATCCAACAGTCCCGTGGGACGGATCACCTGTTCCACGACGATACCCTCGGCCTCCGCCAGTTCGAAGTCGGCGGGGGTGGCACTGACGTAGATCACCTGGTTCACCTCCTCCTGGAACTCCTCGAAGCGCAGCGGACGGTTGTCGAAGGCGGCGGGCAGACGGAACCCGTACTCCACGAGGTTGCTCTTCCTGCTGCGGTCGCCGCCATACATCGCGCTGATTTGCGGCACGGACACATGGCTCTCGTCGATGAAGAGCAGATAGTCCTTGGGGAAGAAGTCGAGCAGACAGTACGGTCTCTCTCCCGCTTTGCGGCCGTCGAAGTAGCGACTGTAGTTCTCGATGCCCGAACAGTGGCCCAGTTCCTTGATCATCTCCATGTCGTACTCCACGCGCTCCTTGATGCGCTGGGCCTTGATGGGGTCGCCCATCTCCTCGAAGAAGGCGATCTGTTTGACGAGGTCGTCCTGGATGTCATGGATGGCGATGTTCGTCTGCTCCTGCGAGGTCATGAAGAGGTTGGCGGGGTAGAGTTTATACTCCTCGAAGCGGTCCAGACGGTCGAAGGTCACGGCATCCACCTCTTCGATGGCATCTATCTCGTCGTCCCAGAACGTGATGCGCAGCACTACCTCACTGTAGGCCATCGCCACATCCACCGTGTCGCCCTTCACGCGGAAATTACCACGCTGCAGGTCGAGGTCGTTCCTGATATAGAGCGACTGCACCAATTTCCTTAACAGGGCATTACGGTCCAACTTCTGTCCGACGTGCAGTTCGATGACATTCTCCTGCAATGCCACAGGACTGCCCATGCCGTATATACATGAAACAGAAGATACAACGACAACGTCGTTTCTTCCTGATAATAAGTTTGATACGGCAGACAGTCTCAGACGGTCTATCTCGTCGTTGATGGCCAAGTCTTTCTCAATGTAGGTGTCAGTGGATGGCAGATAGGCCTCTGGCTGGTAGTAGTCATAATAACTGACATAATACTCTACGGCATTCTGCGGAAAGAACTCCTTCATCTCCGCATACAACTGGTGGGCCAGTGTCTTGTTATGGCTGAGGATGAGGGTTGGGCGGTTGTGGTTGGCGATGACGTTGGCCATCGTGAATGTCTTGCCGGAGCCAGTTACGCCCAGCAGTACCTGTGCCTTGTCGCCTCGCTCCAGGCCCTCCGTGAGTTCCCGGATAGCCTCGGGCTGGTCACCTGTCGGCTGGTAGTCTGATGTCAGTATATATTTGCCCATAGGGTGCAAAGATAATAAATATTTCATAATTCATCGTGCATAATTCATAATTTTCTTCAAAAAACCTTTGTTATTTGTGCGAAAATGTCTAATTTTGCACCCCGAAATGAAGAAGACTCTCATAATACTCTCTTGCATGATGATCCTGATGGGCAGTTGCTCGTCGGAGTTCAACATGGTCTATAAGTATGGTGACATGGAAGCCAAGTACGAGGCAGCCAAGGAATTCTTCGCCCGCGGAAAGTTCCAGCAGTCCATGACGCTGCTGGAGGAACTGGTGACCATCAAGAAGGGGTCTGATGAGGCGCAGGAGTGCCTTTACATGCTGGCAATGGCACAGTATTGCAACCGGGACTATGATGCTGCTTCCGAGACGTTCAAGAAGTATGGCTCCAGTTATCCCCGTGGTGTCTATGCCGAGCCCGCCGCCTTCTATGTTGGCGAGTCGTACTACCAGAGTTCACCGGAGCCCCGTCTCGACCAGTCGCCCACCAACGGTGCCATCACAGCCTATCAGCAGTTCATGGATCTCTTCCCCGACTCAAAACTGCGACCCCGTGCCCAGGAGCGTCTTTATGAACTTTATGACAAACTGGTGCAGAAGGAGTATCTCTCCGCAGAACTCTATTACAATCTGGGCGGCTACTTTGGCAATATCAACTCTAATGATGA
>JAFRMM010000121.1 GCA_017430675.1 Prevotella sp.
ATAAGGACTTCAAGGTGAACATCGAGGTGAACCACGCTACACTGGCTGGTCACACCTTCGAACACGAGCTGGCTTGTGCTGTTGACGCTGGTATGCTGGGTAGCATAGACGCTAACCGCGGTGATGCCCAGAACGGTTGGGACACCGACCAGTTCCCCATCGACAACTTCGAACTGACACAGGCTATGATGGAGATCATCCGCAATGGTGGTCTGGGTAATGGCGGTACCAACTTTGACGCTAAGATTCGTCGTAACTCTACCGACCTCGAGGATCTGTTCATTGCTCATATCAGTGGTATGGATGCTATGGCCCGTGCCTTGATGAACGCTGCCGACATCCTGGAGAATTCTGAACTGCCCGCCATGAAAAAGGCCCGCTATGCAAGTTTCGACAGTGGTATCGGCAAGGACTTCGAGGATGGCAAACTGACCTTCGAGCAGGTCTATGAGTATGGCAAGAAGGTTGAAGAGCCGAAGCAGACCTCAGGTAAGCAGGAGAAGTACGAGACCATCGTAGCGCTCTATGCTAAATAAAGAATTAACCCCCGCCAACCGGCGGGGGTTAATCTTATACTAAACTAGAACGATACCACTCAAATAACTTCTGCACACCTTCTTCTATCTCGACCTTATGCGTCCATCCGAGGGAGTGGAGTTTCGAGACATCAATCAACTTACGCATGGTGCCATCGGGCTTAGATGCATCGAACTCAACTGTACCTCCAAATCCCACAGCCTTGACGACGAGTTCGGAGAGTTCACGGATGGTGAGTTCCTTGCCTGTGCCGACATTGATATGGCAGTTACGGATTTCGCCTAACTTGGGGATGGCACCGCCGCGACCTGCACTGTGGTTACGATCTACGGCGCCATTGGTACTGGCACCATAATGCACAGAAGAATACTTCTCGAGACCGATAATATCGCTGAAGTTCACATTAAGCAACACATGGACAGAAGCATCAGCCATATCCTCGCTCCAAAGGAACTCGCGAAGAGGCGTACCAGTACCCCAAAGTACCACCTTATTATTATATATACCGTATTTGGCCAATAGGTCAAGGACCTTTTGGCGAGGTGAGGGGTGAGAAGTGAGAGGTGAGAGAATACCTTCTCCCGTTACACCCTCCACAGGACGCTTATTCAAGTCTATGGCAATCTTTTCCCAATCTCCGTCGTGAATCAGTTTGGCCAGATAGACTTTGCGCATCATGGCGGGCATGACGTGAGAGTTCTCCAGATGGAAGTTGTCATTCGGACCATAGAGGTTGGTGGGCATTACGGCGATATAGTTGGTGCCATATTGCAGGTTATAACTCTCGCACATCTTCAGACCGGCAATCTTGGCAATGGCATATTCCTCGTTGGTATATTCCAAGGGCGATGTCAGCAGACAGTCTTCCTTCATCGGTTGTGGCGCATTCTTGGGATAGATGCAGGTAGAGCCTAAAAACAGCAACTTCTTGACACCATGAGCGTAGGCTTCTGAGATGACATTACACTGGATCTTCATGTTCATCATGATGAAATCTGCGCGATATAAGGAGTTAGCCATGATACCGCCTACAAAGGCAGCGGCCAGTACTACTGCATCAGGACGTTCCTCATCGAAGAACCGCTTGACGGCCACCTGATCCGTCAGGTCGAGTTCCTGATGGCTTCGGCCTATCAGATTGGTATAGCCCCGTTGAAGGAGGTTATTCCAAATAGCGGAACCCACAAGTCCGTGGTGTCCCGCTACATATATCTTACTGTCCTTGTTCAGCATCGTCCATGTGGGCTTTAAGGAAGAGTTTCTTTACGAACTTCATATCGTGACGAACCATAATCTTGACCAGATCCTCGAAAGAAGTCTTATGGGGATTCCAACCCAACTTAGCCTTGGCCTTAGCGGGATTGCCCAGCAATTGATCCACCTCCGCAGGACGGAAATACTTAGGATCAACCTCCACGAGCGACTTGCCCGTTGCCTTGTCGTAACCTTTTTCATCAACACCATCGCCACGCCATTCGAGTTCGATGCCTGCTTCCTTGAAAGCCAGTGTGGCAAACTCGCGAACAGTATGATACTCACCGGTGGCAATCACGAAGTCGTCGGGCTCGGGCTGCTGAAGGATTAGCCACATACACTCGATATAGTCCTTGGCATAACCCCAGTCGCGTAGCGAGTTCAGGTTGCCCAGATAGAGTTTGTCTTGATAACCCTGTGCAATACGGGCTGCGGCAAGCGTGATCTTACGGGTCACAAAGGTCTCACCACGGCGCTCACTCTCATGGTTAAAGAGAATACCGTTGCAGCAGAACATATTGTATGACTCACGATAATTCTTCATGATCCAGAAGCCGTAGAGTTTGGCAACGGCGTAAGGAGAACGGGGATAGAAGGGAGTCGTCTCACTTTGGGGAACCTCCTGTACTTTACCGTAGAGTTCCGATGTTGATGCCTGATAGATACGGCAGGTGTCAGCCAGACCACAGATGCGTACGGCCTCCAGCAATCGGAGTACACCGTTGGCATCGGTATCAGCCGTATATTCAGGTACGTCAAACGACACTTTCACATGGCTCTGAGCGGCTAAGTTATAAATCTCCGTAGGATGAATCTTTGAAATGACACGGATCAAAGATGACGAGTCCGTCATGTCGGCCCAGTGGAGATTGACAAGGCGTGCCTTCTTCATGTCACGTACCCACTCATCGAGATAAAGATGCTCGATGCGTGCGGTATTGAAGGATGAGGAACGGCGCATCAGACCATGCACCTCATATCCTTTTTCAATTAGAAATTCGGCCAGGTAACTTCCGTCCTGACCAGTGATACCTGTGATTAAGGCAACTTTTTTATCCATATTATTATGCGTTTCCGGAGAAATTCTTGATGCGCTGTTCCTCAGATAACTTGCAGATCAGCAAAGTGTCATTGTTCTCAGCCACGATATATCCGTCAAGTCCATGGATGACCACCTTCTTCTCCTGGGTAGTGTGAACGATGCAGTTGTGACTCTCGAAGATGTTGATCTCGGGACCGATGCACACATTACCGTAAAGATCCTTCTTGCTCTGTTCATGCAAGGATCCCCAGGTGCCAAGATCACTCCATCCGAAGTCGGCGGGACAGACGAAGATCTCTTCGGCCTTCTCCATGATGGCATAGTCAACGGAGATGTTCTCGCATTCCGGGAACATGCGGTCGATCTCCTCCTGCTCCTTGTCAGTGCCATAGATGGGCAGCAGTGATTCAAAAATCTTGGCCATGGAGGGTTGATAGACGCGGAAGGCGTTGACAATGGTGTTGATGTTCCAGATGAAGATACCGGCATTCCAGAAAAAGTTGTTCTTCTTGATGTATTCCTGTGCCAGTTCCAAATTCGGCTTCTCACGGAAAGAATCCACGCGGAAGATCTCCTTGTTGCGTAGGGAACTGGTACTGAGGTCTGCCTGGATATAGCCATAGCCCGTTTCCGGACGGTTGGGCTTCATACCCAGTGTGACGATGGCATCCGTCTCACTTGTAAATACCATGCTCTCCTTGATGACACGCTGGAACTCGGACTTGTCGGTGACGATATGGTCACTGGGTGTTACGACGACGTTAGCCTTCGGGTCCTTCGACTTGATGCGCCAACTGACATAGGCGATACAGGGGGCAGTGTTACGGCGGCATGGCTCACTCAGGATGTTACCCTCTGGGATGTCAGGGAGTTGCTCCTTCACAATGGAAGCATACTTCTGGTTGGTCACAACCCAGATGTTCTCTGGCTTTACAATGTCTCCAAACCTATCTACGGTCAATTGGAGTAGAGTCTTACCGACGCCGAGCACATCAATGAACTGCTTGGGATTCTCCGTTGTACTCATGGGCCAAAAACGGCTGCCAATGCCCCCAGCCATAATCACCAGATGATTGTTTGTCTTTGCCATAACTTCTTATTTGACCTGATAATAATCGGCAAAGATACAAAATATCTTTGAAATGAAAGAATAAAAATGGGAATTTTTTCTTTATTGATGTATGATTATTCTCAGATAGCGGTGTTAATCCTGCTGTTTGCGTCTCATCCATGACTTGATGCCGAAGTAAAGCACGGCCAAGATAAGCAGTCCGACAATCACGATTTTGATGTATTCGGCGTATTCACTGATCTTGTCGTTAAGTTGGTCTTCAGGGACGATGGCATGCAGATACCAGCCCATGGCTGCCAGCACGCTGTGCCATCCGCCGGCACCGATGGTAGTGAACAACAGGAACTTACCATAGTTCATCCGTGCCAGTCCTGCGGGAATGGAGATCAGATGACGGATCACGGGAACGAATCTGCCAGTGAGGGTGGCAGCCACACCGTGGTCGTCAAAATATTTCTCACTCCGCTCCACCTTCTCCTGATTCAACAGGCACATCTTACCCCATTTGCTGTTGGCGAACTTATAGACCACTGGCCGTCCCACATAGAGAGCCACGAAATAGTTGATGCTGGCACCGATGTCGGCACCAAGTGTGGCGAAGAGCACAACGAGGAAAACGTTCAGGGAACCACTGGCCGCATGATAGGCAGCAGGGGTGACGACAAACTCAGAGGGTACTGGCACTACTGTGCTTTCCAACAGCATCAGGATGAATACCGTTGGGTACCAGCCCAGACTGTTTAATATGTTCGTGATAAAGTTCATTGCTCTGATTCTAATTGGTTTGACATATAATCGAAATACGCCTGTGGCACCATGTCTTCAGGGAAGTAACTGCCGAGTACGGTCTTGGCTTCCTTGGGATTCTTGTCCGTGGCTTCCTTGAGATAGAACAGGAACTCGTCCGTTTTTTTCATGACCATACAACACAGAGCCATATAGGAATAGCCCTCGTTCCAGTCATCATCCACATGCCTGAAGAAACTCTTCAGCAGGATATACGATGTCTTGATATAACGGTTGTCGTAGAGTGACACGATGATCCGAAGCATGGTCCTGGGGGCGTTGTCCGACATAAGGAGGGCATTCTTGAAAGCCCTTTCCGCTTCTTCGGGCATCTTGTTTGCCAGGAGGATATGTCCCCTGATGATCTCCATACTCACATGGTCGCAGTTCATATCCTTGGTCTTATCGACATAGTAGAGCGCCGTCTCAGGCTTGTGGATCTCGCTGTAGGCAAAGGCCAGTTCCTGACAGATATCAGGGAGGTAGGGCGAATCGTCTTCTGCCAGATACCTGGCTTTCTCCAAAACCAGTATGGCTTTCTGGAATCTCTCCAGGTTGATAAGGCAGGTTCCCTGATGCAGGAATCCAAACTCATCCTCATCCATGATTTCTGAGTATTTCCTGAAATAGTCCAGCGCCTCCTCGTAATTCCCCAGACTGTACAGACTGTTGGCCTTTGAGAGAAGGCTCTCCGCATCATTGGGGTCGATGGCGATGGCATATTCACTGCTGGTGATGGCGGCGTGGTAGTCCTCGTTCATGAACTGCACACTGGCCAGCGCGTTCCAGTATCTGATGGAGTAGGGGTCATGGTCGATGAGTTCGTTGAAGATACGTTCACTATCCTTGTATTTCCCTAATCCGAAGAGGGTGCGGGCCATCAGTTCCTTGAAGTCGTCGGAGTCGTCTCCCTGCGAACGGGCCATCCACTCCATGGCCTTTTCATGCACATTATAGTCAGAGAAGATGTTCGCCACGTCATAGACATAGTCCATCTGCTCGTCAGGCATCACCTCCCGCATCTGTTCACGGAAGAAGTCGTCGGCCTCTTCCACCTTGTCTTCATTGATCAGGATCTCCCCACGGAAATAGAGGGCCTCCTGTTGGTCAACGGCCTGAATGCGGTCCGCATATTCCCGTGCAGTCTCAAAGTCCTTGAGACTCAATGCCTCACGGGCTTTGTAGAGCAGGGGACCCACTGCCTCCGGATTAAACTCCAAAGCCAGGTTGATGGCACGGTCTGCCTCTTCCATCCTGCCATTGTACTGGTAATAGTCGGCAATGTCAGCCAGGTCATCGGCATCCATATAGATGGAATGCCCTGACCTTACTGACTCTTCGTATCGTTTCAGGATGGTCTGAAACCCCTCACTGTCAAAATATGCCAGTTCGTCTGTCATTTACTTGTTGATCTTCGCCCATGTGTCTTTAAGCCCGACAGTCTTGTTGAAGACGGGCTTCTCGGGCGTGGAGTCTGAATCAGGCGTGAAGTAGCCGATACGCTGGAACTGCAGATAGGTCAGCGGTTTCATATCAGCGGCGAAGGGCTCGATATAGCAGTTCTTCAGCACACTGAGCGAGTCGGGGTTGATGATCTGCTTCATGGCTGTCACGGCATCGCAGTTTTGCTCCTCACGGATGGCTGCCAGTTCGTCACGGGGATTCTCCACCTTCCACAGACGGTCATAGAGACGTACCTCCGCCTTGACGGCGTGGGCACAACTCACCCAGTGGAGTGTCTTACCCTTGATCTTACGGTTGGAGCCGGGCAGACCACTGCGCGACTCCGGGTCGTAGGTGCAGTAGATGGTGGTCACGTTGCCGTTCTCATCCTCATCACAGGGATGATCCTCGTTGCACTGGATGATATAGGCATTCTTCAGGCGCACCTCCTTACCGGGAGCCAGACGCATGAACTTCTTCTCGGCTTCCTTCATGAAATCATCGCGCTCGATCCACAGTTCGCGGCTGAACTCGATGGTGTGGGTACCGTCAGCCTCGTTCTCTGGATTGTTCACGGCAGTGAGTTGCTCCACCTGTCCCTCGGGATAGTTGGTGATCACCACCTTCACGGGATCCAGCACGGCTGACACGCGGATAGCGCGGCTGTTCAGGTCATCCCTGACGGCACTCTCCAGCAATGCCATGTCGTTCAGGGCGTCGATCTTCGTATAGCCGATCTTGTCGATGAAACTGACGATACTCTCAGGACTGTAACCACGACGACGGAAACCGCAGATCGTCGGCATACGGGGATCGTCCCAACCGCTTACCAGTTTCTCGTTCACCAATGCCAGCAGGTTGCGCTTCGACATCAGCGTGTAGTTCAGGTTCAGTTTGTTGAACTCCGTCTGACGGGGACGGTTGTCCTCGATATGG
>JAFRMM010000122.1 GCA_017430675.1 Prevotella sp.
ACGCCTGACACCATGAAGATGAATATATTCCTTCGGCAGTTAGCGCGGCGCATGGACGGTGACCGCAGGGCGATGAGACAGGCCCAGGACATTCTCCGCTCCGTGATAGACAGGGATCTGTGGAAGCAGATGGAGTCGGCCGTGGAGTTGCCCAAAGACATTGATCAGATAGAGATGTTGTTTGAGAAAAATAATGTCTTTTTCCGCCGCATCATACTGAGTGAAGGCTGGTGGTCTCGCTGTACGGGCTATATGTTAGGATTCATGGCCGATGACGATACCCCCGTCATACTTGACCCCAGTTTCACGGACTATACCTTCACCCACCCGAAGACGGGTAAACTCATGTCGGCCAGCAAAAATGCCGACCTGCTGAAGAAGAAGGCTGTCATTGCCTGTTTACCTCTTTCCGACGACAAACTGAATGCCAAGAAGATCATACGCTACTCCCTGAACTGCCTCTGCAAATATGACTGGCTATACAGCCTGATGGCCTGTGTCGGTGTTACGCTGTTGACGATGTTCACGCCCTACGTGTGCAAACTGATCTTCTCGGAGGTCATCCCCTCGGGTGATGTCGGGCAGATTGTTCCCGTAGCGACACTACTCCTGAGCGCAGCAGTCGGACTGACGATGGTGCAGACAGCCCGCAACTTGGTGGTGGTACGCATCAAGGACAAGGTGGAGCATACGCTACAGATCGCCATGATGTCGCGCCTATTGTTATTGCCAGCCACGTTTGCCAAGCAGTTTACGCCAGGCGACCTCTCCAACCGTCTGCTGTCGGTATCGCGCGTCAGTTCTAACCTGACGGCCGATTTCCTGTCAACCCTGCTGACCTTCCTGTTCTCAGCCATCATGTTCGTACAGTTCTTCATCTATGGTGGTCCGCTGCTCTACACTGGCATCATCGTCATTGTCATACAGTTGGCGTTCATCATACTTGTGTTCTACTATACAAGGCGGGTTCAACTGAATGTGAATGCTGGAGGCTCACACCTCGTGGGTACGCTGTTCGCCTTGTTTACAGGTGTCCAGAAAATCAAGACCACTGGTGCTGAGTTCCGCGCCTTCCACCAATGGGCAAAGGCATACGCCCCTACGGAGATGTACGGTAGCCGCCAGCCTTTGGCCAGTTTTTACGTGAACAGCATAGCCTATTGCTTGAAACTCCTGCCTATGATCGTGACAATGTGGGCGGCCTGGCACTATGGGCTGTCACTCTCCGACTACATTGCCTATTGTGCTGTATTGGCTCTTGTCTGCCAGGCTGTGCAACAGTTGCAGACTATCTCGAAGGATGTGTCGCGCCTGTTGCCGGAGTTGCAACTCTGCCGACCCATCATGGCTGCCAAGCCCGAAGTCAAGGAGAACAAGAATGTGGTTAAGAGTATATCGGGGCGCTTGGACATACGCGGCCTGAAGTTCTGCTATGCCGATGACATGCCGCAGCTCTTCGACGGGTTGAACCTGACCATCAACAGCGGTGACTACGTGGCCCTTGTCGGCAGCTCGGGCTGCGGCAAGAGCACACTGATGCGGCTGATGTTGGGTCTGGAGCACCCGCAGGCGGGTTCCATTTTCTACGATCAGTATGATATCAGCGACATCAACCTGCGCAGTCTGAGGCGTTTCTGTATTGGCATCTGCATGCAGGACGGCCAACTCGTTGAAGGTACCATCCGCGACAACATCATCTTCAACAATCCGCTGCTGACCGACGATGATGCCTGGGAGGCCGCACGCATGGCCGCGCTCGACGGCGACATTCGCCAGTTCCCCTTAGGCATGGACACGCCCATCAGTGTCGATGGCAAGGGCGTGTCGGGCGGACAGCGCCAGCGCATACTGATTGCACGTGCTCTGGTCAGAAAGCCCGAGGTGCTCTTCCTTGACGAGGCCACGTCGGCACTTGACAACATCAGCCAGCATATCGTCGTAGAGAACCTAGCCAAACTGAAATGTACGCGCATCGTCATTGCCCACCGCCTGAGCACCATCCAGCAGTGCAACCGCATCATCATACTGCGTGATGGTCGTGTGGCGGCAGACGGCACATACGAGGAACTGAAGGATCAACTGATAACTGAAAAGAACGGCGTGGATGCGTGATTCTAACTCACAGAGAACCGTCGGTGAGTACAGGGTCCACCCCCCAATAAGTACCGTTTTAGCAAAATTAAGTGGCTCCGTAGTAAAATTAAGTGCCACCAAATTTTGCTAAAGTGCCACTTATTTGGCGAAAGTCACCCCTTGGTGAGGTCTTCGATCTGACCGATGATGTCCTGATACTGGCGCTGGGTCTTGAAGTTGATGCTGAGACCGTCCCCTGTGAGTTTCAAAATCTGCAATAATTGTTTCAAAATTTGCAAAATCTGACTGTTTGTGACATTCGGGTTTTGTAGTTTGGAGGTTTTTGCCTATCTTTGTACAATAAAAATATAACCACTACTGTCCCGTTAAAGTGGACTAATCGTTCTTTGAAATAATTGAAATACAGTCTTTTACGAGTGTTTTTGAAGTGAAACGGATTTGATTTTGTACTTTTGCCGTCTAAACAGATTAGATGGTATGAACATTTCAAAATACGTATTCTCTCAACTCACCTCGTTTTTGAATAGAAGTCAGTTCAATGACTATGTCAGGAAGTACCACGGCGACCATTATGTCAAGCATTTCACTTGCTGGAACCAATTGTTGGCTCTTATGTTTGGACAACTCAGCAATCGTGAGAGTCTTCGCGACTTGATTGTGGCATTGGAGGCTCATCAGTCAAAGTGCTATCATCTTGGTCTTGGACGCAAGCCTATCGCCAGGACTACATTTGCCAAGGCAAATCAGGACAGGGATTACCGAATTTTTGAAGACTTTGCCTTCTACATGATGGACCTGGCTCGCAAGAAACGGGTAGTGGATATCTTCAAACTGAAAGGAAAGGTCTATGCCTTCGATTCAACAACGATACCGCTGTGCCTCTCTGTCTTTTGGTGGGCTAAGTTCTTTGCAGAGCAAAGCGGCAAAGCCGAGCGCCGAAAGCGCAAAGGAGGAGTAAAGATACACTTCCTATACGATTTGGAAACATCCGTCCCTGCATTCTTTCACATCACGACAGCATCCGTGTTTGACTCCAAGGTAATGGACAAGATTCCCTATGAACAAGGCTCATACTACGTGTTTGACCGTGGTTACAATGCCTTCAAGGAACTCTACAGAATCCATCGGATGGAATCCTTCTTCGTAGTGAGAGCCAAGCGAAACCTGCAATACAAGTGCATGAAATGGAAACGGAGACTTCCCTCAGATGTACTTACTGATGCAGAGATACAACTGACAGAGTATGCCTCTTTCAAGAAGTACCCTGAAAGGCTCAGGCTTGTCCGCTACCATGATGCAGAGCAGAATCGTGACTTTGCTTTCTTGACGAATGCAACACACCTGACGGCTCTCGAAGTGGCTAACCTGTATAAGAACAGGTGGCAAATAGAATTATTCCACAAATGGCTGAAGCAGCACCTCAAGATCAAGAAGTTTTGGGGAACAACTGAAAATGCAGTCCGTATACAGATTTGTGCAGCTATCATTGCCTATTGTCTCGTGGCGATTGTACAGCATGATATGCGGCTGGAACGATCGACCTATGAGGTCCTGCAAATCCTCAGCATCTCGCTGACGGACAAGACACCACTACAAGATCTATTCAATAAGACTAATTTCAACGATGTCAAAGAGCAATTTGGTCCCCTCATTCTAGGGCTATTTGATTAATATTTAACTCGTCCCAATTTTAACGGGACACTAATGAAATATAACATAAAACAATCTGACAATGAAGACATATCAAGGACATATCGTTGATGCGGTTCGCCGCGAGATATTCGATGGCGAGCTGGTGGTGGATGGTGGACGCATCATTCAGATAAATCGTTGTGAACTGCCAGAGGATGGGAGGCAATGGCCCTATCTGATGCCCGGTTTTATCGACAGCCATGTACACGTCGAGAGCAGTATGTTGATGCCCGTGGAGTTCGCCCGTGTGGCGTCGGAGCACGGCACTATCGGTGTCATCGCCGATCCGCATGAGATCGCCAACGTGCTGGGTGTGGAAGGGGTGGACGTGATGATCCATTCGGCCAGCCAGGCGCAGTTCAACTTCCTGTTCGGTGCCCCCAGTTGCGTACCGGCGTTAGGCGGTAATGTGGAGACCAGCGGAGCAACTATCGACAGTCAGAAGATAGCAGCCCTGATGCAGCGCGATGACATTGGCTTTCTGGGCGAGATGATGAACTTCACAGGTGTGCTACAGGGCGATAGCGAGGTGATGGCGAAGATAGCCGCTGCCCGCGCAGCAGGCAAACCCATCGACGGCCATGCCCCTGGCCTTACCCCAGAGGAGCGCCAGCGCTATGCACAGGCAGGAATATCTACCGACCACGAATGTACAACGCTCGACGAGGGGCGCGAATGCATCCGTGCCGGCATGAAGGTCATCATCCGTGAGGGCAGTTCCGCCAAGGACTATGCTCTCCTACACCCGCTCATCGACGAATATCCCGACCAGGTGATGCTGTGTACCGATGACTGCCACGCCGACGACCTCGTGCGTGGTCACATCATTTCCATCGTGAAGCGGGCACTTATCGATGGCCACGACTTTTGGAACGTCCTTCAGGCGGCTTGCTGCAACCCGCAGCGTCACTATGGCGTGAACTGGGGACTGCTGCAAGAGGACGACCCGGCCACATTTATCATCGTCAACAATGTTGGTCCTTTCCTGGGGGTGCAGAACACCATCATCCGTGGTGTTGAGGTCTATAGTTACAACCTGTCGTTCGGAAGTATCAGCGCGCGGCGGCAGACAATCGCGGACCTCAGTAGTTATCCTAACCATTTCTGCGCCACTCCCATCACGGCTGACGACATCAAGCTTGACATCCATCGCGGCGACACCAAGCACATCATCCGTGCCGCAGACAGGAGCCTATATACCGGCCACGACGTGGTGGAGGTGACGGGAGACCCTATGAAGGACTCTCACTACCCGTGGCATGAGGTGCAGAAGGTAGTGGTCTATAACCGCTATACCCAGTCGGCCCGTCCTGTCGTCGGGCTGGTGCGCGGCTTTGGCATCCGTCAGGGAGCCATTGCCTCGTCAGTGGCTCATGACAGTCACAACATCGTGGCCATCGGCTCCTCCGACGAGTTTATTGTCCATGCCGTCAACCGTGTCATAGAGATGCAAGGGGGGCAGGTGGTCATAACCGATGAGGAGATCATCGAGATGGCACTGCCCATTGCAGGGCTGATGTCACCGCTCGACGGCCATGAGGTGGCTTACCGCTGCCGGTTGCTCTGCGACATGGCTGCCCAGACTGGTTGCACGATGAAGGCACCCTTTATCACGATGGCATTCCTTTGTCTGCCTGTCATCCCAGAACTGAAGATTACCGACAAGTTCCTCTGGGACAGTAAGAACATGAAAATGGTTGAAGACTAAAGAATGAAAAAGATGACGAATTGGATGATGGTCACCATCATCATCAGCGCCGCTACCCTCACCTGTTGCAATACGGAAAATTCAAGCAATGACTATTCTGGCAACAACCAGTGGGGTGCAGAGATACTCACCTTCAAGGTGAATGATTCCTCTGACGAGTTTATTATTATGAAAAAAGTGGAAGGTGGAGATTACTCGATGGCGTATATGTACGAAAGCCAAGTGACGACCGTCACAGGAACGCTCTCCGACTTTTACATCTGTCCCGTCGAGGTGACCAACAAACTTTGGAACGATGTGATGGGATGGAGACCCGAAGGACAGCCAGACAATGGCGACTTATATCCCGTCAGCAATGTGAACTACTACGACATCGTCAAGGAAGGTGGCTTCATCGACAAGTTGAACACGATGTGCGCCGACCAGTTGCCGTCTGGCAAGCGTTTCGCGCTGCCCACCGAAGCCCAGTGGGAATATGCAGCCCGCGGCGGACAAAAGTCGATGGGCTACAAATATGCCGGATCCAACACGATAGACGAAGTGGCCTGGTACGCCGGCAACTCGAACGGCACAACCCACTCTGTCGGCCTGAAGCAACCCAATGAGCTCGGCCTCTACGACATGACCGGCAACGTCTGGGAATGGACCCGCGACAACTTCGTCTATTTCGACAAACTCACGCTCGACCAAGGTCTCGACTATGTCTGCAACGCCATCAACAACTACCGCGTCAACCGCGGCGGCAGTTACGGCACCAGACAGACGGGTCTCGAAACCGCCTACCACACATGGCTGGGAATGCACCAGTCCTATAAAAACCGTGGCCTACGACTCGCCCTCGTAGATGACTTCGACGAAGAAAAACTCGTGGAACCTATTCAGCCAGACAACCTCCTTTCCATCACCGTGAACAACGGTACAGTCGGCTACTACCTCCCGATGGTTGAAGTGAAGGGCGGCAACTACGAACTGGTCTATGAACGCGACGGTGAACAGAAAACCGTCAGCGGAACGCTTTCCGACTTCTATATCTGCCAAACCGAAACGATGAACTACATCTGGGAAACCGTCATGGGCTCGACACCCCAAGGTCAAACCGAGAGCGAAGGTCTCTATCCCGTTACGAAGATTAATTACGAGGACATCACTGGGAGCGGCGGCTTCCTCGACAAGTTGAACACGATGTGCGCCGACCAGTTGCCCGCCGGGATGCAGTTTGCCCTCGCTACAGAGGCCGAATGGCACTACGCCGCCAGCGGCGGACGTAAGTCGCATGGCTATATCTACGCTGGTTCAAACATGATAAGCGATGTGGCCTGGTATTCCGACAACGCCGGACGAGCCTCCCACTTCGTGGCCTCCAGGCAGCCCAACGAACTCGGCCTCTACGACCTAAGCGGTAATGTCTGGGAATACTGCAACGACTGGTATGCCGATCTGGCCGACATCCCTGCCGACCAGGGCACTGACTATGCCGGTCCCGAGTCAGGTAAAATTATTGTTGGCTGCGGCGGCTGTTACAATAGCGAGCCCTACACTTGCACTTATTCCTACCACGGCCGCGAGATTGAACACAACGGCCGCGACGCTACTGTAGGCTTCCGCATCGTTTTGAGATTTCTTAGGTCACATGAGGACTTGACTATAAATTAAAACAGATAGGCAACATAATGAAAAGAATAAATCTTTGGCTTCTCGTCGCCATCCTCGTCATCTGTAACTTTAACTTGTTGACATCGTGCACGAACGCCAATAATGCCGCCAAGCAGGATGACACGCCGGTCCGTATTGGGATAGCCTGGCGCGGCGACAGTACGTCCATCTCCTACACCAGTGCGCTGCAGAGCGTGCGTGAGGCAGGAGCCGTACCTGTGCCGCTGCCACTGCTGAAGTCGCCCGTTATGGAATACGACGGTGACCAGTTGTCAGCACAATATACCGACGATCACGGCATTGTGATACAGGAATATGCTGACAAGGTGAAGGCTGATCCCTTCGCCGGCCAGGACATCATCAGTTTGCTCGCCGGTCTAGACGGACTTGTCTTTACAGGCGGTGCGGACATCAGTCCTACATTCTATAAGACCCCGGAGCCTTGGCACGGTATCGAGGAGGAAGGCAACTGCGACGGACGGCGTGATGTGTCGGACTATATCCTGATGGCATGGTGCCTGGAGCGGGAGCCTCAGTTGCCGGTATTATGCATCTGCCGCGGCATGCAGATGCTCAGCATCGTGTCTGGCGCACAGATGATACAGGACCTGCGTACCTACTTCGCGGCACAGGGACTGTCCTACGCCGATGAGCACCGCATGGAGGCGACGGCTGACCACAGACGCGACTTTGCCGTCCACGATGTCACCGTCACCGACCAGTCATCGCTGCTTCGGCAAATCGTTGGAACAGATATCGTCAGCCGTGTCCCGTCATGGCATCATCAGGCCGTGCGGAGCGTAGAGGGAACGTCACTCAAAGTGACTGCTGTCACCCAGACCAGCGGCATCGACATCATCGAGGCCGTGGAGCGTACCGACAAGCCCTTCTTCATAGGTCTGCAGTACCACCCCGAGGTGGCTGTAGCCAAGCATGCCAACGGCGCTGCCGATGCCTCGCGCTTCATGGACTACGACAATGCGCTCTGTTACTTCCGCGCTCTGGCAGAACAAGGAAAGAAACACAAAAATAAATAAGCTGATAGAATAACAGTTATGAACAAATAAAACAATAACATCATGCGACAAAAGATCTTATTACTGTCTGTAGCCGCTGCGATGGCTACCCTCGGCACTCATGCCCAGACAGACATTTCGCTTGACAGCGAGGCCATGTATTTTGAGATTGACGATCTGCCCAATGCCGTCAATTGGCTGCCGGCACCGCCCGAACCGAATTCCACACAGTTCGCCTACGACCTTACCCAGTATATGTGGGGCAAGGGGGAGCGCCTGAACGAGGAACGTGCCCAGCAGGCCATCGACAACGGCGTGACGGATATGAACGACATGGCCGTACAGTTCAGCAAGCCTTTCGGCATGGAGATCTCGAAGGAGAAGACACCCTGCATCTTCAATGTGCTCAACCGGGGGATGCTTACCGTACGCCTCTGCGCCACGAAGCCCAAGACAGCGATTACGCGCCTACGGCCCTACGTCCGTTACAACGAGTCCACCCTGATACCTGACGACGAAGAAACTCTGCGCGAGAACGGATCATATCCATCCGGCCATGCCATACGGGGATGGACGACGGCCCTGTTGCTCTGCGAAATCAATCCTGATGCTCAGGACGACCTCCTGGCGCTCGGCTACCAGTGGGGGCAGAGCCGTGTCATCGCAGGCTACCATTGGCAGAGCGACGTTGACGCGGCACGGCTTCTGGCTTCCGCAGGCTATGCGCGGCTCCACACCAACCAACAGTTCCTGGCCGACATGGCTGCTGCCTGTGAAGAATATGCCCAGTTGACAGGAAAAACCTCAAACGTCGAATCTGCCAGGGCCGCCAAGCCCGCCCGCTCTGCCGCCATCTATAACCTGGCTGGCGAGCAACTCAATGAAGAGTCGCATACCGGGGTGTACATCCAGAACGGGAAGAAATACATCAAGTGAGCCTAATTACACAAATGAAAATTAAATTATTATTTTTTTTCATCGCTTGCAGTGCAATGATGCTGACATCGTGCAGCAGTAACGAAGACCATCCGGATCCCATGCCAGAGCCTGGTTCTGTCGTGTGGGAGAATGGTGTGTTGCCTGGCCGCTTCACTGTCAATGCCGAGGGACTGCAAGTGCAGTTCGCCCAGGGCAATCTGCAGTATCAGGCTTCATCGCATACATGGCGATTTGCCGAACACCAATATGACATTGTGGGTAATGCCACAATCGGCAATGTGTATGAAAACGGCGTGAAGAGCGACAATAGGGCTATCAGTAGTGACTACGACGGCTGGATCGACCTCTTTGGCTGGGGCACTGGTACCAATCCCACACTTGCCACCACAAAGACTGAGGACTACATCGTCTATAGCGAATGGGGCGACAATGTTATCCAGAACAGCACAGGAAACACATGGCGTACGATGACAAGCGAGGAAAATGTCTATCTGTTTCACGACAGGACAAATGCTGCCAAACTCTTTGGCTTAGGTTCTGTGGACGGTGTGAACGGCGTGATCCTTCTGCCTGACGACTGGAGGATGCCTGCTGGTCTGTCTTATACGCCCAGTACTACAAAAGGACTCGAATGGAATGGCACATACTATTTCAACGAAAACGCTGACAATTATTCTCATAACACCTACACAACAGCCGAATGGAGGGTGATGGAGTCTGCCGGTGCGGTTTTCCTGCCTGCAGCCGGCTATCGTGAAGGTACGAAAGTGTCTCTTGTAGGGAAAGCCATCGACTACTGGTTGGCTACGCAGAACGGGACCGCAGCGGGTGGCATCTCAGGCAACTCAAAGAGACTCCATCCTCACAGCGATGGCGACCTGTACTACGGAGATTGCGTCCGACTGGTACGGGAATAATAGAGGGACGGTTCTTTCGTCGCAACGAAAGAACCGTCCCCCCTTGTTAGAAAAGCTGCTTTCTTTTACTTGAAGAGCAACTGGGCGAACTGGTAGAGGCTGCGGCGCCAGGTCTGCCATTCGTGGGCTGTCTCAGGTGAGATGTAGCTGTGGGCATTGATGCCGATGGCCTTCATATCCTCTGCGGCCTTGATGACGCTGCCGTCACCCTCGGCCATGCCAGTCTCCCTGCCACCGGCACTCATGAAGAGCACCTTGTTGGTCTTCTTGAAGTCAGGCACATCAGTCAGTTCGTCAGTGCCGATGGTGCCACCGCTGAAGATGCCGACGTAAGCGAATGTGGTGGGGTTGTTCAGCGTGATGCCATGAGTCTGCATGCCACCCATCGAGAGACCGGCCATGGCACGGTGCTCACTGTCGGCAATCACACGGTAGTTCTTCTCGACCATCGGGATGATATCCTTGATCAGCACTTCCTCGAAGGCACCACCCATGCGACGGGCCATCTTGGCGAAGTCAGCACCGCTCATACGGGGACGGCCACCCTGAGGACCACCCTGCGGACGAGGTCCCTGAGGAGCACCCTGTGGACGAGTCCCCTGAGGACCGCCTTGAGGGGCACCCTGTGGACGAGGACCGCCGCCAGGGAAGCCGAAGCCCATCGGCTGCTCACCCGGACGGCGGGCGTTCAGGCCATTGTCCATATAGATGATGAAGGGCACTGCCTTGCCCTCCGCAATCAGGTTGTCCATGATGATGCCCGTCTTACCCTGGGCGCTCCAGCCCGTCTCGTTCTCACCCATGCCATGCTGCAGGTAGAGCACGGGGAATTTCTTATCGGGATTGGCATAATACTCTGCGGGCAGATAGATATAGCCGTGGCGCATCGACTCGGTCACCGACGACCAGTAATAGACCTCGTTGACGGAACCCTGCGGCACGTTCTTCACCGTGTAGAAATCCTCGTCGGCGGCAGGTACGTCGATACCGCTGCCCCAACGGCTGGCACCATAGTAATACTTGCTGCCCGGATCAGGCACTGAAGCACCGTCGATGTTCAACTGATAGTAGTGGAAGCCCTCGTCCTGGGGAGCAGAGGTACCTGTCCATACGCCGTTCTCGTCCTTGGTCATCTCATAGATCTTACCAGCGATGTCAAGTCCTACGAATGTGGCCTGAGGGGCTGTGATCTGTGCACGCACCATGCGCTGCGAGTTGATCATCGGGTACTGCTTGTTCTCTTGGTTAGTTGATGCGGGTTTGAAGTCTTCCACCACATTGTCTGTGACTGAAGGAACCGTAGGGTTCTGACCTGCTACTGTGAGGCTGGCGAGAGCCATCAGCGAAAGAAAGATTTTTTTCATACGATAAGTTTGGTTGTTAATAATGAGTTAATTGTTACTTTTACACTTCTATGCTCTTTGACACGCCTTAAAGGGAAAAGTAAAATCGCCAGCGCTGTTTTTTATGGGAGATTAACATTTGGCTATTGACAAAAGGAAACCTACGCGATTTCCACTGTGTAGCCTTTCGGCAAGGTCGAGCATGCCCCCTTGCTGTATCATCATACGACGGCTCAGGGAGAGACCGATACCGCTGCCGCCTCTCTTTGTGGTGAAGAATGGCACGAAGAGCGACTGGCGGTTCTCTGCAGGGATGGGCAGACCGTCGTTTCCTATGTAGAGAATCAGGGGGACAGGTCCATGATTCCAATCGGTATCACGCGACTTACCTCTCTGATTCTCCATCACCTCGATGACGATCTTCCGGGCTTCGGCCTCCACTGCGTTCTTCGTCAGGTTTATCAGCACCTGACGCAGCATGCCGGTATCAGCACGGACGATGATGCCAGAGGGTATGCTGATCTCCCATGTCAGCATAGGATAGGCTCTGGTGATATCATCGAGCAGTGGGCGAAGATGTACATCTGCCAATACAGGCTTTTCCAATTCCGACATCTTACGGTAATTGGCTACGAACTCACTCAGATGACGGGAGGTGTCGTAGATGGCCTGAACACCCTCTTCGAGTGGGGTGCCTTCTACGTCCTTGCGGCTAAGCATCGACTGACTGATGCTGGTGATGGGTGCCGTGGCGTTCATCATCTCGTGGGTCAGCACGCGGGTGAGACGTTCCCATGACTCCACCTCGTTCTGATTTACCTGTTGGCGGATGGTCTCGCCGAGTTGGTTCAGCGTCTCCTGCATGGCACGCTCACCAGGCAACAGGCCGTCGGTAGGCAGACGGAAGGTGAAGTCACGGTTACGGATGGCCTCCTGCATCAGATGGGCACGCAGTTTCAGTGAGCGCTGATGGCGCACAAACCATGCGATGCCAACCACTACCAGACAACCTATACCTATTATTATATATACCATTATCTTTTTAAATTATACTACGAATTACACGAATTTCACGAATTATTATGCGCTGCTAATGAGTGTAATCCGTAGTCGTTTAAAGTCGTTTCATCTTGTTGTAGAGGGTCTGACGGGTGATGCCAAGGAGTTCTGCGGCTTGTGAGAGATTGCCGTGACAGCGGTCGATGGTACGGCGGATATGGTCTTTCTCCATCTCGTCGAGCGTCACGATCTCGCTCTGCATGTCAAGTACATCCTTCAGTTTGCGCACCAGTTCATCATTGTCCCAGGGCTTGGTGATGAAGTCAGCAGCGCCGCTCTTCAGACCTTTGACTGCCAGCGAGACATCAGCGTAGGCTGTCAGCAACACAACAGGCATCTGCGGATGGTGCTTGCGGATGGTGCGCAACCAGAGCAGTCCCTCCTGTCCGCTGTTCACTCCCAGCGTGAAGTTCATGTCAAGCAATACCAGGCTGACATCTTCCTGTGCCAGCACTTTCAGGATGTCGTCGGGCTTTTCCAGCGTCAGGATGCGCTCGAAGGTCGAGGCCAGACAATAGCGCAGGGCCGTGAGTATGGCCGTGTTGTCATCGACGATTAATACGGTTCCGTAACTGTTCATGCTGCAAAATTACGAATAATCTGTCTAAAAGTCATACAATAAGGTGTCTAATTTTTAGACAATCTGCCTTCTGACGGCCCCAAAAGTTTGCAATGTGGGAGATAAATACCTAACTTTGCATCATCGAAAGAAAAAGAATAGAGATATGCGACAGACAGTATTTTATTGGTTATTGGCTATTGGCTATTGTCACTCTGGGGCGCAACCGTGGACGATGCGGCAGTGTATGCAGTATGCTGTGGAGCACAACCATGAGGTGAAGCGGGCTGCACTCGACCTCGACAACTACAAGGCCAGCAAGACGGGTGCCATTGGGCGTTTCCTGCCATACGTGGATGGTAATATAGGCACTCAGTACAACTTCGGCCGTGCCATTGACCCGGAGACCAATGGCTATACGGACGTGAGTACCTTTTATAATGGCTACTCCCTGAGTGCCTCGCTGCCCGTGTTCGACGGTTTCAACCGTCTGTATGCGCTGAAAGCGGCCAAGGCCAGTGTGCTGATGGGGCGCGAGGCCCTGCGCCAGCAGCAAGACCAGACGGCTCTTAGCGTGCTTCAGGCATTTGCCAATGTGGCCTATTACGAGGGTCTGGTCAAGATGGCCGAGGAGAAGGTGGAGGAGACGGCACTACTGCTCAGGCAGACACGCGTGTTGGAAGAGGTGGGCCGTAAGAGCGCTGCTGATGTGGCGCAGGTGGAGTCGCAGCAGGCTGAGGCCGACTACGAACTGACCCGCCAGCAGAACCTCCTGGCTTCAGCACTGTTGGAATTGAAAAAAGACATGAACTATCCGTTGACAGATAGCCTACGGCTCAGTGTCAACGAGATTACGGCTCGTGACCCACGAGATTACGGCTCGTTGCCGACGAGCCGTAATCTCGTTCCTGAACTGCAACAAGCATATCATTCTATTCAGGTATCACGACATGAGTGGCGTCAGGCCCGTGCTTCTCTCTATCCATCTCTCTCTCTGAGTGCGGGTCTGAACACTACTTACTATAAGACACTGCACTCCCAGACGGCAGCGGCTTTCGGTGATCAGTTGAAGAACAATATGGGTGAGTATATTGGAGCCACATTGAGTATTCCACTATTCAACCGTCTGCAGACGATTACCAGCATCCGCAAGGCGAAGAACAACTATCAGATGGCCTGTGAGGCCTACGAACAGAAACAGTTGGAACTGGAGAAACTGAGTCGTGAGGCCAAACAGGACTGGTTGGGCTATCAGAAACAGACGGTGCAGATGGAGAAGAAGGTGGAGGCCGACTCCCTGGCCTACCAACTGACGCGCCGCCAGTTTGAGGAAGGACTCTCTACGGCCATTGACCTGCGAACCACGTCAGCCCAACTGCTGAACTCAAAGGCCACCCTGCTGCAGTGTCAGTTGATGGTAATGGTAAAAGAACAATTGGTAAGATATTACAATGGTGAAACGATATGGACAGAATAATTGAAAAGACAAAGAAGCAAAAGGTGATGAAGTATTGGCCGTATGTGGCTGGCGTAGTCTTGTTATTGGTTATTGGTTGTTGGTTATTGTTCGGCAATCACGCCTCGACGCTCAGAGTGAGCAAGGACGAACTGACTATCAGCGATGTGAGCCATGCCGAGTTCAAGGACTATGTGCGTACCAACGGACAGGTGCTGCCCATCCAGGTGGTGCAGATCTCACCTGAGGAAGGCGGCATCGTGATGGAGAAGGTGGTCGAGGAGGGTACGATGGTGCATAAGGGTGATGTCATCGTCCGCCTGAGCAATTCCAACCTCGACCTCCAGATTCTGAATGCAGAGGCAGAACTGGCCGAGAAACAGAACCTGTTGCGAAACACCCAGGTGGCGATGCAGCAGGACCGTCTGAACAACCAGACGGAGCAGGCCCAATTAGATATGGACACTCAGCGCAAACAGCGCACCTTCGAGCAGAACAAGCGACTCTATCAGGAGAAACTCATCAGCAAGGAGGATTACCTGCAGTCGCAAGAGGACTACCAACTCGCAGCCAAGAAGCGCTCTTTAGTGTCGAAGCGCCTGAAGCAGGATTCGATTTATCGCTCTGTGCAGATGGATCAGATGGAAGACAATCTGCAGAACATGCGCAAAAACGTGGTTTTGGTGCGTCAGCGTAAGGACAAACTCGAAGTGCGCTCCGCCATCGACGGTGAGTTAGGCTTACTCAACGTGGAGTTAGGCCAGAGCATCCAGCCAGGCCAGAAGATTGGTCAGTTGAATGACCTCAGCGATTATAAAGTGCAGGCGCAGATAGACGAGCACTATATTGATCGCGTCCGTCAGGGACTGACGGCTACGTTTACCCGTGGCGACAAACAATACCAGTTGTTGGTGCGTAAGGTCTATCCAGAAGTCCGTGAGGGAAAGTTCCGTTGCGACTTCATCTTCAAGGGCGAGCGCCCCGAGAATATCCGCACGGGCCAGACCTATTACATCGACCTCGAACTGGGTCAGCCCGAGCAGGCCATCCTCATCCCTCGCGGCACTTTCTTCCAGACCACAGGCGGACAATGGATCTTTGTATTGGAAAAGAGTGGCACGAAAGCCTATCGTCGTAACATCCGCATAGGTCGCCAGAACCCGCAGCACTATGAAGTACTCGAAGGCTTGGAGCCAGGCGAGCGTGTCGTCACCAGCGGCTACGAGGCATTCAAGGATAATGAAGTGCTGAGCATCACCCAATGACTATCAAAGCAAACAAGATGAGAGAAGTATTGAGAAACATCTGGTATATGGCCCGTCGCTTCAAGACGGCAGCGGTGCTGAACTTCGTAGGACTCACGGTAGCCTTCGCGGCCTTTTACCTGCTGATGACACAGGTGGTATATAACATTTCTTATAATTCGTGTATCTCAGACAATGAGCGCGTATTTCGATTTGAGACGAAGATGGGTCCTGACTCTCCATGGGGCATTAATTGTAATCGTCCTACTAATGCCATTTTGTCGGAGATGCCACAGGTAGAGGCCATGACTGAACTGGCCAGTTGGGGGCAGACTCGTGAGTTCATAGTTGGCGAGAGTGTGGTCGAGCATCCACGTTCTGGCTCAAATCTGACACCATTCGGTGCAATTTCTGCATATTGTCTTGATGGCAAGCTGAGTTGGGACAACTACGGCGAGCGGAGTGTCATCATACCGGCATCGCTGGCCAAGAAGATCTTCGGTCGTACGGACGTGGCCGGACAACCAATCTACTCGAAGAGCGACACTCTGACCGTACAAGGTGTCTATGAGGACTTCCCTGCCAACTGTTCAATGAAGAACGATGTTTATTATGCCACACAAAACAATCTGCAGGACTGGGGTGAGTGGAGTTATATTGCTTATGTGAAACTACGGAAAGGGGTTGATGCTGAAGAAATGATGAAGGGTTTCGCCAATCAGTTCAAGGA